>NZ_JBEXNW010000004.1:0-403763 GCF_040611295.1 Streptomyces sp. NPDC002935
GGACCGCGGGGACCGGCACGATGACGTCGGGCACATGGCGCGGGGACAGCCGGCTCCTGATGGCCGTGACGATCCGCCGGCGCAGGCCGTCGTCGTGTCCACGGACCGCTGTCCGCCTACCGTGCTACCGCGGACTAGGCGGTCGTCGCCTGCGCGTCCGCCGCCTGTGCCTTCAGGGCCCGCTCGACGCCGGAGCGGGACTCCGACACGAGTCGTCGCAGGGCGGCGTTGGGCTCGGCCGCCTCCAGCCAGGAGTCCGTCTTGGCGAGGGTCTCCTGGGCGACCTGGATGCCCGGGTAGAGACCGGTCGCGATCTGCTGCGCGATCTCGTGCGAGCGGGCGTCCCAGATCTCCTTGACCACGGCGAAGTACGTGTCCGTGTAGGGGGCGAGCAGCTCACGCTGGTCGGTCTGGACGAAGCCCGCGATGACCGCTTCCTGCACGGCGTTCGGGAGCTTGTCGGACTCGACGACCGAGGCCCACGCCTCCGCCTTCGCCTCCTCGGTGGGACGGGCCGCCCGGGCCGTGGCCGCGTGCCGCTCACCGGCGGCCGTCTTGTCACGCTCGTACTCGGCGCTGATCTCCGCGTCGTCGAAGCGTCCGACCGCCGCGAGCCGCTGCACGAACGACCAGCGCAGCTCGGTGTCGACGGCGAGGCCCTCGATGGTCGCGCGGCCTTCGAGCAGCGCCTCCAGGAGGTCCAGCTGCTCCGGCGTGCGCGCGGTCGCGGCGAAGGCGCGCGCCCAGGCCAGCTGGTGGTCGCTGCCGGCCTCGGCCGCGCGCAGGTGGGCGAGCGTCGCGTCCGTCCAGCGGGTCAGCAGCGCCTCGCGGGCGGTCGGGTCGGCGTACAGCTCGATCGCCAGCTTCACCTGGCGGTGCAGCGACTGCACGACACCGATGTCGGACTCCTTGCCGATGCCGGACAGCACCAGCGCGAGGTAGTCGCGGGTGGCGAGCTCGGCGTCGCGGGTCATGTCCCAGGCCGAGGCCCAGCACAGGGCGCGCGGCAGGGAGGACTCGAAGTCGCCGAGGTGCTCGGTGACGAAGGCCAGCGAGTCCTCGTCGAGGCGGACCTTGGCGTACGACAGGTCGTCGTCGTTGAGCAGGATCACGTCGGGGCGGCGCTTGCCGACGAGCTGCGGTACGGCGGTCAGCTCCCCGTCCACGTCGAGCTCAAGGCGCTCGTCACGCACGAGCTTGCCACTGCCGCCCTCGGCGCCGTCGAGGTCGTACAGGCCGACCGCGATGCGGTGCGGGCGCAGCGTGGGCTCGCCCTGGGCGCCGGCGGGCAGGGCCGGGGCCTCCTGGCGGATGGCGAAGGAGGTGATGACACCGTCGGCGTCGGTCTCGATCTCCGGGCGCAGGATGTTGATCCCGGCGGTCTGGAGCCACTTCTGCGACCAGGTCCCGAGGTCGCGTCCGGAGGTCTCCTCCAGGGCGCCGAGGAGGTCGGACAGGCGCGTGTTCCCGAACGCGTGGGCCTTGAAGTAGGCCTGCACGCCGCTGAAGAACTCGTCCATGCCGACGTAGGCGACGAGCTGCTTGAGGACGGAGGCGCCCTTGGCGTACGTGATGCCGTCGAAGTTGACGAGCACGTCGTCGAGGTCGCGGATCTCGGCCATGATCGGGTGGGTGGAGGGCAGTTGGTCCTGCCGGTACGCCCACGTCTTCATGGAGTTGGCGAAGGTCGTCCAGGAGTGCGGCCACCGGCTGTCGGGGTGGTAGGCCTGGCAGGCGATGGAGGTGTAGGTGGCGAACGACTCGTTCAGCCAGAGGTCGTTCCACCACTCCATCGTCACGAGGTCGCCGAACCACATGTGGGCGAGCTCGTGCAGGATCGTCTCGGCGCGCACCTCGTACGCGGCGTCGGTGACCTTCGAGCGGAAGACGTACTGGTCGCGGATGGTGACCGCGCCCGCGTTCTCCATCGCGCCCGCGTTGAACTCGGGCACGAAGAGCTGGTCGTACTTCGTGAACGGGTACGCGTAGTCGAACTTCTCCTGGAACCAGTCGAAGCCCTGACGGGTGACCTCGAAGATCGCGTCCGAGTCGAGGAACTCGGCGAGCGAGGGACGACAGTAGATGCCCAGCGGCACGGACTGTCCGTCCTTCTCGTACACGCTGTGCACGGAGTGGTACGGGCCGACGATCAGCGCGGTGATGTACGTCGAGATCCGCGGCGTCGGCTTGAAGACCCAGACGTCGTCCTTGGGCTCCGGGGTCGGCGAGTTGGAGATGACCGTCCAGCCGGAGGGCGCCTTCACGGTGAACTGGAAGGTGGCCTTCAGGTCGGGCTGCTCGAAGGAGGCGAAGACGCGGCGGGCGTCCGGGACCTCGAACTGGGTGTACAGGTATGCCTGCTGGTCGACGGGGTCGACGAACCGGTGCAGGCCCTCACCGGTGTTGGTGTACGCGCAGTCCGCCACGACGCGGACGACGTTGCGGCCCTGAAGGAGCCCGGGCAGCGCGATCCGCGAGTCCTCGAAGACCTCGGCCGGGTCGAGCGGGTCGCCGTTGAGGGTGACTTCGTGGACCGCCGGGGCCACCAGGTCGATGAACGTCTCCGCACCGGTCTCGGCGGAGTCGAAGCGCACCGTGGTCACGGACCGGTAGGTGCCGCCCTCCTGCGCGCCGGAAAGGTCGAGATCGACCTCGTACGAGTCAACGGTGAGCAGCTTCGCGCGCTGCTGCGCCTCTTCGCGGGTCAGGTTTGTGCCAGGCACGCGGTCATCTCCTCGTTATGTGTGGGTTGCGCCATCCTTCCACGGGCCCACACGGAACGCGATGTCCGTTTCCCGCCGGTGCCGTGGCCGCGCGGGCGCGAGTCTGGACGTATGACGACGTACACCGCACGCCCCATCGGCCCGACCGTCCTGAAGGAGCTCCGCGACACGGATGACGCGGGCCGTCCGCTCGCCCCGCTGACCGACGCGGAGGGCGGCGCCCCGCTGCGCTGCTGCCTGCGTCGCAGCGAGCCCGGCGAGCGCATCGCCCTGGTCTCCTACGCCCCGCTGCGCCGCTGGGCCGCGTCGACGGGGGCCGATCCGGGCGCCTACGACGAGCAGGGCCCGGTCTTCATCCACGCGGACGCGTGCGCGGGCCCGGCCGGGGACGGCCTGCCCTTCGCGGCCGCCCACCGCACGGTGCGCCGCTACTCGGCCGAGGGGCACATCCTGGGCGGCCAGTTGGTGCGGACACCGGACGCGTTCGACGAGGCCTTCACGACGGCGTTCGCCGATCCGGAGGTGGCCCTGGTCCATGTGCGGGCGGTGGAGTACGGCTGCTTCCTGTACGAGGTACGGCGGGGCTAGTTCCCGTGCGAGGTACGGCGGGGCCGGGAAGCCAGGTCGGGCAGGGGAGCCCGGTCGGGCCCGGGCTCCCGGTCGGGCCGGGGTGCCCTGGTGAGATCCCGGAGAACCGGGGCGGAGCCGGTGGCGGTCGCGCGGACTCGCAGCTGGCCGAACACCGTCGCCCCGAAGGCCAGGGTCATGCCCGCCAGCTGGACCGGTGTCAGCGCCTGCCCCAGCGCCGCCCAGCCGATGACCGCCGCGGTCAGCGGCGAGAGCGGGCCGAGGAACGTGACCTGGGTGGCGGTGAGCCGGCCGATGCCCCGGAACCACAGCCAGTACGCGACCGCCGTGTTCGCCAGCGCGAGGTACAGATAGCCGCCGATCGCCCGGCCGTCCAGCGCGGGCGGCGCACCCTCGACCACGAGGGCGACCGGCGCGATCAGCAGCCCGCCGGCGGTCAACTGCCAGGCGGTCAGCGCCAGTGGACCGATCCCGTCCGGCCGCCCCCACCGCTTGGTGAGCACGGTGCCGGTGGACATCGACGCGGTGGAGGCGAGCGCCGCGAGAACACCCACGGGGTCGAGCGCACCCGCCGCCTTCAGCACGACGAGGCTGACGCCGAGGGCCGCGGCGATGCCGGTGAGGAGCGTACGGAGGGTCGGCCGGTCACCGAGCAGCAGCACCGAGAGGCCCGCCACGAACAGGGGACCGATCGACCCGACCACGGCCGCCATCCCGCCGGGCAGCCGGTACGCGGAGAGGAACAGCAGCGGGAAGAACGCGCCGATGTTCAGCGCGCCCAGCACGGTCGCCTTCCCCCACCAGATCCCGCGCGGCAGCACGCGCGCGAGCCCGAGGAGCAGCAGTCCCGCGGGCAGGGCGCGCAGCACGGCCGTGAAGAGCGGCCGGTCGGGCGGGAGGAACTCGGTGGTGACGGCGTAGGTGCTGCCCCAGGAGATGGGAGCGAGCGCGGTGAGGGCTATCAGGGCGGATCGGCGCGCATCCACGGGACACCCGGTTTCGAGAAGGCCGAACGAGAGGGCCGGCGGGAGCAGGACGGTGGGAAGGGGAAGCAGGACACTCGGCAGACCAACCGAAGTAGGTCAGCTATAAATAGCTTAGTTCTAAGCTACTTATAGTCAAGCTGCTTAGCAATGACCCGCTTCCCGGTGACCCACTCTCTTCCTAGCTACTTTCTTGCGGCCGACCTGCGACGCGGCGGATACTCGCCCTCATGAGCACCCCCAAGGACCCCGTCGACGCGATCATCGAGCAGTGGGCCGCCGTCCGGCCGGACCTCGACACCGCGGCGATGGAGGTCTTCGGGCGCGTCTTCCGGCTCTCGCGCGCCATGGGTGACCGGATGGAGAAGGCGTACGCGCGGTACGGGATCTCGCGCGGGGAGTTCGACGTGCTGGCGACCCTGCGCCGCTCCGACGCGCCCTACACGCTCTCGCCGCGCCAGCTCTCGGCCACGCTCATGCTGACCACCGGCGGGATGACCGGGCGCCTGGACAAGCTGGAACGCGCCGGGCTGCTCCGCCGCTCGCCCGATCCGCACGACCGGCGTGGCCTCCAGGTCACCCTGACGGACGAGGGCTTGCGCCTGATCGACGAGGCGGTCGGGGCGGGGCTCGCCGTCCAGACGGCCGCGCTCTCGACCCTCGACAGCGGCCAGGCCGCCCAACTGGCCGACCTCCTGCGCCCGCTGCTGGCCGCCACCGCTCCCTAGGGCCGGTCCGGCAGCACCCGTCCGGGCGGACGCGGTGGTCGTGAAACGCGTCGAGGGAGTCCTCGCACCGGTGGGTGCGTGGACTCCCTCGACGAAGAGAGTTGGGGCGAAGAGCGGGGCTCAGCCCTGGTTCGGCTGCTTGTGGGACTTGTCCAGGACCATGACCAGGCCGGCGATGACCAGGAACAGCACGATCGGCAGCGCGACGTAGAGGCCGAGCGTTTCGATCACGCTCAGGCCGGGGCCGGGGTCGTCGCCGTCGTCGCGGGTCAGCGCGAGCGCGGGGGACGACATGAGCAGCATCATCAGCGTCGTACCGGCGGCCAGGGCACCGGCGCGCAGAGCGTTCTTCTTGTCCACGGTGCAAACGTAGCGAACACCCGACCGACCCGCGCGCCCGGGGTGCCGTACGGACGTCACGGGGCACGGCGCGGTGGGCTCCCGGGTGCGCCGGCCGGGCCGCTCTCCGCCCGCACCACGTCGATCAGGGCGTGCAGCCGGGGTGACGCGGCCAGTTCCTCCAGGGTCATCGGGCGGCCCTCGGCATCGGCGATGGGCAGGCGCCAGTTGGGGTACTCGTCCGAGGTGCCGGGCAGGTTCTGCGGGCGGCGGTCGCCGACGGCGTCCGGGAGCCAGACGCCGATCATGCGGGCCGGGGTGCGCAGCAGGAAGCGGTGCACGGCCTGGATCTCGGCCTCCTCCGCCGTCGCGGGGGCCCCGCCGCTCGTGCCCCGCAGCAGCCCGAGGCGGGAGAGGAGCGCCAGCCACTCCCGGGCGTCCGTGGCGGCGGCCGCCCGCTCCTCGTCGAGGGAGCGGGTCAACAGGCCGAGCCGGTCGCGGAGTTCGACGTGTTCGCCGGTGAGCCGGGCCGCGGTGGGCGGCAGGTCGTGGGTGGTGGCGGTGGCCAGGCAGTCGGCGCGCCAGCGGTCGAGGGGCAGGGGCGTGCCGTCGCCGTCCCAGTCGCGTTCGAACCACATCACCGACGTGCCCAGCACTCCGCGTTCCTGGAGCGTCTCGCGCACCCCGGGTTCGACCGTGCCGAGGTCCTCGCCGATCACCAGTGCTCCGGCCCGCGAGGCCTCCAGTACCAGGATCGCGAGCATGGCCTCGGCGTCGTAGCGGACGTAGGAGCCTTCGGTGGGCGGCTGTCCCTGGGGGATCCACCAGAGCCGGAACAGGCCCATGACGTGGTCGATGCGCAGGGCGCCGGCATGCCGGAGGAGAGCGCGCAGGAGGCGGCGGTAGGGGGCGTATCCGGAGGCGGCGAGCCGGTCCGGCCGCCAGGGCGGCAGGCCCCAGTCCTGGCCGCGCGCGTTGAAGGCGTCGGGGGGCGCGCCGACGGACATGCCGGCCGCGAAGTACTCCTGCTGGGCCCAGGCGTCGGCGCCGTCGGGGTGGACGCCGACGGCGAGGTCGTGCACGAGGCCGACGGCCATGCCCGCGTCACGCGCGGAGCGCTGGGCGGTGGCGAGCTGGGCGTCGGTGAGCCAGGCGAGCCGGCTGTGGAAGTCGACGCGGTCCAACAGTTCGCCCCGCGCGCGGGCGGTCTCGGACGAGCGGGGGTCGCGCAGGCCGGTGGGCCAGTTCCGCCAGTCGGAGCCGTGCACCTCGGCGAGCGCGCACCAGGTGGCGTGGTCCTCCAGCTCCTGGCCCTCCTGGGCGAGGAAGTCGGCGTACGCGGCGCGTCGGCCGGGCCCGAGCGGCACCGCGCGGACCGATGCGAGCGCCTCGCGCTTGAGGTCCCACACGGCGTCACGGTCGATCAGCGCGCCCTTGCGCAGGACGGATTCGCGCAGCTGTTCGGCGCGCTCCAGCACCGTGCGCAGCCGGTCGTGGTCCTCGGCGTACGGGTACTCGGGGATGTCCTCGACCCGCAGGTGCACCGGGTCGGGGAAGCGGCGGGAGGAGGGCCGGTACGGAGAGGGGTCGGTGGGGTCGCCGGGCACGGCCGCGTGCAGCGGGTTGACCTGGACGAATCCGGCGCCGAGCGCCCGGCCCGCCCAGGCGGTCAGCTCGGCGAGGTCACCGAGGTCGCCCATGCCCCAGGAGCGGCGGGAGAGCAGCGAGTAGAGCTGGACGAGCAGGCCGTACGTGCGTCCGGGCGGCGCGGGCAGCCGGGTGGGGGCGACGACGAGGTGGACGTCGGCGCTGCGGCCGTCGGGGGCGGTGGCGTGCAGCGCGTGGACGCCGGAGGGGAGTTGTTCGGCCGAGGCGCGGGTCTCGCCCTGTTCGGTGGTGATACGCAGCCGGGTGCCGTCCGGCAGTCCGGCCAGCGCGGCGGGGGTGTCGCCGCCCCAGCACACCAGCGTCGGCGGCAGCAGCCGCCGCGCCGTCCCGGCCTCGTGGAGCGCGAGGGCGGCGCGCACGGCGTCGGGGGTGCTCGCGTCGACCCCGAGCGCCGCCAGGATCGCGACGAGCGCGGCGTCCGGGGCCGCGACCGTGCGGTCCGGGGAGGGGTTGTAGTCAGGGGCGACACCATGCAGTTCGGCGAGCCGGGACAGCGGCGTCCGCGGTGCCGGTTCCGATGCCGTCCGCGGCGGGTCGGCGGGCCCACTGGGTGCCATCAGACCCCCGACGCGGCGCCGGTCGAGGTGGGCTCGCTCGTCAGGTGCGCGGCGTCGGCCAGCGGCGGTTCGCTGGTCAGCGGCTCGGCGTCGGGCAGCGGGGGTTCGCTGGTCAGCGGCACCTCGGCGCAGGCGCCTTCCGCGCTCAGCAGACACGGATGGGCGCCCTCGGGCTCGACGGACGCCCGGCCCGCGCGCGGGCCGGGGACGGACGGCTCCGCTCCGCGTTTGGACAGGGCCGAGAGGAGAAGGTGTGCCGATGCGGCCACAGGGGCCTCCTTGTCGAGGTCGGGTACGGCGGCCGAGGGCATTCCGGCAGATCGTGCCGGAAACGGATGCCCTGGCGGCCACCTCAGCCCTACCCCGTGGGCGCGACGGCAGACGCACACGGACGAACAACGTGCTTCTGGTCACACTCTGTCGCCGTCCCGCCTCTCCGGGCCGCCCTTCCAGGCTGGGGCAATCGCGGCACATCGGCCACTCTCGTTGACACCTTCACCGCCCGGATGGTGGGCTCGACGCCACCCGACGCCGCAGTCGGGGGCGGCAGGCTACGAGGGGGAACCGTGCGACTCGGCCGTGGGAAAGGGGCGACCGCACTGGCGTTCGCCGTAGTCGCGAGCGCGTTCGGCACAGCTCCCGCCGCTGTCGCGGCACCTCCCGGTCCGACGGCCTCCGCGGACGACCGCGAGCCCACCGGAAGCGGTGTGCCCACCGTCTGGCCCCGCCCGCAGTCCCTGAGCGCCAACGGCACTCCGGTCGCGGTCACGGACGAGGTCGTCCTGATCACCGGCACGACGGGCCCGGCGGCGTCCGGCTCGCCCGGCGGCGCGCGCTCCGGTTCCCCGGCCGGCTCCTACTCCCCCGGCGCACCTCACACTCCGTACGCCCCCGGCGTGACCGTCGACGCGTACGCCTCGGACACCGCGCTCGACCCGTACGCCCTCGAAGCGCTCCGCGCGTTGCTGCGGCAGGCCGGTGCCCGCAGGATCACGACGGCGCTCGACGGCGACGCGCTCCCGGCGCACGCTCTGGTGGTGCGCGCGGGCACGGAATCGGCGAGCACCGGCCGGCAGGGCGCCCGCGGCGCGAGTTCCTTCACCGGCGCGAGCGCCGCATCGGGCTCCCTGGAGCGGGCGCTCACGGCGCTCGGCGCCGCGCCCCGCGCCGATCTCCCCTCCGGTGGCTACCGGCTGGCCGTCGGCCGCACCGACGGCCGTGACACCGTCGCCCTCGCGGGAGTCGGCGAGGACGGCCTGTACCACGGGGTGCAGACGCTGCGTCAGCTTCTCGGAGCCGACCGCCGGATCGCCGGTGCCGTCGTCCGGGACTGGCCCGGCACCGCCGTGCGCGGCACCACCGAGGGGTTCTACGGCAGCCCCTGGACCGCCGAGCAGCGCCTCGCGCAGCTGGACTTCATGGGGCGCACCAAGCAGAACCGCTATGTCTACGCGCCCGGTGACGACCTTTTCCGGCAGGCGCGCTGGCGTGAGCCGTACCCGGCCGGGCAGCGCGCCCACTTCCGGGACCTGGCGGAGCGCGCGCGCCGCAACCACGTCACGCCGACGTGGGCGGTGGCTCCCGGGCAGGCGATGTGCTTCTCCTCGGACGCCGACGTGAAGGCGCTGACGCGCAAGATCGACGCGATGTGGGCACTCGGGTTCCGGGCCTTCCAGCTGCAGTTCCAGGACGTCAGTTACACCGAGTGGCACTGCGGGGCGGACGCGGACGCGTTCGGCTCCGGCTCCGAGGCGGCGGCGAAGGCGCAGGCGCGGGTGGCGAACGCCGTGGCCCGTCATCTCGCCGCGCGCCTCCCGGACGTGGCCGCGCTGTCCCTGATGCCGACGGAGTACTACGAGGACGGTTCGACCGCCTACCGCCGGCAGCTGGCGAGCGCCCTGGACGAGGGCGTCGAGGTCGCGTGGACCGGCGTCGGTGTCGTGCCGAAGACGATCACGGGCGCCGAACTGGCGCGTACCCGCGAGGTGTTCGGCAGCCACCGGCTCGTCACCATGGACAACTACCCCGTCAACGACTACGCGCAGGACCGGGTGTTCCTGGGCCCCTACCAGGGACGCGAGCCGGCGGTCGCCACGAGCTCGGCGGCGCTGCTGGCGAACGCGATGCCCCAGGCCGAGGCCTCCCGCATCCCGCTGTTCACCGCGGCCGACTACGCGTGGAATCCGCGGGACTACCGGCCCCAGGAGTCCTGGGGGGCCGCGATCGAGGACCTCGCGGACGGCGACGCCCGGAGCGCGGACGCGCTCCGCGCGCTGGCCGGGAACGACGCCTCCTCCGTCCTGGGCGGCGAGGAGTCGGCGTATCTGCGCCCGCTCATCGAGGCGTTCTGGCAGGCGCGGACGACCACGGACCGGGCCGCGAACGAGAGGGCGGCCGAGCGGCTGCGCGCCGCGTTCACGGTGATGCGTGAGACCCCGAAGCGGCTGGCGGGGCGTCCGATCGCCACCGAAGTGGAGCCCTGGACCGAGCAGTTGGCGCGCTACGGCGAGGCCGGCGAGACGGCTGTCACGCTGCTGGGCGCCCAGTCGAGCGGTGACGCGACGGCGGCCTGGACGGCGTACCGCACGCTGAACCGGCTGCGTGCCGAGCTCGCGGCGAGCGGGGTGACGGTCGGCAAGGGTGTGCTCGACCCGTTCCTGACGAAGGCCCGCACGGCGTACGAGCAGTGGGCGGGCCTCGACCACGAGCCGTCCACGGGCCACGGCGCGCGAAAGGACACCGGCGCGACGGCGGGCGGCGGCACGGGGACCGGCGGCGACGCGGCGGACGGCGGCGGCGCCCCGGACAACGGCGGGACTCCGCGGGCCGACCGGCCGCGGGACGACGGCACCCGGGAGGACGGCGGCGGCGAGCAGGACGGCCGCATCGTCCGCTTCGCGCGCCCCCGCACCCTCACCGCCGTGAGCGTGCTCACCGATCCCGGCACGACGGGGTTCGTCGAGGCACATGTCCCGGGCGAGGGCTGGCGCTACCTCGGCGCGCTCGGCGCCGGGGGTGCGACGGAGGTCGACGCGGCGGACGTGCGCGCGGACGCCCTCCAGGTCATCGGTCCCGAGCGCTCCCAGGTCCGCCATCTCGTGCCGTGGTTCGCCGACTCCCCCGCCGTGGCCCTGGAGTTGGCCCGTTCCGTGACGGACGTGGAGATCGGCGGCACGCAGCGGTTGACGGCCCGGCTGACGTCGCTGCGTCCATCCGACGTCCGCGGTGAACTGACCGCGCGGGCCCCGAAGGGCATCGAGGTCGAGGTCGCGCAGCCTTCCGGGACCATCCCGCGCGGCGCCGTCGTCGACAGCCTCGTCGAGGTCACGGTCCCGCCGGGGACACCGTCGGGCTCGTACGACGTCACGGTCGCCTTCGGCTCGCAGACCCGCACCCTGACCGTCCGGGCCTTCCCGCGCACGGCGGGCCCCGACCTGGCTCGCAACGGCACGGCCTCCTCCTCCGGCGACGAGACCCCCGACTTCCCGGCGTCGGCGGCCAACGACGGTGATCCGGGGACCCGTTGGTCCTCCCCCGTCGAGAACGGCGCCTGGTGGCAGGTCCAGCTCGCCGAACCGGTCCGCCTCGGCCGGCTCGTGCTGAGCTGGCAGGACGCGTACCCGTCCGCGTACCGCGTCCAGGTCTCCGCCGACGGCCGCGTCTGGCGCACCGCGACGACCGTGACCGACGGCCGCGGCGGCCGCGAATCCCTCCGCTTCGACGAGCGGGACGTCCGCTACGTGCGCGTCCAGGGGATCGAGCGGGCGACGCGGTACGGGTATTCGCTGTGGTCGGTGGAGGCGTACGCGGTCGCGGAGAAGGCTGCCGGGCAGGAATCCTCCGCCGAGTGAACCGGTGACCCCGAGGTGATCGATAGACGGGGTGTGAGACTGTTCCGCCCCACGAGGGGCCACCGGGAGGACGACACGGACGCGGCGCTGCTGCGGGCCGTCTCGGACGGAGACTCGGCGGCGATGGCCGCGCTGTACGACCGGCACGCCGGCTGGCTGCACCTGCGGCTGACCCGGCGCTGCGCCGATCCCGAGGTCGTGCGCGAGGTGCTGCAGGACACGTTCGTGACCGTGTGGCGGTCGGCCGGCACCCACCGGGGCGCGGAGGCCGGCGGCTGGTTGTGGACGATCGCCGCGCGGCGTCTGGTGGACGCGCGACGGGTGCAGGAGCGGGCGGCGCGTGTGGAGTACGCGGCGCCGGTGCCCGCGCCGTCGGCCGAGGACCGCGTGCTGGCGGAACTCGAGTACGGCGACGTGGGCACGGCACTGGACCGCATCTCTCCCGAGCTGCGCGAGGTGCTGCGGGCGACGGTCGTGGACGGGCTGACCACGCGCGAGACCGCCCGTCTCCTCGGCATCCCGGAAGGCACGGTCAAGACGCGCGCCATGCGGGCCCGCGCCGAACTCCGCGCCGCGCTCGCCCAGCTGAACCCGTCGCAGAACCACTACCTGCATCCGTCCCTGGCTCCGTCCCCGCTGGGAGGCCCGGCATGACCGGTTGGCACGCCCCCGACGACCTCGTCGCCCGCTACACGGACGGCTCCCTTCCGGAAACGGACGCCTGGTCCCTCGAGAAACATCTGGAACACTGCGGTTCCTGCGCCGCGCGCGTCTCGCACGCGGTGCGGGCAGGCGCGGCGGGCGTGGTGCTGGCGGAGGTCCGGGACGCGGTCCTGAACGCGGTGCGCGAACCGGCCCCGGCCGCCGCGACCGCCCTGGCCGCCGCGACCGTCCGGGTCCCGGTCGCCGTACCTCCGGCTGCCGCACCCGTACCGGGCCGCGCCCCGATGCCGGTTCCGGCCCTCGGGCTCGCGCCGACGGTACCGAGAGCCGCGCGAGCCGTCGGGGGGCGGCTCGCTCGGCTCGTCTGGGCCGCCGGGCCCGCCGTACGCGGGGCCTGGGCCGGTGCCGTGGTGCTCGTCGCCGTGGGGGCGGTCGCGCTCGCGTACGGCGGCGGATGGACGGGGGCACGGCCCTGGCTGCTGGCCGCGGCGCCCGTCGTCCCCGTGGCCGGAGTCGCCCTCTCCTACGGACGGCACGCCGATCCGCTGCATGAGATCGCCGCGTCGGCTCCCTCCGGCGGGCTGCGCCTCCTGCTGACACGAACGGCCGCCGTGCTGGCGGTCAGCCTGCCGTTGCTGACGGTGGCGGGGCTGCTCCTCCCGCCCTCCGGCCCGCACCTGCCGACCGGACCCGCCACGGCCGGCTGGCTGCTGCCGGGACTGGCCCTGACCCTGGCCTCGCTCGTGCTCTGCGGGTACGTGGGCTGCCGTACCGCCACGGCGGTGGTCGGCGGGGGCTGGGTGCTCGCCGTCACGGCTCCGCTCTTCGCGTCCACCGGCACCCGTCTGACGGTCCGCCTCAGCGATCAGCTTTCCCTCTACTTCACCGGTGCCTCGTCCCAGGGGGGTTGGGCCGCGGCGACTGTGCTGTGCGCGCTCCTCCTCGCCGCGCGCCGCACCTCGTACGACCGTCTGGAGACGATGTGAACATCCCTGGTACGACCGATATGCCGGCCCTCGGCGGCGACGACCGCCCCGGGACCGACCCGGCCGAGCACGGCGGAGACGGTCCGCGGACCGCCGCCGTACGGGTCTCCGGACTGACTGTCAGACATCGCAGGACCACCGCCCTGGACGCCGTCGACCTGGACTTCAGCCCGGGAGTCCACGGCCTGCTCGGCCCCAACGGTGCCGGCAAGACATCCCTCATCCGCGTCCTCGCGACGGTCGCGGCGCCCACGTCGGGCCGGGTGGAGATGCTCGGCAGCGACCTTCGCGACCATCGGGATCGCAGCGCGGTGCGCCGGGAACTCGGCTATCTGCCCCAGGACTTCGGGTACTACCCGGGCTTCACGGTGCGGGAGTTCGTCGCCTACGTGGCCTGGCTGAAGGAGGTGCCGCCCGCGGCCGCCTCCGGCGCGGTCGAACGGGCCGTGGCCCGGGTCGGCCTCGCCGACCGCATCGACGCGAAGGTCAAGACCCTGTCCGGCGGCATGATCCGGCGCGTCGGCATCGCCCAGGCCATCGTGAACGACCCCCGCCTGCTGCTGCTCGACGAGCCCACCGCGGGCCTGGACCCGGAACAGCGCGTCGAGTTCCGGGCGCTGCTGCGGAATCTGGGCCGGACCGCCACCGTGATCGTCTCCACCCACCTGGTCGAGGACGTGGCCGCGGCGTGCACGGACGTGACCCTGATCGAGGCCGGACAGGTCGCCTACCGCGGCACGCCCCGCTCGCTCGCCGCGCTCGGCGCGGACGGTCACGAGTCCGACGGCAACGCCATCGAGCGCGGCTACACGGCGGCCCTGCGCGGCCACCGCACGGCGATGGGTGCCGGCCGATGAACATGCGTGTCCAGCCCGACGCAGACGGCCCGGTCGGTCCGGCGGGCCCACCCGCGCAGACCGACGGAGACCTCGGTACGAGCCGGGGGACCGGGCCGGACGACGGCCACCCGACGGTCCAGCGGCCCCACGAGGGCCACTCGACAGAGCCGGGGACCGATGAAGTACGCCTGACGGACGCCCGTTCCGATCCGTCCGGCGCACGTGGTCACAAGGGCACCCGCCCCGGCGCCGCCTCCGCTCCTGAACCCCGCTCCACCCCCCATCCCCTCCGCGTCGAGTCGCTGCGCGGCTTCGCCCCCTGGGCGGGCGCCGGACTGCTGCTCGCTCTCGCGTGGGCCGTCGCCGCCAAGTCGGCCGAGTGGCAGGGCAGCTGGGGTGAGACGACCGAGATGCTGAGTACTGCGGCCGCCATGATCGGCGTTCCGTTCGCGCTTGCCGCGGGCTCCTGGCAGGGCGGCCGGGAGCGCAGGCTGCGGATGACGGAGCTGCGCTCCTCGACCGCCCGTACACCGCTCGTCCAACTCCTGGTGGCCGCCCTGCCGCTCGCCGGCTGGCTGGCCGCGGCCTACCTGCTGGTGGCGGCGGGGGTCTTGATCGCCTGCGCTCCGTACGCGTCGGCGGGCGGCCCGGCGCCGACCGTGTACGCCGGGAACGCCCTCTCGCTCGCCGCCTGCGCGGTCCTCGGTCACACGGCCGGGCGGGCGGTCTCCTTCCGGTTGACCGCTCCCCTGCTCGCGATCGGCGGATACCTCGTCGCCGGCGTCCTCGGCACCCAGCGGTCCGACCTCCGCTACCTCGCGTTCTGCGCGGTCCACATCCTCGGTGACGAAAACCTCGCCGTCTGGTGGTACCCGCTCGTGTCCGCCCTGTGGGCGGCCGGGCTCGCCGCCGCCGCGGTCCTGGCCCTGACCGCGTACCGCCGTGCCACCGCGCTGCTGCCGCTCGCGGCCGCGCTCGGCGCCGCCGTCCTCCTCGTCCAGACGGGCGACGGCCTGCTGCGCGACAACCCGCTCGCCCACCACCAGGTGTGCGACACCTCGGCCGCCCCGGACATCTGCGTCAACGCCACCTATCCCGGCATGCTGCCGGAGGTGACGCGGGCGCTGTCCGGCCTCACCGGCCGGCTGGAGGGCGTGCGGAACCTGCCGGTCCTCTACGAGGACCTGCGGCGGTCTCCGCGCCGGAACGAGGCGCAGTTGCCGAACCTCACTCCGTTCGGCTGGAGCGCCGTCCGCGCCGAGGTGACCGATCCGGAGCGGTACGCGTGGGAGGCGGCCCATGCGCTGGTGCGCTGGGACTGCCCCGCGTCGCCGCCCGCGCAGCGGGTCCAGGTCACCGACGAGGCGGTACTGCGCTGGCTGGCCCCGGATTCCCTGTCCGAGGATCTGCGTCGGCGATTCATGGCGCGGGCCCGGCAGCAGGGTGACACGAAGGAACTCGCGAGGTACCGGGCGGAGGACAGGGCGTACGCGCACCTCACCGCCATGACCGACGACGAACGCCGTTCCTGGCTCGGCCGCTACTTCGCGACGGCCGACCAGTGCGACCCGAAGCCGAGCGAGGTTCCGTCCCTGTGAACGTCCCACAGACACTCCTGAAGCCCGGGCACGCACTCCGCACTCTCGCCCTGTACGCCCGCTCGCGGGGCATCCCGACGACCCTGGCGGCCCTGGCCGGCGCCGCGCTGCTCACCGTGTGGGTGGCGGGCCGTCCGGACGCCTACCTCGACCCGTACCTCAGGGTGCCGCTGGTCGCGCTCGCGCCACTGCTGGCCTCGGCGGTGATCGGCGTGAGCCTTCACACGTACACACGCGACCTGGACGACACCGCGGTACGCCCCTGGTGGCCGAGGCGCCTGGCCCACCTGCTGGTGCTCAGCGCCCTTGCGGCGGCACTGCTGGCCCTCGCCGTTCCGGGACAATCCCAGGTGTTCGGCGCGGCGGCGATGGTCCGCAACACACTGGGGGCCGTCGGCCTCACGGCGACCGCGGCGGTGCTGCTCGGCGCCCGGCTCAGCTGGATGCCGACGACGCTGTACTTCGGCGCCGTGTACCTCTCGGCCTCCTCGCCCCGTGTGAGTAACGCGACAGTCCTGGCCTGGTTCATGCAGCCGGGCCCCCAGCGCGCCGCCTGGGCAGCCGGACTCGCACTCTTCGTGATCGGGACGGCACTCTGCGCGGCCCGCGGTGCCCGCCCCGAAGGACCCCGCGCCTGACGCGGGGTCTCGCAGGCCGGGCCTCGCGAGCCGACACAAAAGCCCGGATCGTCAGGCTGAAATGCCGTCGATCCGGGCCATCGCGTCGTCCGCGCCGTACGGCTGCAGGTAGGGCAACCAGCGTGGGTCCCGGTGCCCGGTTCCGATGATGCGCCATGCGAGCCCCGACGGCGGGGCCGGTTTGTGGCGCAGGCGCCAGCCGATCTCGACCAGGTGGCGGTCGGCCTTGGTGTGGTTGCAGCGGCGGCAGGATGCCACCACGTTGTCCCAGGCGTGCTGACCCCCGCGGCTGCGCGGGATGACGTGGTCGACGCTGGTTGCGACGCCACCGCAGTACATGCACCGGCCGCCGTCGCGGGCGAACAGAGCTCGCCTGGTCAGCGGGACGGGCCCTCGGTAGGGAACCCGTACGAACCTCTTCAGCCGGACCACGCTGGGTGCGGGGACAGTAACGGTCGCGCTGTGCATGAAGGCGCCGGATTCCTCGAGAGAGACGGCTTTGTTCTCAAGGACGAGGACGAGCGCGCGGCGGAGCGGTACGACGCCGAGCGGCTCGTACGACGCGTTGAGGACCAGGACGTGCGGCACGGATGCCTCCTTGTACGCCGGCGGCGCGTGGCTCGCGCCGGGACGATCTGCAGCCAGTCTCCCCTCATGCCTGGTGGAAGCGCCACCATGTCCCGGTAACGGGCTGGGAGTGTTTTCGACCACACTCCCTTCATCCCCAGGTGAGCACCGTCTCTCCCCCGAACATGGCAACGAGCCTCGCGCTTTGCCCCGTTAGTGTTGTGGTTCTGCCCGAACGGCGCCCCTCGTGTCCCCGGCCGTGGGCAGACCGCTACGCCTGGAGGTACCTGCCGTGTCCCTGCCCGTCCTATTGGCCCTGGCCGCCGGTTCGACCCCGTCGCCGTCTCCCTCGACGTCGACCGGTCCGGTGCCCCCCACGCTTCAGGACGCCCAGGAAAGTGCGACCAACGCTGCAAGCTGGGTCGAGGAGAACTGGTCGACCTGGCTGGCGATCGGTCTGCGCGTACTGCTGATCCTGGTGGTGGCCGCCGTACTGAGAGTGTTCGTGCGGCGGGCCATCACCAAGCTCATCGACCGGATGAGCCGCACCGCGGAGGCCGTCGACGGCACGGCGCTCGGCGGCCTGCTGGTGAATGTGGAGCGCCGCAGGCAGCGCTCCCAGGCCATCGGGTCGGTCCTGCGGTCCGTCGCGTCCTTCCTGATCCTGGGTACGGCCGCGCTGATGATCCTCGGCACGTTCGAGATCAATCTGGCCCCGCTGCTCGCCTCGGCCGGTGTGGCCGGTGTCGCGATCGGTTTCGGTGCCCGCAACCTGGTCACCGACTTCCTCTCGGGCGTCTTCATGATCCTTGAGGACCAGTACGGCGTCGGCGACTCGATCGACGCGGGCGTCGCCTCCGGCGAGGTCATCGAGGTGGGCCTGCGCGTGACCAAGCTGCGCGGCGACAACGGCGCGATCTGGTACGTCCGCAACGGCGAGGTCAAGCGCATCGGCAACCTCTCCCAGGGCTGGGCCACGGCGGGTGTGGACGTCACCGTCCGCGCCTCGGAGGACCTGGACCGCGTCCGGTCCGTCATCGACGAGGTCGCCGAGACCCTCAGCAAGGAAGAGCCCTGGAACGAGCGTCTGTGGGGCCCGATCGAGATCCTGGGCCTGGACAGCGTCCTCCTCGACTCCATGGTGGTCCGCGTGTCGGCGAAGACCATGCCCGGCAAGGCCCTGTCCGTGGAACGCGAACTCCGCTGGCGCATCAAGCGCGCCTTCGACGCGGCGGACATCCGCATCGTGGGCGGCGTGGCGGCCGAGCCGGAGGAGGAGCCGGCTCCCGACCCGACGGAGAGCGTGGCCGCCCCGTCGGCCCAGGCGAACCCGGCGTCCCCGCAGGCCATGGCGGCCTCACCGATCACACCGACGCCCGTTCAGAAGTAGGCGCGCGGACCCGACCGTAGAAGCAGAAGGCGGCGCCCGGAATTCTCCGGGCGCCGCCTTCTGCCGTAGCGCTTCGGATGCCGCCTTCGCCGTAGCGCTTCCGATGCCGTCTCCTGCGCGTGGGGGGCCTGGTGCCGCCCCCGCGCGGAGCGGTCGCGGGGAGGGAGACGTCCCCGCGACGGGAGGTCAGGCCGGCGCCGTCGCGGGCGACTCCAGTCCGGTCACCCGCGCTATCTGGCAGGCCGCGGCGAACGCGGAGCCCTTTCCCAGTCCGGCCACCCCCAGGAGCCCCTCCTGGTCACGGACGTCGAGCAGCACCGTCCCCGCTGTCGGGTCGAAGGCCAGCGATCCCCACACGGAGCGGTCCCCGCGCCCGGGGCGCCACCGGAAGTGGATCTCCTCCTGGCCCCTCTCGGCGACGAGGAACGCCCGCCGCGACCCGACCAGTTCCCCGCGCACGCGCTCCTGCCAGCCGACCGCCAGGGACATCGGCCGCAGCAGGTGCGTCTGCCGCACGCCCAGCGCGTCGGCGGGGAGCGTCAGACCGGAGGCGTGGGCCCGGCGACGCAGCACCAGAACCCCGAGGGCCGCCCCGACGAAGCTCACGACCGTCCACGCGAGGAGCACGTCGGCGGTCTCCCGGCCCGCGGCGGGCCAGGCGAAGTCGCCGTCCGGCAGGGCGAAGAACAACTGGACGGCAACCAGCGGAACACACCGGCCCGCGACCGTGCCCCAGCACGCCATGAGCAGACGGGTCAGCGCCGCCCGTGTCGTCCGACGGTTCGCCTTCATGGAGTCACTTCCGGATGGTTCGGCCCAGGTGCGGAGGTCCGGGCCGAGGCCCTGGCCCGGCACCGTATGTCATCGAGGAAGTGACGACCTGTGCGACGGTCCGCGCGGGAGGGCCCGCGTCATCGCTCGGTGATCTCGGACCGCGCCAACGCCCTTGACCCGCGCGGCGGGAGCGCACTCGCGCCCTTCACGCCTGTGACGGAACTGTGCGCGGACAGTGCGGCAATCCGCCGCAACACCGGACAGATGGGCGACAACAGGCCGTGCACGCCCGCGACCTGGGCCGATGGGCGATCGTGATCAACTCGTGACGCCTGCCGAGCCTGGTCCGCACCCGTCGCGCCCACCCGGCCTGAATCGCCTGTATTCACAGGTCACCCGCATGGTGGCCACATTCACCCGCCCCTTATCGTCAGCCTCGACAGCGGACCCTTGTTCTGGAGCGCAACGCCCTGGGGTCCGCCACGAAGGTGGGGAATCCATGCGCAAGTACGCCATAGGCGCCGTCGTCTCCGGCGCCCTGGCTCTGTCCGCCCTGGCCGTGCCGGCCGCGTCGGCCACCACTCCGGACTTCACCTTCTCGAAGGTGGTCGTCAACGGCGGCAAGCCGATCGTCGTCGGCACCACCAACGTGGTGAACGTTCCGGTCACCTACACCCTGACCCGCCCCGCCGACATCGTGCTCGACTACAAGACGAAGGCGGCCGGCGTCGTCCTCTACCGGGGTTCGCTCTCCCGGATCGAGAACGAGGTCGAGAACGACGCCCTTCCCACCTGCACCACCACGGCCACGACCGCCACGATGGTGACCGAGTCCTGCAAGGAGACGATCGCCGTCGATCCGTTCCTCCTGTTCGAGGCCGCGGACGCCACCACCTGGCACGCCGCCGGCTACTACGGGCGCATCGCCGCGGACGAGGACGACTCCGACGGCCACGTCAGCTTCGACTACGCCGACGACATGTGGGGCCCCCTGGCCTCCGTGCAGGTCAAGCGCGCCGCCAAGCTCACCGTGAACGCGGGCCCGGAGCCGGTCACCAAGGGCAAAACCCTCACCGTCACCGGCGGCCTGACCCGCGCCAACTGGTACAGCGGCGAGTACGCGGGCTACACCGGCCAGCCGGTCGCCCTGCAGTTCAAGGCCAAGGGCGCGAGCGCCTACACGACCGTCAAGACGGTCACGTCCGGCACGTCCGGCGCGCTCAAGACCACCGTCACGGCCTCGGCCGACGGCACCTACCGTTTCTCCTTCGCCGGAACGTCCACCACCGGGGCCAAGGCGGCCACCGGTGACTACGTCGACGTGAAGTAGGCCGCGGCGCGCCACGAACGCGCGCTGTCCAGCACCGACACACCGCCCTCGCAGGTAACGACTCTGTTGCCGCGGGGGCGGTTTCTCTTGACGCCCCCACCTCCCCCGGCCTACTTTCCTCGCACCAGCAATAGGAAACTTTCCTAACAATGATCTTGCGGTGGACTTCCCGAAGGCACCCCTGGGAAGCTGGTCGGTCAAGAAGGGCAGGTGGCGACAGACATGGCAGGATCCGCCGGTACGCCGGGCACCCCCCGCGTCCTGCGCGCGATGAACGACCGCGCCGCGCTCGATCTGCTGCTCGCGCACGGCCCGCTCTCCCGGACCCGGATCGGGAAGCTCACCGGGCTGTCGAAGCCCACCGCCTCGCAGCTCCTCGCCCGCCTGGAAGCCGCGGGCCTCGTGCTCGCCACCGGCACGAGCGAGGGCCGGCCCGGCCCCAACGCCCAGCTCTACGTGGTCAATCCGGGCGCCGGCCACGCGGCGGGCCTGGACGTCACCCCCGAGCGCATCCTGGCCGCCGTCGCCGACATCACCGGCCGGACGGTCGGTGAGTACGAGCTGCCCACCCCGGGCCGCCGCCCGGCCCAGCCCGTCGTACGCCAGGTCACCGACGCCCTCGACGGCGCGGTCAAGGCGGCCGGGCTCGCCCGGGACGACGTCCGCCGCCTGGTCATCGGCACCCCCGGCGCCTTCGACCCCAACACCGGCCGGCTGCGTTACGCCTCCCACCTGCCCGGCTGGCACACCCCCGCCCTCCTCGACGAACTGGCGGCCGCGCTGCCGATGCCCGTCGAATACGAGAACGACGTCAACCTCGTCGCCATCGCGGAGCAGCGGCTCGGTGCCGCCCAGGGCCACGAGGACTTCGTCCTGCTGTGGAACGAGGGCGGTCTCGGCGCCGCGCTGGTGCTCGGCGGCCGGCTGCACCGCGGCTGGACCGGCGGCGCCGGCGAGGTCGGCTTCCTGCCGGTGCCCGGCGCGCCCCTGGTGCGCCAGGTGACCAAGGCCAACAGCGGCGGCTACCAGGAACTGGCCGGTTCGCAGGCCATCCCCAAGCTGGCGCGCGAGCTCGGCATCAAGGACCTGCCCACGGGCCCCTACGCCGAGGTCGCGGCCACCGTCGTCGAACGGGCCGCCGCCGTCGACGAGGGCCCCTACCGGCGGCTCCTGGAGACGTACGCGACCGGGCTCGCCACCGGTCTGGCCTCCCTGGTCTCCGTGCTCGACCCCGAACTGGTCGTCCTCAGCGGATCGTCGCTCACCGCGGGCGGGGAACCGCTGCGCGCCCTGGTCCAGGCCGAGCTGGAGGAGCTGGCCGCGTCCCGGCCACGCCTCGTCGTCGGCGACGTACACGAACACCCCGTGCTGCGCGGCGCGTTGGAGAGCGCCCTGGCAGCCACCCGCGACGAGGTCTTCGACACCTCCCGCTGAATCCGTCCTCAGCCCGCAACTCCCCCGTCCCGCCCCGTCCCTCGCAGGGAGATCTCGCCATGCCCGGAATGTCCCGAAAGACGGCTGTCGCGTTCGCCGCTTCCGCCTCGATAGCCCTCCTCGCCACCGCCTGTACCGGCCAGTCCGACTCCGGCGCGAGCGACGACGCGTCCAAGGAGCAGACGATCAACTTCTGGCACGCCTGGAGCGCGCCGAACGAGGTCAAGGCCGTGAAGTCGCTGGTCGCGGGCTTCGAGAAGGCGCACCCCAACATCCATGTGAACGTCGTCGGCAACATGACCGACGACAAGATCAACCAGGCGCTGCGCGCGGGCGGCGACAAGGCCCCCGACGTCGTCTCCTCCTTCACCACCAACAACGTGGGCAAGTTCTGCTCGTCCGGTGCCTTCGTCGATCTGAACCCCTTCTTCAAGAAGGCGGACATCGACCCGGAGACGACCTTCCCGAAGGCGATGAACGAGTACACCCAGTTCGACGGCAACCGCTGCACGGTGCCGCTGCTCGGTGACGCGTACGGGCTCTACTACAACAAGACCGCTTTCGAGAAGGCCGGGATCAGCTCTCCTCCGAAGACGTGGTCGGAGTTCGAGAAGGACGCCAAGAAGCTGACCGTCGCCAAGGGCGACTCGTACTCCCAGCTCGGCTTCATGCCGAACTACCACGGCTGGGAGTCCACCACCGAACACTACTTCGGGCAGTTCTCGCCGACGTACTTCGACAGCAGCGGCAAGTCGAACATCGCCAAGGACCCCGCTTTCACAGCCGGGTTCACCCTCCAGAAGAAGCTGGTCGACGAACTCGGCGGCTACAAGAAGCTGGAGACCTACCGTTCCAAGCTCGGTGACGAATGGGGCCCCAAGCACCCCTTCCACACCGGTCAGGTCGCCATGCAGCTCGACGGCGAGTGGCGGCTCGGCATGGCAGAGGAGGCCAAGCCCGGCTTCGAGATCGGGGTCGCCCCGCTGCCCGTCCCGGACGACCAGGCCGACCAGTACGGCAAGGGCTACATCACCGGCACGATCGCGGGCGTCGCGGCCACCAGCAAGAAGCGGAACGCGGCCTGGGAACTGGTCAAATACATGACCACGGACACGGACGCGGTGGTCGGCTTCGCCAACGACATCCACAACGTGCCCTCCACGCTCGCGGCCCTCAAGTCGCCGAAGCTGAAGTACGACCCGCGGTTCAAGACCTTCCTGGACATCGCGTCGAACCCGAACTCGACGACGACTCCGGCGTCCATCAACGGCGGCACCTACCTCGTGACGCTCCAGCAGTTCGGATACGACTACGAGAGCGGCAAGACCAAAGATCTGAAGGCGGGCCTGGAAGCCACCGCCAAGCAGATCGACACGGACATCGCGCAGGCGAAGTAGCCGCACGGACATGAGTACTGTCACGCTCGCTTCGAAGCGCCGGCGATCGGCGCTTCGGACCCTCGCCTTCATGTCGCCCTGGCTGATCGGTTTCGCGGTCTTCTTCGCCTACCCGCTGATCTCGACCGTCTACTTCTCCTTCATGCACTACGACGGCTTCAAACCGCCGACGTGGAGCGGAACGAAGAACTGGACGTACGTCTTCGAGAACTACCCGCTGTTCTGGCCCGCGTTGCGCAACACCCTGTGGCTGGTCCTCGTCATGGTGACCCTGCGGGTGCTGTTCGGACTCGGCGTGGGACTGCTGATCACGAAGATCAAGACGGGCACGGGTGTCTTCCGCACCCTCTTCTACCTGCCCTACCTCGCCCCGCCGGTCGCGGCCACCATGGCCTTCGCCTTCCTCCTCAACCCCGGTACGGGACCGGTCAATTCGCTCCTGGAGAAGATCGGCATCCCGGCTCCCGGCTGGTTCAACGACCCCACCTGGTCCAAGCCGGCCCTGACCCTGCTCGCCCTGTGGGGCATCGGCGACCTGATGGTCATCTTCATGGCCGCGCTGCTCGACGTGCCCACCGAGCAGTACGAGGCCGCCGAACTGGACGGCGCCTCCGCCTGGCAGCGCTTCCGGTACGTCACACTGCCGAACATCTCGCCGATCGTGATGTTCGCCGTCGTCACCGGTGTGATCCAGACCATGCAGTACTACACACAGCCGCTGATCGCCGGGAAGGTCGCCTCGGGCGTCATCCAGGGCGCCGGTACGCAGTTCGAGCCCGGCTATCCCGACAAGTCGACACTCACCCTGCCGCAGCTCGTCTACAACCTCGGCTTCCAGCGCTTCGACTACGGCTCCGCCTGTGTGGTCGCGCTCGTGCTGTTCGCCCTGTCCATGGTGTTCACCGCGTTCCTGATGCGGCGCCGGGGCGGTCTCATCCAGGCAGGTGACTGACCGATGACTCAAGTACTCGACAAGCCGGTGGAGTTGACGGCTCCCGTCTCCCCCGCCGAGCGCACCGCCCGCCGCAGGGCCCTCCTGGAGTGGGTCGCGATCCACTCCCTCGGCCTCGCGGCCGCCCTCTTCTTCGTGCTGCCCTTCGTGTTCGTGTTCCTGACCTCGCTGATGAGCGACACCCAGGCGCTGAGCCGCGATCTCATCCCGCACACCTGGGAGTGGGGCAACTACAAGAAGGTCTTCGACACCCCGGGCTTCCTCACCTGGTGGCGGAACACCCTGCTGTACGCGGGAGCCGGCACCGTTCTGACGGTCGTCTCCTCGATCCCGGTCGCCTACGCGCTCGCCAAGTTCCGCTTCCGCGGCCGGAACCTGTCGCTGATGCTGGTCATCTCGATGATGATGCTGCCGCCGCAGGTCGTGATCATCCCGATGTACCTCTTCTGGGCCAAGCAGCTGGACCTGTCCGGCACGCTGTGGCCGCTGATCATCCCGATGGCGTTCGGGGACGCGTTCTCCATCTTCCTGCTGCGCCAGTTCCTGATGACCATCCCGAACGAGTACCTGGACGCGGCCAAGGTCGACGGGTGCGGGGACCTGCGGACGCTGCTGAAGGTCGTCCTGCCGATGGCGAAGCCGGGGATCGCGGCCGTCGCCCTCTTCCAGTTCTTCTACGCCTGGAACGACTACTTCGGCCCGCAGATCTACGCCTCCGAGAACCAGAACGCCTGGACCCTCTCCTACGGCCTGGAGTCGTTCAAGGGCGCGCACCACACCGACTGGAATCTCACCATGGCCGCGACCGTCCTGGTCATGGCCCCCGTGATCCTCGTGTTCTTCTTCGCGCAGAAGGCGTTCGTCGAGGGCGTCACGCTCACCGGAGTGAAGGGTTAACCATGAAACTCACCGTGGTCGGCGGAGGGTCGACCTACACCCCCGAACTCATCGACGGCTTCGCGCGGCTCAGGGACACCCTGCCCGTGGAGGAGCTGGTCCTCGTCGACCCGGCCGCCGAACGCCTGGAGCTGGTGGGCGGCCTCGCCCGGCGGATCTTCGCCAAGCAGGGCCACCCCGGCCGGATCGTCACCACGTCCGACCTGGACGCGGGCGTGGAGGGCGCCGACGCGGTGCTCCTCCAACTGCGCGTCGGCGGCCAGGCGGCCCGCCGGCAGGACGAGACCTGGCCGCTGGAGTGCGGCTGCGTCGGGCAGGAGACGACGGGCGCGGGCGGCCTGGCCAAGGCGCTGCGCACGGTTCCGGTGGTGCTGGACATCGCGGAGCGGGTCCGCCGTACCAACCCGGACGCGTGGATCATCGACTTCACCAACCCGGTCGGCATCGTCACGCGCGCCCTCCTCCAGGCGGGCCACAAGACGGTCGGCCTGTGCAACGTGGCGATCGGCTTCCAGCGCAAGTTCGCCGGGCTGCTCGGGGTCTCCCCCGCCGATGTGCATCTCGACCATGTGGGCCTCAACCACCTCACCTGGGAGACCGGTGTGCGCCTGGGCGGTCCCGAGGGCGAGAACGTCCTGCCCAAGCTGCTCGCCGAGCACGGCGACGCCGTCGCCGACGACCTGCGCCTGCCCCGCACGCTCGTCGACCGCCTCGGCGTGGTCCCCTCGTACTACCTGCGCTACTTCTACGCGCACGACGCCGTCGTCGAGGAGCTGCGCACCAAGCCCTCCCGGGCCGCCGAAGTCGCGGAGATGGAACGGCAGTTGCTGACGATGTACGGCGACCCGGCGCTCGACGAGAAGCCGGAGCTGCTGGCCCGCCGCGGCGGCGCCTTCTACTCCGAGGCCGCCGTGGACCTGGCCGCCTCGCTGCTCGGCGGGGGCGGCAGCCCCTACCAGGTGGTGAACACGTACAACCGGGGAACCCTGCCGTTCCTGCCGGACGACGCGGTGATCGAGGTACAGGCCGCGGTCAGCTCCAAGGGCCCGACGCCGCTTCCGGTGCCGGCCGTGGACGCGCTGTACGCGGGCCTCATGGCGAACGTGACGGCGTACGAGGACCTCGCCCTGGAGGCCGCCCTGCGCGGCGGCCGCGACCGGGTCTTCCGGGCCCTGCTCGCGCACCCCCTGGTCGGCCAGTACGCCTACGCCGACGCCCTGACCGACCAGCTGATCGCGCACAACCGGGAGCACCTCGCGTGGGCATGACCTCGACGGAATCCGGCGCCGGGACGGCCGCCGGGTCCGGCCCCGCGGCCGCGGGCCTCGTGCTGGCCATCGACGCGGGGAACAGCAAGACCGACGTGGCCGTGGTGAGCGCGGACGGCAGGGTGACCGGCGTCGCGCGCGGGGGCGGGTTCCGGCCCCCGGCGGTCGGCGTCGAGACGGCGGTGGACACGGTCGCCGACGCCGTACGGCGGGCCTTCGCCGAGGCGGGCGTCACCTCGGTCGACCATGTCTCGGCCTGTCTCGCCAACGCCGATCTGCCCGTGGAGGAGGAGCAGTTGGCGGCCGCGCTGCACGCGCGCGCGTGGGGCGCGGGGGTGGAGGTGCGCAACGACACCTTCGCGATCCTGCGGGCCGGGATCGCCGAGCCGCGCGGCGTCGCCGTCGTCTGCGGGGCCGGCATCAACTGCGTCGGCATGCGTCCCGACGGCCGCACCGCCCGTTTCCCCGCCATCGGCCGTATCTCCGGTGACTGGGGCGGCGGCTGGGGTCTGGCGGAGGAGGCCCTGTGGCACGCGGCACGGGCCGAGGACGGCCGGGGCGGACCGACCGCCCTGGCCCGCACCCTGCCCGCGCACTTCGGCCTGGACTCCATGTACGCGCTCATCGAGGCGCTCCACCTCGAACACATCGGCAACGCGCGGCGCCACGAGCTGACCCCGGTCCTGTTCGCCACGGCCGTGGACGGCGATCCGGTGGCCCGCGGACTCGTCGACCGGCTCGCGGACGAGGTGGTCGCGATGGCCACGGTGGCCCTGACCCGCCTCGGCCTCCTCACCGAGGAGACCCCGGTCCTCCTCGGCGGCAGCATCCTCGCCGCCCGCCATCCCCAGCTCGACGACCGCATCCACGAACTCCTGGCCGCCCGCGCGCCCAAGGCGGTCCCCCGGGTGGTCACGGCCCCTCCGGTGCTGGGAGCGGCGCTCCTGGGCCTGGACCACGTACGGGCCGCGGACGAGATCCACGCGCGGGTGCGGTCGTTCTACGAACGGGGCTGAGGAGGCCCGCGGGGCGTGGGGCACCGGTGCGTCGCACGGCGGCTCCCGGACCCTCCATGACCTGCCGCGCAGGGCCGGGAACCAAACAGAACCGGAACACGTGTTCATGAGAAGGGGGGTGGCACGGGGGAAACGTGCTGCGCCGTGATCCGAACAAGATCCAGGCAAGGCCTGTGCGGATGCCGGTCCCGGCGGCGATACTTGCCGCCGTGCACGTACGCCGGCCGGCCGCGCTTCCCGCGCCCGCGGCGAGCGTGACCGACCGGATGACCATGGGGGAGGTCAAAAGTGACACACCCGCCGAGCGGCAACGCGGCGCCACCGGGGCGCGGCGCGCCCACGATGCCGGCCGTGCCGTCGCAGCCCGGGCCTCCCGTGCCGCCGGGCGGATCCACCGTGCCGCAGGCCGGGTTCGGCGCCGACCAGGGCGTCCCGCCGGCTCCCGGCACGGCACCACGGCGTACGGCGTGGGCCGAGGGCGTGGACCGGCTGCGTGCCGCGGCGACTACGGAGCCGGGGCGGCTGCGGATCATCGGCGCCTTCCTCGCCCTGCTGGTCGTCGCGTTCGGCTCGGTCACCGCCTGGCAGATGACGGAGCGTTCGGCCGCCGCGGACAACGTGCTGCACAGCAGTCAGCCGCTTAGCGCGAGCGCGGCGGACATCTACCGCTCCCTCGCCGACGCCAACACCGCGGCCTCCAGCGGCTTCCTCGCGGGCGGCCAGGAGACGAAGGACTCCCGCGACCGCTACGAGCGGGACATCAGGACGGCGGCCGCGAAGCTGATCACCGCGGCCAACAGCTCGGAGCCGGGCTCCCCTTCGGCCAGGACCATCTCCCAGCTGAACGAACTGCTGCCGGAGTACAAGGGCCTGATCGAGCGGGCCCGCGCCAACAACCGGCAGGGCTACCCGCTGGGCGGCGCCTACCTGCGGTACGCGAACGAGAAGATGCAGCACGAGATGCTCCCGAAGGCCGAGGATCTCTACCAGCGCGAGAACCAGCGGCTGAGCGCCGACTACGCCGACGCGAAGCCCTACCCGTGGGCCGCGATCGCCCTCGGTCTCGTCGCGCTCGGCGCCCTCGCCTGGGCTCAGCGGCGCAACTACCACCGTACGAACCGGGTTCTGAACCAGGGCATGGCCGCCGCCACCGCGGCCTCGGTGGTCGTCCTGCTGTGGCTCACCGTCGGGCACAGCGTCGCCCGGGCCGGGCTCAACGACTCCTACGACCACGGGGTCCGTTCGCTGAACGTCCTGCACGACGCGCAGATCGCGTCCCTGAAGGCGCGGGGCAACGAGAACCTCACCCTGGTCAGCCGGGGCGCCGAGACGAAGACCCTGGCCGACGGCAAGACGACCGTGGACCTGTACGACTACAACTTCGACCAGGACATGAAGACGCTCACCAAGGGCCTCGCGCTGGCGGCGGGCCTCGCGGACGACCAGCCGGGCGAGAAGCCCGTACAGGCCGCGACCTCCAACATGGAGGAATGGAAGCTGCGTCACCAGGAGGCCCGCAAGGCCGACAACGACGGCAGGTACCAGCTCGCCCTGGACAAGGTCATCGGCGCCGCCGACAAGCAGCCCACGGGCCAGTGCTTCGACGGCGTCGACAAGAACCTGACGCTCGCGCTGACGCACGAGGAGAGCGAGTTCCAGCGGGCGGCGAGCGACGGCCTGGGCGCCATGACCGGCCTCCCGGTCGGCGCCGCGGTCCTCGCGGTGCTGGCCGCGGCGGGCGCGTTGCTCGGCATCGGGCGCAGGCTTTCGGAGTACCGGTGAGAGGGGGAGCGGCGATGATCGCACGACGCCTGAGGGCAAGCCTGAAGGGCTGGGGCGGCGTGGGCGCGATGGCCGTCGCCTGCGCGACAGCCCTGGTCCTCGCACTGATGCTGCCTATGAGCGACGTGCGCGGGACCGGCGGCACCGGCATCGGCGGGCAGGGCGTGGCCCGGGGCACCCAGGCCAGGGCCGCCGCGTGCACCGACCCGCAGAACCGGAGTCTCGCCCCGTCGGGCGCGGACGGGGCGACGATCGAGGCCATCAAGAACCGCGAGGACCGGCGGCTGATCGTCGGCGTCGACCAGAACAGCTACCACTGGGGCTACCGCGACCCGAACAACCCGAAGGCCGGCAGCGACCTGGAGGGCTTCGACATCGACCTGGTCCACGCGATAGCCAAGGACATCCTGGGCGACGAGAACGCCGTCCAGTTCCGGGCCATCCCCACCAGCCAGCGCATCCCCGCGATCCAGAGCGGCAAGGTCGACATGGTGGTGCGCACCATGACGATCACCTGTGACCGCCTCCAGCAGGTCGCGTTCTCCGCGCCGTACTTCAAGACCGGCCAGCAGGTGCTGGCCCCGGCGAAGTCCGGCGTCAAGGGGTACGACGAGACCCTCGCCAGGAAGCGGATCTGCTCGGCGGCGGGGTCGACGGCGTACGACCGGCTGAAGGCGGACCGGGACGCGGGCAAGCTCGTGTCCTCCGCCGTCATCGCCCCTCCCGTGCCCAACCAGCTCGACTGTCTGGTGCGCCTCCAGCTCGGTGAGGCCGACGCGGTGGTCACGGACGGCGCGCTCGCAGCGAGCCAGGCGGCCCAGGACCCCACGGTCGCGCTCAAGGGCGGCCCCTTCACCACCGAGTACTACGGCGTGGCGATGAAGCTGGGCTCCGACGATCTGGTACGCCGGGTCAACCGGATCCTCGCGGACTACCGCCAGGACGGCTGGCGGGAGTCGTACGACAAGTGGCTCGCTCCGACCCTCGGACCGGACTCCCCCTCGGAGAACCCGCCCACCGCCCAGTACAAGTCATCGACCTGATACCACTGGAGAGTTGCCCGGGCGCACACACCGAGCGCACAGGGAACGCACGAGAACGAGAGGTGATCGATGGGCGTCACGGGACCCCCCGGGCCGGTGATGGACCGGGACGAGGCGGACCGTGCGCTGGCGCGCCTCGGCGCGGAGCACGAGGCCATCGAGACCTCGCTCCTCGCCCTGCAGGACCACGCGGGCCGCAGACTCCTGGAAGGCGCCGAACTCACCGGCACGACCAAGGAGCGCTGGACGTCCGCCGAGGCGTCGATCACCTTGCTGTGGGCGTACTTCGACGCGTACACGGACGCGCTGCACTCCGCGCGCGAGATCCGTTCGCGCAGACGCTGGTCCAGCCGTGAGGACCTGGTCGAGCTGACGGAGCTGCTGCGCGGTGCCGGCATCACGGTCGCCGGTTCCACCACGGCCACCGCGAACGCGCCGACGCTGGCCGGCACCGGAAAGCTCAGCGAGCAGTTCTCGCTGGCCGCGCTGGTGGACCGGATGAACGAGCTGTACGCGTCCTCGCTCGACATGGTCGTGACCGCGGACGCCGTGTGGTCCGCGCTGCCCGCCCGGATCGATTTACTGGCCGCGGAGCTCCAGCGCACCCGCACGCTCGCGCACTCCGTGGGCGTGCGCCCCGGCGAGCATCCCTCGGGCGACGACCTGGAGCGGATCACCCGGACCCTGACCACCCTGCGCGAGCGGGTCGTCTCCGACCCGCTGGCCTTCTGGGTTCCCGCGCAGGGGAGTTCGGCCCCGGGCGGCGGTCGCCCGGACACGACGACGTACGACCGTGAGGCGCGCGCCCTGGAGGAGGTGCGCCGGGAGATCGACGCGGTGCTCACCGTGCGGCAGGACGCGGAGGCGCGGCTGGTGAGGCTGCGGGACGTGCTCAGCCGCGCGGACCGCACGCTCGCCGAGGCGAGGAGTGCCCGCGGTGAGGTGCTCGCGAAGATCGCCGCGTCCGAGGTGCCGGCCGTCAGCGGTCCGCCGACGGCGTTGCAGGAGCAGCTGGCGACGGCCGCGGAGTACCGCAGGCACGCGCAGTGGCACCGCCTCTCCCCGCTGCTGGAGGCGCTGGAGGAGAAGGCGGAGGACGAACTCCTGCGCGCCCGCGAGTCGTTGTCGGCGGTCACCCAGCCGCTGGCGGTCCGTGCGGAGCTGCGCGGCCGTCTCGACGCGTACAAGGCGAAGGTCGCCCGGCACGGCCTCGCCGAGGACCCGTTCCTGGTGGAGCGCTACGACGCGGCCCGGCGCATGCTGTGGAGCGCTCCCTGCGATCTGCGGGTGGCGGAGGAGGCGGTGCTGCGCTACCAGCGGGCGGCCGCCGAGCTGCTGAGCCCGCGGGTGCCCGAGCAGGGCGGGCCTCATGACCGTGCGGACCGGAGGGGGCCCGACGCGTGAGCGTTGAAGGGGATGCGGTGTGAGTGAGCAGGCTGTGAGCGAACAGCGGAAGTGCCAGCGGCCCGATTGCGAGGGGTCGTACGAGGACATGGGCGGCGGCGAGCTGTACTGCGACACGTGCGGGCTCGCCCCGGTCGTGCCGGCGTCGGGGTCTCCCCTCGGGGGCGGCCGGGAACCCGGGGAAGGCATGGTGAGTTCTCCCCCGACCGGCCCGACGGGCGGCGGCCGGGGTTCGCGCGGCTCCAACAGCAGCAGTGCGCGCAGCGGTTCACGTGCCAGCGCGCGTACGTCGTCGCGCTCCTCGCAGTCGCGGCGCTCGGTCTCCGGCCGGCTGTCGCGGTCGCTGTCGGGCAGTTCGACGGGCCGTTCGGTGTCGGTGCGCAGCTCGGGTTCGACGGCGGCCTCCTCCGGCCGGGGCCGGCTCGGTGCCGGGCTCGTCGAGGTTCCGGACGTGCCGCGGCCCGACCCGCGCGTGATGGTCCTGGAGAACCCGGAGGTGCCCGAGCGCAAACGGTTCTGTTCGCGCTCCGACTGCGGTGCGCCGGTGGGACGTTCGCGCGGTGACCGGCCCGGTCGCACCGAGGGGTTCTGCACGAAGTGCGGCCACCCGTACTCGTTCGTGCCGAAGCTGCACACCGGTGACATCGTGCACGGCCAGTACGAGGTGGTGGGCTGTCTGGCGCACGGCGGGCTCGGCTGGGTCTATCTCGCCGTCGACCGCGCGGTGTCCGACCGCTGGGTGGTCCTCAAGGGCCTGCTCGACACCGGCGACCAGGACGCGATGGCGGCCGCGATCTCCGAGCGGCGCTTCCTCGCGGAGATCGAGCACGCCAACATCGTGCGGATCTACAACTTCGTCGAGCACCTCGACCAGCGGACGGGTTCGCTGGACGGGTACATCGTCATGGAGTACGTCGGCGGCAAGTCGCTGAAGGAGATCGCCAACGGGCGCCGTACGGCGGACGGCAAGCGCGACCCGCTGCCGGTGGAGCAGGCCTGCGCCTACGGCATCGAGGCCCTGGAGGCCCTCGGCCATCTGCACAGCCGCAATCTGCTGTACTGCGACTTCAAGGTCGACAACGCGATCCAGACCGAGGACCAGCTCAAGCTGATCGACATGGGCGCGGTCCGCAGGATGGACGACGACGAGTCGGCCATCTACGGCACGGTGGGCTACCAGGCCCCCGAGGTGGCCGAGGCGGGTCCCTCGGTCGCCTCCGACCTCTACACCGTCGCCCGTACGCTCGCCGTCCTCGCCTTCGACTTCCAGGGCTACACGAACGTCTTCGTGGACTCCCTGCCCGACCCCGACAACATCGAGGTCTTCCGCCAGTACGAGTCCTTCTACCGGCTCCTCGTCCGGGCCACCGACCCGGACCCGGCCCGCCGTTTCGCCTCCGCGCAGGAGATGTCGGAGCAGCTGACCGGCGTGCTGCGCGAGGTGGTCTCGCTCCAGACGGGGCGTGCGCGGCCGTCTCTGTCGACCCTGTTCGGACCGGAGACCAAGGTCACGGACACGGAGTTGTTCGGCGAGGCGACGCAGGACGTGTCGCGGCTGGGGGGCCGCGTGGTCCCCGTACGGGGGAAGAAGGGCGCGCCCCGGCTGCCCGCCGGGACGAACGGCACCCGGCCGCCGCTCGCGCCGGCCTCCACCGCCCTGGTCAAGCCCGTCCAGGCGGCGGCCACCGCGCTCGCGCTGCCCGTCCCGCGGGTGGACCCGGGCGACCCGAACGCCGGTTTCCTCGCGGGACTCATCGCGTCCGCGCCCGCGGAGCTGATCGCCGCGCTGCGCGCCGCCCCGGCCGGTTCACCGGAACTGCGGCTGCGTGAGCTGCGGGCCCGTCTGGAGATGGGCGAACTGGTCGGCGCGGGCAGGGCCGTCGAGGCGCTGGAGACGGATCACCCGGACGACTGGCGGGTGGTCTGGTACCGCGGTGTCACAGCGCTGGCGACCGGGGAGAACGAGGTCGCGGCGCTGTCCTTCGATGCGATCTACGACGCCTTCCCCGGCGAGCCCGCGCCCAAGCTGGCCCTCGGCCTGTGCGCGGAGGTGCTCGGCCAGCTGGACAACGCGGCCGAGTACTACCGCCTGGTGTGGACGACCGACCCCAGCTATGTGAGCGCGGCGTTCGGCCTGGCCCGGGTGCAGCTCGCGGCGGGCGACCGCCGTGGTGCCGTACGCACCCTGGAATCCGTACCGGAGTCGTCGATCCACTACACGGCGGCGCGGGTCGCGGCCGTGCGGGCGCGGCTGCGGCAGCGGTCGGCCGCGGAGGCCGCGGCGGCGCCGTTCCTGGGCGATCTGACGGCAGCCGCCGGGCAGGTCGAGGCCCTCGACGGATTCGGTCTGGACGCGGTGCGGCGCGAGCAGTTGTCGACGGAGGTCCTCGGCTGCGCGCTGGACTGGGTACTCTCCGGTAGCCAGGGTTCCGCTCCGGCTTCCGGAGGCGGACCTGCGCTGCTCGGCAGCGATTTGGACGAACGCGGCCTCCGTTTCGGCCTCGAACGTTCGTACCGGACGCTGGCCCGGCTCGCGCGGGGCGGCGAGGAGAGGATCGACCTGGTGGAACGTGCCAACCGTTTCCGCCCCCGGACGTGGGTGTGATTGATGTCCCAGATGCCCCAGCCGACGGCCGTTTCGCGGTGCCCCAGTTGCGAGGAGCCGCTGGAGGCGGCCGACCGTTTCTGCGGTGCGTGCGGCTACGACCTGTCGGCGGTGCCCGCACCGCCGCAGGACCATCCCACGATCGCCATGAACGGCACGTCGGCGTCTCCCCCGCCGGCGGCCCCGTCCGTGGACTGGCCCCTCGCGCCGGAGGTCGACAGCTCCGACGTACCCGCGCCGGTGCACCGCGCCACCGACATACGGGGCACCGATTCGGGTGGTTCCGAACTCCCGCATCCGCAGCACCCGCACGGGGATCCGAGTGGTTCCGAACTCCCGCGTCCGGAGCACCCGCACGGGGATCCGGCGGGCGTCCGGCCGTCCGTTCCCAAGCGGCCCGCCGGGCAGCCGACGGGCGTGCGGTTCGACCGGCCCTCGGAGCCCGACGAGTACCCGCTCGCCCCGCCGGCCGACGGGGCCCGGACCGCGGAGGGCCGTCCGGCCGGGGGACCTGACCCCGAGATCCCCGCCGATCCCCGGACCGCCGACCTCCCGGCGCCCCCCGCGGGTGCCAAGCTGTGTGTGGCCTGCCGTGAGGGGCATGTCGACACCGACGGCTACTGCGAGAACTGCGGGCATGCGCAGCCACGGGAACGGGACCACATGGAACAGGAGTTGGACGCGGTCGCCGCGGTCAGCGACCGCGGTCTGCGCCACCACCGCAACGAGGACGCGTTCGCGATCTCCTCGACCGCGCTGCCCGACGGTTCCCCCGCGGTCGTCGCGATCGTCTGCGACGGGGTCTCCTCCGCGACCCGCCCGGACGAGGCCTCGCTCGCCGCGTCCCGTGCGGCGAACGAGTCGCTCCTGGCGGCTCTTCCGCTGGGCACGCACCCGCAGCAGGCCATGCACGAGGCGATCGTCGCGGCCGCGGAGGCCGTCAACGCGCTGGCCGACCCGTCCACCGCCCAGGGCGACCACGCGCCGCACGTGAACGCGCCCGCCTGCACCATCGTCGGCGCCGTCGTCACTCCCGCCCTGCTGATCGTCGGCTGGGTCGGCGACAGCCGCGTCTACTGGGTGCCCGTCGACCGCTCCTCGCTGCCGGCCCGGCTCACCGAGGACGACTCGTGGGCCGCGCAGATGGTCGCCGCGGGCCTGATGAACGAGGCGGAGGCGTACGCCGACGAGCGGGCCCACGCGATCACCGGCTGGCTCGGCGCCGACGCCTACGAACTGGAGCCGCACACCGTCTCGTTCAAGCCGGACCGGCCGGGTGTGGTCGTCGTGTGCACCGACGGGCTGTGGAACTACGCGGAGGCGGCGGAGGACATGGCCGAGGCCGTCCCCCTCGACGCCGCCGAGAGGCCGCTGCACAGCGCCCAGGTTCTGGTCGGTCACGCCCTGGACGGCGGGGGCCACGACAACGTAACAGTGGCCGTCTTGCCGTTCCCCGCCCCCTCCCAGGGGGCAGGATCGGCCTGAGGCCGTGAACGAACGGGGACGGCCGCGGACCGGAGGGGACCGGTCCGCACACAGTCATCACCTCCGCCAGAGCCGGAGGCCCGAGGGGGACAGAGAAAGCATGGCCAATTTCTCGAAGTCGAACGTGCCGCAGTTCTCGGTCGACGTGTACCAGAACGCGTACCTGCCGGAGGGCGGTCGCGAGGTCAACGCGATCGTCACGGTGAGCGCGACCGGCGGCGGCACCGTCGGAAGCGCGGTCGCCGCGCCGCACCTGTACACGGCGGGGCAGGGCCCGGACGCCGCCGTGGCGATCATGGTCGACTGTTCGGGCTCGATGGACTACCCGCCGACCAAGATGCGCAACGCCCGCGACGCGACGGCCGCCGCGATCGACACCCTGCGCGACGGGGTCCACTTCGCGGTGATCGGCGGCACGCACGTCGCCAAAGAGGTCTATCCGGGCAACGGACGGCTCGCGGTGGCCGACACGGCCACCCGCGACCAGGCCAAACAGGCGCTGCGCAAACTCAGCGCGGGCGGGGGTACGGCGATCGGCACCTGGCTGCGGCTCGCCGACCGGCTGCTGTCCTCGGCGGAGGTGTCGATCCGGCACGGCATCGTGCTCACCGACGGCCGCAACGAGCACGAGTCGCCCGAGGACCTGAAGGCCGCGCTGGACTCCTGTGCCGGACGCTTCACGTGTGACGCGCGTGGAGTCGGCACCGACTGGGAGGTCAAGGAGGTCACCGGGATCGCCTCGGCGCTGCTCGGCACCGCCGACATCGTCGCCGACCCGGCGGCCCTCGCCGCCGACTTCACGCAGATGATGGAGACGGCCATGGGCAAGGAGGTCGCCGACGTGGCCCTGCGGCTGTGGACGCCGGTCGGCACCGAGATCAAGTTCGTCAAGCAAGTGGCGCCCACGGTGGAGGAGTTGACCGACCGTCGCACCGAGGCCGGCCCCCGCGCGGGCGACTACCCGACCGGCTCCTGGGGCGACGAGTCCCGCGATTACCACGTGTGCGTCCAGGTCCCGACGGCAGGCCTCGGCCAGGAGATGCTCGCCGCCCGGGTCTCGCTGGTGATCCCGCAGGGCGACGGCAGTGTGCAGAACCTCGGCGCGCAGGGGCTCGTACGGGCCGTGTGGACCGACGACATGGTCGCCTCGACGTCCATCAACCCGCAGGTCGCGCACTACACGGGTCAGGCCGAACTGGCACAAGTCATCCAACAGGGGCTGGATCTTCGTAAAGCGGGAGATGTGGACGGAGCAACAGCCAAGCTGGGACGGGCCGTTCAGCTCGCCGGAGCCTCCGGAAACGCCGATACCGCGAAACTGCTCGCGAAGGTGGTGGACGTGGTCGACGCCGCGGCAGGTACTGTGCGATTGAAAGCAAGGGTCGCAGAAGCTGACGAGATGACCCTCGAGACACGGTCCACAAAGACTGTTCGTGTAAAGAAGTAGCGAGCCCGGTTCCCGTGGGGAGCCGGAGAAACCCGGTCACAACGGCCGGAAAAGGAAAGGGGGAAGCGCCGACATGCCGACCTGCCCGAACGGACACCAGTCGGGTTCCGACGACTGGTGCGAGGTCTGCGGTCACCGTATGGCCGGTGCCGTGCCCCCGCTCCCTCCCCCGCCGCCACCCGGCGCCGGTTACGCCTATCCGCCGCCCGGTTCGCCGCCGCCCGGCCCCGGCGGCCGGTCGCACCTGTCCGCCGTCCCGGACTCCGAGCCGGAGCTCTGCCCGCAGTGCCGTACGCCCCGTGAGGGGGCGGCGCCGTTCTGCGAGGAGTGCCGGTGGAACTTCCTGACCAACACGGCGACGTCGTACACCCCGGCGGCCCCGCGTCCGCCCGCGTCCGCGCAGGGCGGTCCCGGCGGGCAGGCGCCGTACGGCGGTCCTGGTGGTCCCGGCGGTGCCGGTGGTCCCGGTGGCCAGAATCCCGCGCTGCGGTTCCAGCAGCAGGGACCGGGACAGCAGGGCGGTCCGGGTGCCGGTGGCCCCGGGCACGACCCGTTCGAGTACCAGAGTTCGCGGCCCTCGCAGATGAACCGGCCCGCGGAACCGATCCCGCCGGGCCCCTCGGCCCAGCCCTACGGCGGCCCCTCGGGCTTCGGCGGCGACCCGTCGCGTCCGGTTCCGCCGCCGCCCGGGCCCACGCCCGGCGGCCCCGGTGCCCCGCAGCAGGCCTACACCCAGCAGCCCGCGTCGCCCTTCACGCAGGGCGGACCGCCGCAGCAGGGCGGACCGCAGTCCGGCGGCGCGGCCTTCGGCGGCGCTGACGACGACTGGGTGATCCCCCCGCCGTCGCCTGGTTCGCCCGGCGGCCCGGGCGGTCAGGGCGGCCCGAACGGCCCGGGTCAGGGCGGCTACGGCTACCCGCAGCCCGGTGTCACCCAGGCCCCGCCCGGCCCCGGCTACCAGCAGCAACAGCAGCAGCAGCCGCTGTCCTGGAGCGCGACCATCGGACCCGACCGTGAGTACTTCATGGCGATGATGCAGCGCTCCGGGCCCGAGGCCGCGGGCCTGAACCTTCCCGCGTACTCGCCGGAGCAGCAGCGGCAGCTCATCGGCAACCAGATCACCATCGGCCGTCGCCGGCACTCCACCGGCGACACCCCGGACATCGACCTGTCGGTGCCCCCGGAGGACCCGGGCGTCTCGCACCAGCACGCGGTCCTGGTCCAGCAGCCGGACGGCACCTGGGCGGTCGTCGACCAGAACTCGACGAACGGGACCACGGTCAACGGCGGCGAGGAGCCCATCCAGCCGTTCGTTCCGGTACCGCTGCAGGACGGGGACCGGGTGCACGTCGGCGCCTGGACGACGATCACGATCCGCCGGGGCTGAGCACGGTCCCGGGCGCGCTGGTCACCACCCCGCCCGGCCGAGCAGGCTTCAGCGGCTCCGGGCGGCTCCCACCGCCGGGGGCCGCTCCCGGCCGCGCGGGCGGGCTCACGGCAGTGGCCAGGCGTACGGCCCCTCCGGGTCGTCCAGCCAGGCCCAGGCGCGCCCTTCGTCGACCGTGATCCCGTACCGCTCGCGTGTCGGCTGCCCCTCGCGCTCCCACAGCGCGTACGCGTCGTGCGGGTCCAGGCTGCCCGCCGTCAGGGTCAGCAGGAACCGGAACAGGTCGTGGCCGCGGGCCCGGCGCGGCAGCCCGCCGAGCCGGGCCGGCTCCGGCTCCGGCCCGGGCCGGGTGGCGCCGCGCAGCGGCACGAAGAAGGCGGGCGTGTGCAGGAAGCGCCCCTCGGCATGCCCGGCGTCGCGCACGCGCAGCGCGATCAGGCCGGTGGCCAGCGGCGCGAGGATGCGGGCACCGGGGCTGCACTGGGGCAGCCACGGGCGCGGGATCGTGGCCAGCGTGCAGGTGGCGATGATCCGGTCGAAGGGAGCGCGCTCGGGGACCCCGCGGGCGCCGTCGCCGGTGACGACGGTCGGCCGGTACCCGGCGATGGCCAGATGCTGTCGCGCGGCCTCGGTGATCTCCACGTCGAGGTCGATCGTGGTCACCAGGTCGTCGCCCAGGCGGTGGGCGAGCAGGGCCGCGTTGTAGCCGGTGCCGGCGCCGATCTCCAGGACGGCGTCCCCGTCCCGTACCGCCAGCTCGGTCAGCATCTTCGCCATCAGCGACGGCTGGCTGCTGGAGGAGACCAGCTCCCCGTCCCGCACCCGGGTCGCCAGCGGGGCGTCCGCGTACGCGCCGCGCAGCCAGCGGTCCCTGGCCCGCGGGTCCGGGTCCTCGCCCCACACGCGCTCGAAGCCGCCGCTGACGCCGATGTAGTAGGAGGGCACGAAGAGGTGGCGCGGGACGGCCTCGAAGGCCTCCCGCCAGACCGGGTCGCTCTCCCAGGCCCCGCTCCGGTCGATCTCGCGCACCAGGGACGCCCGCGCCAGGTCGGCGAGGTCCTCCGGGTCGGTGCCGGTGTCGAGAGCGTGCGCACCCATACCTCCACTGTGCTGCCGGACGGGCCACGAGGCGAGCGCCGGACCCGGCCGATCCGGAGCGGATCCGTCCACGGCGCGGTGCGTGGACGGAGCGGGTCCGTCCACCGTGTGGTGCGTGGACGGAGCGGTCCGTCCACCGTCTGGTGCGTAGTCCTAAGCCTTGAGTCCTCGGTCACCCCGTCTGAGAGCATGGGGGCGTGAAAGAGATTCGGCGCGGCACGCTTCAGGAGCAGACCTTCTACGAGCAGGTCGGCGGCGAGGAGACCTTCCGGCGCCTCGTGCACCGTTTCTACGAGGGTGTCGCCGGCGATCCGCTGCTGAAGCCCATGTATCCCGAGGAGGATCTGGGTCCGGCCGAGGAGCGCCTCACGCTGTTCCTGATCCAGTACTGGGGCGGCCCGACGACGTACAGCGAGAACCGCGGCCACCCCCGGCTGCGGATGCGGCACGCCCCCTTCAAGGTGGACCAGGCCGCGCACGACGCCTGGCTCACGCACATGCGCGTCGCCGTCGACGAGCTCGGCCTCTCCGAGGAGCACGAGCACACGCTGTGGAACTACCTGACGTACGCGGCCGCTTCGATGGTGAACACAGCGAGCTGACCACCGGTCACTGACGCGCGCATTCCGGTCGCGCGGCGTCGGATTCCGGTCACAATCCGGTCAAGGCCGCTCTACAAGCGCTTACACCCGGGCCCTCCCCTCTGGAAGCATCACGCGAAAGTCCGAGATCCGGGACAACGGCGGGGGGCCGGGTGACGGGGTTCGTCCTACTGCGCGCGCGGGCACACCGTCTGCTGCCGGCCGCCGCGCTGCTCACCGTCCTGCTGACCACGGCGGTTCTCGCGACGCTCACCGCGTACTCGGGCGCGATCGGCGACGCCTCACTGCGCCACGCGCTCCAGGACCCCGCCAACGCCGACGCCACCTCGCTGCTCGTCCGCGCCGACGTCGCCTCGGGCGGGCGGGCCGCCGCCGCCAGGGCCGTACGCGAGGGGGCCGGGCGCACCTTCGACGGGTTCCCGGTCACCGTGCGCACGCTGGTGCGCTCGGGCCCGTACGCGCTCCCCCGTTCCCTCCAGGAGCCCGCCGCACGGGCCGGGGACCCGGACCTCACCCGCTTCGCCGCCCTCGACCGCACCCAGGTCAGGGTCACCGCGGGACGGCTGCCCGCCGGGTCCGGCGCCTCCGCCACCTCCGCCACCTCCGTCATCGATGTCGCCCTGCCCGCGCGGGCCGCCGACCGGCTCGGGCTGCGGCCGGGAGCGCGGCTCACCCTCGTGGACCGGCTCGGCGGCCCGAAGGTGCGCGTGCGGATCACCGGCCTGTACCGGCCCGCCCGGGCAGGCGCGGCCTACTGGCGGCTCGACGAACTGGGCGGACGCGGCATCAAGAAGGTCGACTTCACGACGTACGGCCCCCTGCTCGCCGATCCCGGCACCCTCACCGGCGGCCGGGTGAGCGCCGGGGAGTCCGCGTGGCTCGCGTCGGCCGACTTCTCGACCCTGACGCCCGGCGGGATCGGCGCCCTGCGGGACGCGGCCCGCGCGGGCCAGTCGGGGCTGCGCAAGAACCACGCCCTCAGCGGGGCGACGGCCGTCACGACCTCGCTGCCCGAAGTCCTCGACAGCGTCGACCGCTCGTTGCTGGTGTCGCGCTCGACGCTGCTGATCGTCGCCCTGCAACTGGCGCTGCTCGCCGGTTACGCGCTGCTGCTGGTCGCCCGGCTGCTGAGCGCCGAACGGGCGGGCGAGACACAGGTGCTGCGGGCGCGGGGAGCCTCACGCGGCCGGATCGCCGGGCTCGCCGCGCTGGAGGCACTGCTGCTGGCCGTGCCCGCGGCCCTCTGCGCGCCGCCCGCCGCCGGGCCGCTGACCCGGCTGCTCGCGGGACTGGGCGCACCGGGGCGGATCGGGCTGCACCTCGACCTCGCCGCGGGGCGCGGCGGGGTGTGGCTGGTCGCGGCGGGGGTGGCGCTGGGGTGCGCGCTGGCCGTGACGGTCCCGGCGCTCACCGCCGGGGACGGGCCGGCGGGGCGGGCGCGTTCGCTGCCGGGTCCGGTGCGCGCGGGCGCGGACGTCGGCCTGCTGGTGATCGCCGGGGTCGCCTACTGGCAACTGGACCGGCAGACCTCGGGCGCCCTCACCGGCTCCTCCTCCCCGACGCCCGGTTCCGACGCGGGCGGCCGGGGCACCCTCGGCATCGATCCGCTGCTGGTCTCGGCGCCCTCCCTCGCGCTGCTCGCCGGAACCGTGCTCACCCTGCGGCTGCTGCCTCCCGTGGCCCGGCTCGCCGAGCACCGGGCGGCGAGCGGCCGGGGGCTGCCCGCCGCCCTCGCGGGCTGGCAGATCGGCCGCCGCCCGACGCGTGGCGCCGGACCGGTCCTGCTCCTGGTCCTCGCGGTGGCCACGGGCATGCTCGCCATCGGCCAGGGCGCCTCCTGGGACCGCTCGCAGGACGATCAGGCGGACTTCCGGGCCGGTACGTCCGTGCGCGTCCTCGCGGGCGACGACGCCGGTCCGGGCCAGGCCGGCACCTACACGGCGCTCCCGGACGTCCGCTCGGCGGCGCCCGCCGCCCGCACGACCCTGCCGCTGTCGGGCAGCCGTACGGCGACGGTCCTCGCGCTGGACACCACGCACGCGGCGGACGGGGTGCTGCTGCGCGGCGATCTGGCCGGCCGACCGGTGAAACCCCTGCTGGCGGGGCTCGCCCCGAAGGGCGCGACCAAGGGCACCGCGATCCCGAAGGGCGCGACACGGCTCGGCATGACGCTGCGGATGCGCAGCACCGGGGAGGGGGCGACCGCGGACGTGTCGGTCACGTTGGAGGACGGCTTCGGAACGCCGTACACCGTGCGGATCGGTGAACTGCCCGGCGACGGAAGGCCGCACCCCCTGTCGCTGGACCTCCCCTCGGGCCCGCTGACGTTCACCGGACTCCAGCTGGACATGACCCAGCCCATCGACAAGGCCCAGCAACACCGGGTCGACGTCGAGGAGTTGAGCGCGACCGACGCGGGCGGGGCGCGGCGGCGACTCCCGCTGCCGACCGACTGGGACACCACCTCGCGGACCAACAGCACGTCGGCGTCGCCGGACGCGTCCACCCGCCCCACACCCCCGCGGACGACGACGTCCTCGGACCGGTCCCTCTCGGTCCGCTACGGCACCGGCTACGTCCCGAACGAATTCGCCTGGCAGATCACCTCGCTGACGGTCCGTCTGCGGGTCGTCCAGCCTCCGGTTCCAGGGATCACCGCCATCGCGACGGACCGTTTCCTGGAGTCGTCGGGCGCGCGGCCGGGGCAGCGGCTGGACGTGCCGTTCGCCGGCGGGACGGTCCCGGTGCGGATCGTGGACACCGTACGGGCGCTGCCGACGACCTCGGACGGCGACGACGGGGGCGGGGCGCTGCTCGTCGATCTCCGGTCCGTGAACCGGGTGTTGCAGGCGCGCCAGGGGCTGAGCGTCGCGCCCACCGAGTGGTGGCTGCACACCGCGTCCGGCGACGCGGCGCGGGTGGCGGCGGCTCTGCGCGAGCTGCCCGGCATCGATCCCTCGCAGGTCGTCGTGCGCGACGAGCTCGCCGACCGGCTGCGCGACGACCCGTTCGGGGCCGGCCCTCAGGCCGCGTTCGCCGCGGCGGCCGTGGTGGCGGCGGCCCTGGCCGCGGTCGGTTTCGCGGTGAGCACGGCCGGATCGCTGCGCGAACGCGGCGCCGAGTTCGCGGTGCTCAGGGCCCTGGGCGCGCCGCGCCGCCAGCTGGCCCGGCTGATCGCCGCCGAGCAGGGCGTCCTGGTGTTCCTGGCACTGGTGGTGGGAGTCGCTCTCGGCACGGTGCTGACCAGGGCGGTCGTCCCGCTGATCGTCCTGACGTCGGAGGCCGGCCGGCCGGTCCCCGGGGTCCTGGTCCGGCTCCCGCTCGCGCACGTCGCCGTGCTGCTGGCGGCCGTGGCCGTGACGCCGCTGGCCATCACGGCGTTCCTGGCGCTGCGCCGCCCGGACACGGCAGGTTCGCTGCGCCGGCTGGGAGGCGAGTGACATGACCGGAACCGGCAAGGGAAGGACGCCCCACGGGGGCCGGACGACCGTCGAGGCCCCTTGGGTGCGCACCCGGCTGCGCGCCGCGCCCGGGGCGGCCCTCGCCCTGGCCCTGCTCGTCGCGCTGACCGCCTGTCTGGCCGCCCTCTTCCCGCGCGCGCTCGACCGGTACGAGGACGCGGGGCTGCGCCGGGTCCTCGACGACGCCTCGGCCCGGCGGACCACCCTCCAGGTGTTCACCCCGCAGCCCGGTGTCGAACTCCCGCAGGAGGAACGGGAGAAGGCCCTGAGCGCGGCCACCCTGCGCAAGGGGTACGCCGATGTGCTGGCCGCGGTCGACAAGCCCCTGTCCGTCGACGCCGGGCAGTCCTCGTACGGGGTGCGCACCACCGACCCCGCGGCCGCGCCGGACCCCTGGCTGCCCCGGCCGACCGGGGTGCCCACCCATATCGCGCTCGTCGCGCAGAACGGCCTCGGCGATCACTCCCGGCTGAGGTCCGGGCGCCTTCCGCGCTCGACGGGCACGGTGACCGCGTCGACACCCGAGGTGGAGGCGGCCGTCACCGCCGAGACGGCCAGGACCCTGCGCATCAAGGCGGGTTCGGTGATCCACGTGTCCGCTGTGGAGCGCGCGCCGCTGGCGGTTCGGATCACCGGCGTCGTCGACCCGCGCGAGCCCGGCGGCGCCTACTGGACGGCCCAGCCGGTGGTGCGCGAGCCGTCCCTCATCCAGCTCCCCGACCAGGGGGGCGACGCGGACAAGTACTGGCTCGGCGCCCTGCTGCTGCCGCCGGACGCGGCACCCGTCATGCTCGGCACGTCCGCACGGCCCGAGCGCTACTGGCAGTTGGCCCCCGACATCTCCGCTCCGGCCGCCCACGACGTGCCCCGGCTGACCTCCGCGATCGCCGCGCTGGAGTCGGGCCCCGGCCTGGGGCGGATCCGGGAACGCGTGGACCCGCTGGCCGACGCGACCACGGACCTGGACGACGTCCTGAAGTCCTTCACCGAACTGCGCTCCGGCGTCGCCCCGTTGGTGGCCGTGGCCGCGTCCGGCACGGGAACGGTCGCCGCCGTCGTGCTCCTCATGGCGAGCGGTCTCGCCGCGGAGCGCCGCCGCGCCGAACTCGTCCTGCTGCGCGCCCGTGGCGGTTCGCCGCGTGGCGTCTTCGGACGGCTGCTCGCCGAGACGGCGGTCGTCGCCGTCCCGGCGGGCGCCCTGGGCCTCACCGGCGCCCTGCTCGCCGTCCCGCACGGCCGTACCGGCTACGCGGTGGCCGCCGCGGTCGCGGTGACGGTCCTGGCCTGCGCCGCCCTGCCGGTACGCGCCGCGCTCGCCCACCGCGCGCTGCACGTCCACGGGGCGCGCGAGGACATCACGTCCGTACGTCCCTCACGGCGCCGCACGGTCGCGGAACTCACCGTGCTGGTGCTGGCGGCGGGGGCGGTGGAAGCCCTGCGGCGCAGGGGAACCGGCGCCACGGACTCCGCCGGAGCCTCCGGGGACCAACTGGTCGCCCTGGCACCGGTGCTGGTGGGTGTCATCGCGGCGCTGGTCCTGGTGCGGCTCTACCCGTTGCCGCTGCGGCGCCTGTCCCGCCCCGCGGGGCGGCTGCGCGGAGCGGTCGCGCATCTCTCGCTGGCCCGCGCGGGCCGCACGTCCGCCTCCACGGTGCTGCCGCTGCTGGCGCTCCTCACCGCACTCACCACGGCGGCCTTCGGCGGCTCGGTCCTCGCGGGCGTCCAGGACGCCCGCGACCACGCGGCCCTCCTCGCCACCGGCGCCGACGCCCGCGTCGAGGCGACCCACGCCCTGCCCGCCGCCCTCCCCGCCCGGGTCCGCCGGTCACCGGGCGTGCGCGAGGTCACGCCGGTGAGCGTGGCCTACCGGGCCCGGACCGGAATGGGGTCGGGCACGGCGGGAGAGACGGTGGCGGTGGTGGGCGTGGAACCGGGGGCCTACGGACGCCTGGCCCGGGAGGTCGGCCTCGGCGGATTCCCGGAGGCGAAATTGCGGGCACCCCGTTCCGGCTCCGGCGCCGTTGTGCTCCCCGCCATCGCCTCCCCCGCCGTCGCCGATCGCTACGGCACCGACCCTGTCTCCGTACTGATGGAGGACAACAGCGAGGTGACCGTGCGGATCACGGTGGTGCGGGAGTCGACGCCCGCCGTGTCCGACCTGGACTTCCTGGTCGTGGACCGGGCCGGTCTCGCCCCTCGTGCCGCGCGCCCGACCGCACTGCTCGTGACCGGCGGCCACCTCTACGGGGGCGCGCTGCGCAAGGCGGCGGGCACCGGCGTGGACGTACGGCTGCGGGCGGAGGAGCGGGCGCGGTACGTGGACTCGCCCCTGCAGTCGGGCGCCGAGCGGATCTACACGGCGGCGGTCGCGGCGGGCGCCGGGTACGCCCTGCTCGCCCTGCTGCTGACCCTCGTACGCGCCGCCCCCGAACGGGCCGCGCTCCTCGCCCGGCTGCGCACGATGGGTCTCACCCGGGCCCAGGGGCGCCACCTCCTGGTTCTGGAGTCCCTCCCCCAGGCCCTCCTCGCGGCGGCGGGCGGCGCGCTCACGGGCTGGGCGGCGATCCGCCTCCTGTCCCCCGGCATCGACCTGACGGCCATCGCCCTCTCCGCCCACAGCGCGCCCGCGGGGACCGCCCGGCTCCGCGCGGACGCGCTCTCGTTGCTCCTGCCGTCGGCAACCGTCCTGGCTCTGGCGACGGGCATCGCGGCGGCGCAGGCGTGGTGGACGGGCAGACGCGGATCGGTCCGGGAGCTGCGGGCGGGGGACAGCCGATGAGAGACACAGGCAACAACCGACGGGGAGAGGCAGGGCACCGGATGGACTCGGCCACCGCCCCGGGCACCCCACTCGACCAGCGCCACGAGGAGTCGCCCATGACCACCGCCGACCCCACGGAGGCCACCGGCGCCGCGAACCCCGCCGGCCCCACCTTCGCCGACCTCGCCGACCGTGCCGCCGCCCGCCGGGACCGTCCCGCCTACGGCCACGACGCCCTGATCACCTGCGACCGTCTGGTCCGGATCTTCTCCACGGACGGTGTGGAGGTGCAGGCGCTCCAGGGCCTCGATCTGCTGGTCCAGGAGGGCGAGTTGATGGCACTGGTGGGTGCGTCGGGCAGCGGCAAGTCGACGCTGATGAACATCCTGGCCGGCCTGGACACGCCCACCGCGGGAGCGGCGCGGGTCGCGGGCCGCGATCTGCTCACGATGGGGGCGAAGAGGCGCCTGCGCTACCAGCGGGAGGTCGTCGGCTTCGTCTGGCAGCAGACGTCCCGCAACCTCCTGCCCTACCTGACGGCAGCTCAGAACGTCGTCCTGCCGATGCAGTTGGCCGGCAGCCGCACACGCCGACGCGCCCGGTCCGAACGGGCTCTGGAACTGCTGGAGTTGCTGGGCGTCGCCGACTGTCGCGGTCGGCGTCCGCACGAGATGTCGGGCGGTCAGCAGCAGCGCGTGGCGATCGCCGTCGCTCTCGCCAACGCCCCTGCCGTGCTGCTCGCCGACGAGCCCACCGGCGAGCTCGACTCGCACACGGCCGAGCAGATCTTCGCCGCGTTCCGTACCGCCAACGAGCTCCTCGGCACCACCGTCGTGATCGTCACCCACGATCAGACCGTCGCCTCCGAGGTCCGCCGCACGGTCGCCATCCGCGACGGCCGCACCTCCACCGAGGTCCTGCGTCGCACGGAGGTGGACGCGGCGACCGGTCAGGAGGCGGTCGTGGCCCGCGAGTACGCGATGCTCGACCGGGCCGGGCGTCTCCAGCTCCCCGCCGAGTACACCCAGGCGCTGGGCATGCGGGACCGCGTGGCCCTGGAACTGGAGCCGGACCACATCGGCGTATGGCCGGACGGGCGCCGACCCGACTGACCGCCCTCGCGAGGGCGGGGGCGGGGCGGGGACGGTTACGCGGGGATCAGTGGACGCTGACGTCCAGGGCCAGGAGTCCCGCCCTGCGGACGGCGATCGACCCGAAGGGCGTGCGCAGGCGCAGCCAGGCCCCGGACGAGTACAGCGCCAAGGGACTCTCGCCCGAAGGGACTTGCTCCGGGACGCCCGCGGCTACGGCTGCGGGCGCGGGCGGCACGGGCCGCAGGAATCCCAGCGACTGCGCGGCGTGCGCGGCCCGCACGGGAAGTCCGGTGTCACCGATCGGCCGGGACCATATCTCCCGCCCGACACGGTCGAGTTCGGCACGGGTCCGCAGCTCGGGAGCCAACTCTTCGGTACGGGACCGGAATTCGGCCACCGCGGCCGTGACCATCGCTTTTACGGCTTCCGGGGCGGGCAGCCCCGGCTCCTGCCGCCAGCCGCCGCGGGGCGGCAGGACGCCGGCCCACGGTGGCCCGGTGACGGCTTCCGGAACGGTGGCGGTGGCCGCCGACTCCTCGACGGACTCCAGGAGTTCACCGGCCGAGACGGTCACGTCGAGGGTGACGTCGAGCCCCTTCTCGTACGGCTTGGCCAGGCGCGCCGTACGGATCGCGAGGACCTCGAACGACGGCGGCCGGCCGAAGACCGCGAGCGTGGTGCCGTGCGCCTGGAGGCGCACGGCGGCCGCGCGGTCGTAGTGGACGAGCCGGGCGAGGAAGGCGCCGAGATCGGCCGCCTCCCCCGCGTCGGCGAGGTGCAGGACGGTCATGCCGCGACGGCCTCGTCCTCGTCGTCCCGGAACGACTCCAGGAAGTCGCGCTCCTCGGCCGTGATCCGGCGCGGGCGCTGCTGCTCGAAGTCGAACGGCACGATCACCGTCGAGGCCGTGACGTAGACCTGGTCCGGGTCCTTCACCTCGTAGTTGATCGTGAAGGACGCCGCCCGGATCTGCGTCACCCAGAGCTCGATGTCCACCGGCGCGTGCCGGTGGACCAACTGCCGCTTGTAGTCGATCTCATGACGCGCCACCACGGACCCCTGCTTGAAGTCCTTCTCCGGGCGGAACAGGAAGTCGATACGGGCTTCCTCCAGGTAGCGGAGGAAGACCACGTTGTTGACGTGGCCGTACGCGTCCATGTCCGCCCAGCGCAGCGGGCAGCGGTAGATGTGGCGCAAGATCGATCAGCCCCGGGTCAGCTTCTTGTAGGTGGCGCGGTGCGGGCGCGCGGCGTCGGCACCGAGCCGCTCGACCTTGTTCTTCTCGTACGAGTCGAAGTTGCCCTCGAACCAGAACCACTTGGAGTCACCCTCGTACGCGAGGATGTGGGTCGCGACCCGGTCCAGGAACCAGCGGTCGTGGGAGACGACCACGGCCGCACCCGGGAACTCCAGCAGCGCGTTCTCGAGCGAGGACAGCGTCTCCACGTCGAGGTCGTTGGTGGGCTCGTCGAGGAGCAGCAGGTTGCCGCCCTGCTTGAGGGTCAGCGCGAGGTTGAGGCGGTTGCGCTCACCACCGGAGAGGACACCGGCCGGCTTCTGCTGGTCGGGACCCTTGAATCCGAAGGCGGAGACGTAGGCGCGGGACGGCATCTCGACCTGGCCGACGTTGATGTAGTCCAGCTCGTCGGAGACGACGGCCCACAGCGACTTCTTCGGGTCGATGTTCTCGCGGCTCTGGTCGACGTACGAGATCTTGACGGTCTCGCCGACCTTGATCGTGCCGGAGTCCGGGGTCTCGAGGCCCTGGATCATCTTGAAGAGCGTGGTCTTGCCGGCGCCGTTGGGGCCGATGACGCCGACGATTCCGTTGCGCGGCAGCGTGAAGCTGAGGTCGTCGATCAGGACCTTGTCGCCGAAGGCCTTGGAGAGGTTGTTGACCTCGACGACGATGGAGCCCAGGCGCGGGCCCGGCGGGATCTGGATCTCCTCGAAGTCCAGCTTCCGCATCTTGTCCGCCTCGGCGGCCATCTCCTCGTAGCGCGACAGACGCGCCTTGGACTTGGCCTGACGCCCCTTGGCGTTGGACCGCACCCACTCCAGCTCTTCCTTGAGCCGCTTGGCGCGCTTGGCGTCCTTCTGGCCCTCGACCTTGAGACGCGAGGCCTTGTTGTCGAGGTACGTGGAGTAGTTGCCCTCGTACGGAATGGCGCGACCGCGGTCGAGCTCCAGGATCCACTGGGCGACGTTGTCGAGGAAGTACCGGTCGTGGGTGACGGCGACGACGGTGCCGGGGTACTTCGCGAGGTGCTGCTCCAGCCACTGAACGGACTCGGCGTCCAGGTGGTTGGTGGGCTCGTCGAGAAGCAGCAGGTCAGGGGCCTCGAGCAGCAGCTTGCACAGCGCGACGCGGCGGCGCTCACCACCGGAGAGGTTGGTGACCGGCCAGTCGCCGGGCGGGCAGCCGAGGGCGTCCATGGCCTGCTCGAGCTGGGTGTCCAGGTCCCACGCGTTGGCGTGGTCCAGGTCGTCCTGGAGCTTGCCCATCTCCTCCATGAGCGCGTCCGAGTAGTCGGTCGCCATCAGCTCGGCGACCTCGTTGAACCGGTGCAGCTTGCCCATGATCTCGGCGGCACCGTCCTGGACGTTCTGCAGGACCGTCTTGGACTCGTCGAGCGGGGGCTCCTGGAGCAGCATGCCCACGCTGTAGCCGGGCGACAGGAACGCGTCACCGTTGGAGGGCTGCTCAAGGCCCGCCATGATCTTGAGAACGGTGGACTTACCGGCACCGTTGGGACCGACCACACCGATCTTCGCACCCGGCAGGAAGCTCAAGGTGACGTCGTCGAGAATCACCTTGTCGCCGTGCGCCTTGCGCGTCTTGCGCATGGTGTAAATGAACTCAGCCAAGAGAAACCGTCCGGACGCTTGAAATCGGGAGTGGGCAGATACACCCCATCTTGCCTGACGGCTACCCCTCGGGGGAAACCCGTTCGGTCCCGGGGCCGTGACCTGGCCCTTCCCCGTCCTCACCCGTAGCCGGTCTGTTACTGACTGCCACCGCCGGTCACCGCTGAGCAACCTCGCACGGCCCAGGGACGGCCCATGACTCGGCCGACCGGCACCCACACCGGAGGCACTGGCCTTCGTACTCACGCCAGGCCAGGCCGGTGACGCACCCGCATTCACCCAGATCATGACTGCGGGACAGGCCTTAGCGGTTCGTGCTGGTGGGCTCGCCGAGGGCGGCGCGCACCCAGTCGTGAGTGCTTCCGGTATCGAGGGCTGCGAGAAGATCTGTGAGCGAGCCGTCCCAGCTTCGTCTTGCCCGGTCGGCGGCGGCTGCGACGACCATTTGCCGCGTGTCCTGGTCCTCGCAACGGACCAACGTGATTGCCGCGTGTGGGCCGGCTTCGGCGAGGATCTCGTGGGCTTGGTGTGCATCCGCCCGCAGGTGTCCTTGACGCACGTGCGCGGCGTGGGCCTCGCCCTTGGCCCCTTTGAACATCGACCGGAGTCCCATGAGTCCGACCGTCCATGCGAGCGAGACGGACATCAGGGCGTAAGTCAGGTCATTGGCTGTCATCACGCGAGACTGGGTCAGCTTCAGTGACCCGTCGGTGTTGCCTCTGATGACGACAGCAGTCGTTCCGCCCTTGCGGGCCTTCCTGCGAAAACCCCGCCCGAGCGATGCCAGCATGCGTTCGGCGTCCCGGTGTCCATCGAAGCTGGCGATGACCACCGATTCCTGCCCAGATTCCGCGACCGGGTCGGGGTCGGAGGTCATGTGCGTATCCTCCGCGGATGAGTGACCGGATCAAGACCTGACTACCGTGCATGACCATGCCTGCTTGGGGCGGGCCCACGGCTCCATACCAACACGCATCGAGCGAAGGTGCAGCCGGAGTCGAAGGCGGTCGGGATGGGACCAGCAATGCGCGGCCCTACCTCGCGGGAGCCATCCAGGGCCTCGCGGGCGACGCCGGCCTCGGGAGTCTCGTCGGGCTCGAGAACGCCGCCCAGAAGTGCCCAAGTGCCGTTGTCCGCGCGGCGGATCGCCAGGAGTCGGCCGTCTTCACCGATCACCACTCCGTCGCCGTCGCTGTCGCCGTCGCCGTCGCAGGAGAAGACGCCTGCCGGCTCGGCACCGGTGGCTCTGCCCAGCCGTGTCGGACGGCGTGAGCGCCGAGCTGCATCCGGGTACGGACTCCGGCCATGTCCATGAGGTGGCGCAGGCGTCGGTGCAGCGTGCGCGGTGACAGGCCCAGCTGTGCGGCGGTCGTCTGGTCGGTCAGGCCGGCCAGCAGGAGCGCGAGGATCCTTCGGTCGAGGTCGGTCGGGCCTTCCGCGCCGAGTTCCACGGTGGTTTCAGCTCCGGTGCCGGTGCCCGACAGCTCGAACGGGTGGGCGGTGCGCCATACCGTCTCGAACAGCGCGTCCAACGCGTCCAACAGGCCGCTGCGGTGCAGCAGCACGGCGCCGGGCTCTCCGGCCGGTGTGACCGCGAGCGGGACCAGGCCGAGGTCGGCGTCGGCCAGCACGAGTTTCATCGGCAGTTGGTCGGCGACACGCAGTTGCACGCCGTTGCGCAGTGAATCGATCGCGTCGGTGATGATGCCCGGCTCCGCCAGCACGGCCCGGTCCAGTACCGCCCGGAACTGCACACCGCGGCCGATGGCCATGGGCTCGGCCGTGTTCTCGTCGGGCGGGACGGCGAGGAACGGTGCCGTGATGAAGCTGCGGACCTGCGTGCGGGCCGCCTGCTGCACCTGGAGGAAGCGATGACGGATGGCGCCGCGGCCCGTGACGACTTCGATCAGATCGTTGATGCTGTTCCCGGTCATCGCCGCCCGGTGTTCCTCGGCGAGGGTCACCAGTGCCTGCTCGGCCATCCGCAGCCCGTCCCGGCGCTGAGTGATGAGCGCGCCGAACGCCATGGCCGGCGGCGCGGCGGTGAACTGCTCGTCCGCCGACCCGATCACCAGTCCCCACTCGACCAGGCGGGACAAGGCCTTGTCGACATGGACCCGCGGTACGTCGAGCAGATCCGACAGCAGCGTCGCGGTGGAGTTCGGCCGTCCGACCAGCGCCCGGTAGACGCGCTCGTCATCGGGTCCGAGGCCCAGAGCGTCCAGCATCGGCGACCGACCTTCTTCCACTTGCCGCAGCGGGGAGAGTATCCGCCATGACGGCAGAGACTGAATAGTGCCTGCTGGGAGCAGGTGTGACGGGAAGGGCCCCGGGGAGTCGCCTCCCCGGGGCCCGACAGTGCGGTTCATCGCAGGCCGTACGCCCGGATGATGTCGTTCTTGACGCTGAAGCCGCGGTCCGTCCCGGCGCTCGCGCGGACCGAGATGAAGCCGCCGGGCTTCTTCGCCGTCCTGAACGAGCCCTTCCAATAGCCGTCGGCGCCCTTGGCCAGGGTCACCTTCTGCCAGGTGGCACCGTCGTCGTACGAGACGTCCAGCTTCACCGTGGTGACTTTGCCCGGCACGCTGCCGAGGCCCATCGACACCGGCTTGAGCGCGATCCGCTGCGTCGCATTGGCCTTCACGTCACCGTGCAGGTCCGACTCCAGCTTGTAGTCCAGGTTCAGCACCGAGAACGGCTCGAAGAAGTCCGAGTCGACGGTGTCGGACATGAACGTCCACTCGGTGTGGGTGCGCGTCGACAGCCGGAAGACGTCACCGGGCCGCTCCGCGTCGAGGACGGCGCGGTAGGGCAGGTTGCCCGCCGGGACCTCCACCCACTGCATGTCGGTGCTGTACGGGTTGTCGTGGATCAGCGTGTCGCCCTGGAAGACCTGCAGGTGGGTCGGCGTCTCACCCCAGTCCAGGAAGCCGCCCAGCCGCATGTTGTCGCTGGCGGAGGCCCACGGCTGCACGTTCCAGGTCATGTAGTTCTGCCAGCGGGAGTTGTACACGCCGAAGGACTCGCTCTGGCCGGGCCGGGTCGCCGGAGCGAACCAGTCCAGACGGGTGGTGCTGCCCTTGGCGTACGTGTTGTCGCCCGACACCATCACCCAGGGCAGGTCTCCGTCGACGCCCTGAGCGTGGAACTCTCTCCAGTTCTGGCCCGGGGTCACCCATTCGGTGCGGGTGCCCGGGTGCCACTCGCGCTCGGGGAAGTTGAACGACGGGCTGAGGGTGAAGTCGGACCGGTAACCTTCCGCCGACGTGCCGCCCGTGGCCGAGTAGTAGCGGGCGTCGATCCGGGCGAGGTCCCTCTTCGTCGGCTTGTAGACCAGCGCCCGGTCCGGCACCTGGCCGGGGTATTCCCGGGTCAGGTCGTAGACGAACGGCGTGTACTCGGTCTGCTTCACGGTCAGCTCGAAGATGCCGGCCTTGGCCATCGAGACAAGGGACTTGCCCGCATCGCGGTGCACGGTGGCGACCGGAATGGCCGACTCGCCGACGTACTCCCTCAGGGCACCGACACCGTCGTTGACCACGATCAGCGCCTTCGCGCCGGCCGAGGCCGCGGCCTCGGCGCGCTCCTGCGGCGAGACCTCGTCGCTGCGCTCGATGACGACGAGCGCGCCCTTGGCCCTGACCTTCTCGTAGGCGGCCGCCGAGCCGTCGCCCGCGTAGACGGTGTGCAGCCTGTCCGTGGCGGTGCCCAGAGCGCTACCCGCCTGCACCAGGGCGTCGAGGCGGAGGCGACCGCCCGACGTGCTCACGCTGAGCTGCGGTTCGCCCTTGCGCCAGCGGGTGGTCAGCATGAACTCGCCCTGCTTCATCGGCTCCGTCGGCGCGACGTAGACGTCGTCGTACGTCGGCGGCACCACGTACGCGCTGCGGTAGTCCATGAACGGGTCGAGGCCTTTGTAGTGGACGTTGAAGTCGACCTTGCGCTGGCGGTCCTCGGTGCGCTGTGGTGCCTCGGTCTGCAGCAGGTGTGCCTTGCGCGCGTCCAGCACCACGTCGGCGGAGCCGTCCTTGAGCACGGTCTCCGGGTCGACGAGCACGGCCAGACCCGAGCGGTCCGCCTTCTCGCCGGCCACGTCGAGGTACCCCGCGACGCTGTACTGGCCGGGTGCCATGCGCATGGTGGTCGAGCCGTCGACGTAGACGTTCCACGGCCAGAAGTCGCCGGCCAGGTTGATCGTGACCCAGCCGGCGGCGGGCTTGCCGTCCCGGCCGACCAGCTTGACGTTCAGGTCGTAGCGCTCCTCCTCCTTGAGCAGCGCCACGGACGTGCGGGTCACCGGCTTCCCGGTGGCCCTGTCGGTGGCTGTCACGTAGCCCACGTGCCGGCCTGCCGAGGCGGCTTGCGGGTCGCCGGTCACCGGGACGGCGGCGGTGCCGCCCGCCGGGACGGTCACCGTGGTGTCTCCCAGCGAGAAGGGGCCGCCGCCGTCGGTCAGCGCCAGATCCAGCGTGACGGCGGCGGAACCGGCGTTGGTGAACGTCAGGTCCTTCGTCACGGCGACGTCGCCCGGCTCGTGCGGCCACGTGTAGTTGCCGAAGAAGAGCGATCCGGTACCGCGGACCGTGGTGCGCACGGCCGCGGCCACGTCGACACGACCGGTGCCGACCTCGTACGGCGAGTACCCGCCGTCCAGGCCCTTCGCGGTGCTCATCAGGTGTTCCTTGAGCTGCGCGCCGGTCCAGTCCGGGTGCCGCTGGGCCAGGATCGCCGCCGCGCCGACCACGTGCGGAGTGGCCATGGAGGTACCGCTGAGGGTGCGGTAAAGGCCCTCACCACCGTCGGTCATGTCCTGCGAGCGGGCCGCGGTGATGTCCACGCCGGGCGCCGCGATGTCCGGCTTCATACCGCCGGAGTAGGCCAGCGGGCCGGTGCTGGAGAAGGACGCGAGCCGGTCCTGCTTGTCCGTGGCGGCCACGGTCAGCGCCGAAGCGGCCGCACCCGGGGCGGAGATGCTCTCCGGGCCCGCGTTGCCGGCGGCGATGACGAACAGCGTGCCGTACTGCTTGGACAGCGCGTCGACCGTCTGCGACATCGGGTCGCTGCCGTCCGTCGGGTAGGAGTCGCCGAGGCTCATGTTGACGACGTCCGCACCGGACTCGGCGGCCCACTGCATGCCCGCCATGACCCAGGAGTCCTGGCCGGAGCCCTGCGCGCCGCCGAGCACCTTGCCGACGAACAGGTCGGCGCCGGGGGCGACGCCCTTGTTGTCGCCGCCGGAGGCGGCGCCGGAACCGACGATCGTGCCGGCCACGTGCGTACCGTGCCCGTTGACGTCGGTGACAGTCTCACCCGGCACGAAGCTGGTCGTGCCGTCGATCGCGCCGGCGAAGTCGGGGTGGTTGACGTCGATGCCGGTGTCGAGCACCGCGACCTTGACGCCCTTGCCGGTGTAGCCGTCCTTCCATGCCTCGGGCGCGCCGATCAGCGGCACGCTCTCCTTCAGGCTGGCCTTCACGCGACCGTCGAGCCACAGCTTCGACACACCCGCGCCCAACTTCGCGCTGCCCTGCGGCGCGACGGTGGTCCAGAAGGTGCGGGCCTGCCGCTTCTCGGTGCTCAGCGCGGCACCGTGGATGCCCTTGAGCTTGCGGGTCAGCTTGCTGCCGCGGGGGGCCGTCGGCTCGACGGCAGAGCGGGACTTCGGCTGGGCGTACGCCGCGATCAGCGGCACCGCGGCCGACTTCGCGTCGTCGTAGCCCATCTCGATCAGGTCGGTGACGTTGAAGAGCCGCCGGTCCAGCTTGTCCGTGCCCAGCAGCGGAGCCGCCTCGTCCGGGATGACGAACAGATCGCCCTTGATCTCCTGGATCTTCACGCCCCCGACGGCGCTGTCCGGACGGTCGACGTCGGCGGTCTGCTTGCCGTCGGCCATCGTGGTGACTGTGACGATGTCGCCGGTGACCAGGGTGACCTTGTGGGTCGCCGAGGCCTTGGCGGGAACCGTGGGCTTGCTCGGAGCGGCTTGTGCGGGCGCTTGCAGAAGCGCGAGCCCCGACGCCAGCAGCGGCAACGCGGTGGCGGCGGAGACGAGCCGCCGACGCCTGCGCCGGGAGGCGGAAGACTGAAAGGGGGAGGACATGCCAAGGGTCTATCGGCCGGTTCACGCCGACGTGAAGGCCGGATGACGGCAAGTCCTCGCCATGGCAAGGACTTGCCGGAACGCAAACCGCGCACGTCCAGGCGAGGTCCCACTTTTCAGACACGGGCATTCAGTCAGCGATCACAGCACGCGCCCTTGTCGACCGCTCGCCCCCGGTGACGGCCGTGACTCCACCGGGGCGCTCGGGCGAGGACGGCAGCCGCGGTCGCAGCACAGCGACAGGCGCACCACGTCGCGTGACCCTCCGCGCCCTCACCTCGTGCCAGGACGGCTGGAGGCGCACACTTCTTCTTAGGGGCTTCACCAGGGGGCGGCGGCTTCGGAGGTGAGCGCGATGACACAGACGCAGACACGGACCACGGTCGGGTGGCACGTCGAGATGGAATTCCAGGAGGACGAGCACCGCACCCGTGCGGCCGCCCTTCTGCGGCTCCCCGACGGAAGCGAGGTGCGCGCCCACGGGTACGCCAGCCGCCACCCCTCCGACTCCAACCAGCCCAGGGTCGGCGAGGAGGTCGCGGGCGGGAGGGCTCTGAACGAGCTCGCCATGCAACTGCTGACCAAGGCCCACGACGAGATCGACGCGGCATCGGGCAGGACGTCGCACACACTCAGGTGACCGGGGCGACAGGGCCGTTCCGGCCGCAGCGAGGTCGCTCGGCTCCCTTGGCTGCTGGACAGCCGACCTGGGCCCAGCCTCGGCGCACTCGCTCCGTCCATGACTGATGTACTCGGGCGGAGCTGAGTACTTGCGCTCTGGTCGGTGATGGAGCGAGCGGAAACGCTTGGGTCATGAGTCAAGGACCACTGAGACCTGTGCCCCAGCTGGTGTCGATCCTCCTGCTGGCCGGGGTGTCGCTGGCGGTATGGGCTGCCTGGCTGGGCTGGGACCAGCATCGTGACGTGCAACCCGACGGCACGACGACCGGTCCGTACGAGGCGTGGCAGGTGATCGGGCTGGTGCTGGCTCTGCTGGTACCGGTGTACTGGGCGGCATCCCGGCGCTACATCGCAGGCGCTGTGCTCGGCACCACGGCCGGCCTCACCGTTGCCGCCTACTACGACTGGTCGGACGACTCCAGCGGCCTCTTCATGGTCGGCGTGGGGTTGATCATGGTGGGAAGCCTCGCCGTGACCGCCGTCGTTTCCGCGATCGCCTCTGCGAAACGACGGGTCGGGCGGCCCCGGGGACATTGAAGTCCGGGCACGGTCTGCCGACACCTCGCGTGTCAGAGGTGATCTCGTCGCAGCTGTACGTGTGTCCCCTCGCCGTGCGCGTCCGAGAGGTCGATGGTGATGCTCTGCCACTCCTCGGCGGGTTCCTCCGGGACTTCGCCCACCTGGTACTCGGCCTCCGCCAGTAGCTCCTCGGTCACCCGTACGCCTGTGAGGCGCTCTGTCAGCGCCAGGACCGCCGCCTTCCTGTCGACACCGGGATCCTCGTCCCCCGACGGGTTGAGACCGACCTCCATCATCAGGCCGTTCAGCTCATCGGGAGTGCTGCCGGTCCTGGCCGCGGGCCACTCGAAAGTGGTCCGCAACTCGCCCTCTTCGTACCAGTGGAAGAAGTCCATGGGCTTCCCCCCGTTGCTCGAATGCGAGACAGCACGCGTCCCGGCGGAGAGTGCCTCCATGAGGCGCGCTCGCGTGCCCAGATCACCTCCGAACTCCAGAGCGAGAGTCCAGTCCCCTCCCTCGCCCTGCGCGGTGAACGCTCCTGCGAGGAAGGCCTCGGGCCACTCCTCGTACCCGTCCAAGAACTCCTGCTGCGCTTCGATGAGCTCGTTGAGCCCCTGACACACACCTCGCGGCTCGGCCCCCACGATCCGGAACAACTCCGAAGGCGAGACTCCCCGCACCATCGTCAGGGTGTACCCGACGTCCAGCCCATAGGCGAACAGCGAGGACGAGGAACGTATCCAGCCGTAATCGGCCGCGGTGGCGGAAGTCATACGACGCATCCTGCCAACACCCACTGACACTGGGCTGGGCTGGGCTGGACTGGACGCATCTTGCCCCAGCGAGAACAGCAGACGATCAGGGACGGAGCCGTCAATGACATCGGCGAACGCTGAGCTCGGTAAGGCCGTCACGTTCGACGTCACGGACGGGTCGATCAGCATCAGCGGACTCGCCGCGAAGATCAGTCGTCGGGTGAGGATGGCGGAACTCCCGGTCGACCTCGCGGCGATGGTCACGTCGCGGAGCGACATGGGCAACGGCTGGACGTGGACGACTGTCAGCAGCACCACGCTGAACGGTCGACCGTGCACGTTGTCGCTCGGCGCCTTCCACGGCCACCTGTCACAGGTCGACTGGTCGATACGAGTCGCAGGGGGAGAGTACCCGGGTGGCCGGCCCAGCCCGGGCACCGTGGCCAAGGAGATGGACCAGATGACGCAGATCCTTACCCGGGCATTCGGCCCCGGCCGGCTTCCTGGCCGGGGCACCGGTTACGAGAAGGACTTCCCCTGGGGAAGCGTCTGGCTCGCATGGGACCCCCGGAACGGCGTCTGCGCTTCTGGCCTGCGTTACTCCACGGCTCAGAGGCGACAGGGCCAGGACTGATGCGTTCCCCGCGTAAGGACCCTCGGGAAGGCCGGTTGCCGCCTTCCGGCGCGGCGATCTCCAGGACATCGGCCGTGTGCGAACCGGCGACGACACCGGCGAGTCCGAGCCACACCACGCCAGAGGTCCTCCGACGGGCCTACGAGAACTTCCGACACGTATGCGACACGGCGACCCACAGAAACACGGTGCCGACCGGACAGCGCCGGACCCTCTCCGTAGTCACGTGGAGGCGGTCCGGTTATCCGCGCCAGGAGTCAAACGTTCCTTGACCAGCAAAAAGCCCTCCCAAAGGGGAGGGTGGAGACTGGCGCCCCCGGCAGGACTCGAACCTGCGGCCAAGCGCTTAGAAGGCGCTTGGCCCGTACGCCTGTGGCTGGGCCCCGACCTGGGCAATCACCCGCGCCTACGACGGCTTACCACTTGGGAACTTGTTCGGCGCCGAACGGACCGCGAACGACCCACACCGAGGCAGCGGTGACCTGCGACCAAGCGGCCGTCCACGGTCGATATCGGTCACTGTGGGCCGCCCTCCGACGGCCCACAGACGGCCCGGCTCCGCTTTCAAGGCGGGTACGAGCAGCCAGTCGACTACCGAGCTACCGCCTGCGACCGCCGCCCTCGACGCGGACACGCGGGCCCTGCCCAACTGAGAGGAGCGTTCCCGACCATCAGGGCGGCTTCGCCGACGGCTGGAACACCCGCGGTGGCGCTGTGCCCTCTGTAACCGGACAGCGCGGACAGCTCCCCATTTGCTTCGGCCCGGCTCTTCGCGGACGGCGCGCCCTGCCCATGGAGTCCACCCAGGCTGTCCCGTGCCGTGGGCCGATAGGGTGAACGATGATCTATTTATGGTATTTGATCTCTTTGGCGGGTGAGGATCAGGAGGTCCGCGGGTCCGCCCCAGGGCCCGCAAGAGAGCCCGAGAAGAAGGATGTGACATCCATGCTGTTGACCTCGATACTTGCTTCCCTGTCAGATTTCCTTACCACCGCGATCGGCGCCCTGCTCTGAACCTGGCGGGGGTTGGGCCGGTATTCCCGCGGCCACTTCCAATCCGGCCGACGGGCGGACGCCCTGGCCCAGGGCGACTCGCTGCGCTTTGGTGCGTGACGCCTAAATCGGTCTAGACAACAGAGCGGCCCGGCTCTGGGATCATACCCCTGAGCTGGGCCTTAATTGTTGGAGCGAGTGACGGGAATCGAACCCATGCTCTGAGCTTGGGAAGCTGCGGGCATTTGAGGCCCGCTTGTCCGCTGACCTGGCGAACGACCTGGGCGTTGTCCTCTCGGCCTCGGCAGCTTTCACCGTTGTTGCCCGTTGTTCCCCACTCGATCTGGTGCGCTTGTGGTGCGGCCGTGATCACCCGTACTCCGGGCCTGTGCTGTGCCCCGCCAAAACCTGGTACCTCTCCCCCGGTGTGCGTCGACGATGCCCGTGCCGGACTCAGCACGGAGGGAACCAGGAGGCTCGATCTGACTGGGCCCAATCTGTTCCGAACGCGCTGGCACCGTGCCCTACAACTGCGGAACGGACTGCGTACCGCCTGAGTCACGATTTCAAGCGTGTTCCGGCTTGCTGGCGAAGATCAGTCCTTCATTTCCGTAGGGGCTCTCGGCAACAAGGAAGCCGTTGACGGTGCCGAGCAGCTCAGCCTCCATCTGATGCGTCAGGGATGCCACCTGCTTACCGCTCGCGGCGTCCAAGCCCACGAGGCTGAGCGTGCCCTGCTTCTCGCTGCCGGTGAGCAAATAGACGGTCTTGCCATCGCTGAAGGCGCGCCGGCCGTCCTCGATCACAAGGTCGGCCACCTCCCAGCGCTTGTTTCCGCTCTGGTCGTAGGCAGCTACGCCGGTTTCGGAAGAGACGACGACGATGTTGTCGTCGTGTGCCCGTACCGCACCATGAATCACAGAGACTCGCTTGCCGGTGGCACCATCGAGGAACATCACGATTCCCACGCCGTCGCGTCCGCGGCGGGAGACCACAACGTGATTGCGCACGTTGTACAAGGTGGTGCCGTATGCCTTGCCCAAGGCTACCGTCCACAGGGCCTTTCCTTTGAAGGGATTGATGCGCATGAGGCGCCCGGTGTCCGCATACGAGTCCAACTGCTTGTAAACAAGGGCGTAGTTTCCCCCGAAGTCGCCGGCGTCAAAATCGTGGGCGGTGAGCACAGAGTCGGTCTGATTCCACCGAGTCTTGCCTGACTCCAGATCCAGAGCGGTCGTCCAGCTGTAACGCGATTGGCCTGAGACCAGTACGACTCCCGCCCTTGGGCGGAAACTGATGCTGCCACCGCCCCGACTGGGCCACTCGGAGACTCTGGTGGCCCAGACAGGTTTTCCGGTTCGCCCGTTGAGGCGTGCCACAAAGTCGCCCACGGTGCTCTGGTCGTTCCCCTCAGGTGACTGGTTTCCCCAGCTGACGATGAAGTCGCTACCGACGGGCCATGCCTGCTCGGCGTAGCCGGACCTGACGGATGACTTCCATCGCTGAGCACCGGTAGCCGGGTCGTAGGCAACCAAGGACGATCGGTCGTCCGGCAGCGTCAGCACGACACCAGCACCGACCGCAATCGGCTTGCTGCTGAGCTCACGCGGCTGGGACGCGAGGGTTCGTGGACCGAACGGCCCGGGTCTGGCTACCGAGGCGGTCGGAGCGGACGCAACATGAGCGGGGCGGGAGTCGGTGCTGCAAGCAGTAAGGGCGGGAATGGCGACGGCTGCCAGCAGGAGGGCGTTGGCCAGGCGAGGACTGAGGGAAGAGGGCATGGCAATTCCAGAGGTGCGAAGGTCTGACCGCGGGGAGGCGGGCTGGTCCTGGTCGGCGTCGTGTGCGGGATTGCAGTGGCGAGACGTGTGCGCTCGTTGTGTGATCGCCGAGGAGCCGATTGCCGGATGCTTACTCGAGTGATCGGCCGGACAATGCGATCTTCCTATCAGCTTCTGAAGCGGCCTGTCACCCCTCGCTGACCACGCGATACCGCGCTGTGAGGAGGCCCAGACGGGTGGCCGGTGCCGACGCGGGTGCTCGGGGGCCGCGAATCTTGCCGCCGGATCAAGCCGGGAGCCCAGCTTGCGCCTGCAGCCTGCGGTGCGGACGCGTCGAAGCCCTGGTACACCCGATGGGCGGCAGTGAGTGGGGCGATGTGCGACCAACTAGGACGATTCAGAGACGAATGCCGTCAAAGCCTGCCGCCAAAACGGCCCGGCCCATGATCGGTCCGGGCCGTTTTGCCTGGTGCCCTGGCAGGATTCGAACCTGCGACACCCGCTTTAGGAGTTCGATCCAGGCGCGGCCCGGCAAGGGCCCAGCCTGATCAGGACGGACGTGCCGGGCCGTGCATGCGTGTCTACGTCCGGCGCTGTTGATGTCACCTGTGGATGTCAGAGACGTTCGGGGTCGGTCGCCTCCGAGTCCAAGGAAGGCGGCAGGGGGTGGGGACCTTGCAACCGTGCGTCAGGGCGAGCACGACGCATCTGGCATCCCGGCGGTCGTAGCCCGTCGCTCCCGTGATCTCGGTGCTTGCTTCTCGCCACTTCCCCTGCTGGATCAGCTGTCGTGCTCGTTCCTGCGTGGGCCATGGGACGGTGATCTGGAGGGCGCGGATGATGTCTGCATCCCAGCGCTGTCGGCGCGCACGCCGGACTCGTACCCAAGTTCCTACGGACCGCTTCATCGCTTCCTCCCTCCCGCGGCGTGCACGGTGGCCTCAAAACCGACTGGCTACTGCCTCAGCTGGCGGACCGCCGTGGAACGCTGAGGCCGACGCCGACGCGGAACGCAGCTTTTTGCGAGTTGACCTCATCTTTATCAGGTCGATGACGGGGTGCTGTCGATGCGGGTCCGCCCATCCGGTACCTCGACTGACAGTCTGCTGACGGTCGGCGCCGACCACGGCTGTTCGCCCTTGTTGGTGTCAGGCGCTGATGTCAGGGGAGTCATCGGGCTTGATTCCCCGACGCAAGAATGGTCCGGGATTCGCCGGCCGTGACGCTGGTGCCCACACTCCAACGTGGACACGTCGCCACGGGGTTGCCCCAGGCTTAACGGAGCCGAAGGCGCGGCGTCCGGCCGCTGGGCTGCACGGTCCCGAGTACAGGCCTTAGGTCTTGCTAGTCCGTACCGTCCTAGCCGTCTTCGTCGGCCGTCTCGGTGAGCGGCCCAACGTTGGCGAATCGACGGATCCGCTCCTGCTCGGCGGTCTCGTCTGCTGAGTCATAGTGCCGCACTTGGTTCCACCAGCGGTCGTGGTTGTAGCCGACGCAGTGGTTGAAGTCATGGGCGGTACTACGCAGCCGCCGCCACTCACGCACGATCGCGGCCCGTTGCCACGGCTCGGGGCGCTCTACCCGGAGCAGCATGTCCAGGAGACCTGCCGAGTCACTGACCAGGATGAGCAGGGACCGCATCGCGAAGGAGGTCTCGCCGGTCTCGCCGACCTCCTCATACACCCGCCCCAACTGAGCGTTGAGGAAAGCTTCCATAGCGCGAACGTCCTCGCGGGTCAGGTCGGCAGCGAAGACGAGGGCGCGCTCGGACGGCGGGTTCATCATGCGGATGGGTCCTCCCCTTCGTTCGGTGCCACCGGAACACCCCAGGTGGAGCCAATTCAACTGGCTAGTGGTCCGGAACTGGTCGCGGTGGGCAGCGGGCGCGGTGGTTGCTGTACTTCGTTGCTGTATTGCGCCGACTCACCCGGGGTCGTGGTCGCGCTTCCGTCGCCAAACCTCAAGGCCGCAAGTCCTCACCCTGTGGATCAAAACAGACCAATCCGTGACTCCTGGCCAGTTGGGCAGCGTATTCCGAGACTTCCTCGACCTGGCTATAGGACATCAGCAGATACACCATCGGTCCGGACGCTTCGGCGATCAACGGCGGGGATGCCCAGGGGCTCTTGTAGCCGTCGTGATCATCCTCGGGGTAGCGCTCAACGAGTGCCTGTACGTACGCCTCAATACGCGGAGACGGTGGTACGGCAACGTCCTCCGACTCCAGGTAGCGCTCATACAGCTCGTCGTAGACGGAGCCCGCTTCGATGTCGTCGAGCGGGGGCTCTCCCTCCCAAACGGCAAGATCGTAGGTCATGCCCGAATGATCGCAGGCAGGGCATTCCATGGCGACAGCCGAACCAACGGCCGGCCAGATGGCTTCTCCAGCCCACCACTCACCCCGGCTCCCATCCCGTCTGCCGTCGACCAGTGGTGCGAGCTGCTGATCCACACGGCTACCCCGGAGGTCGGCAAGCAGTGGACCGACACCGGAGAGATCCACGAGGAACGCGATCTGAAGGGCCGCGCCGAGGGTGAGACCCGCACCGCACCAGGGCATCCCGCGCTGACGCGCATCTTGCGGCAGCACGTCGAGGACGAGCAGCTCAAGCCCGGTGATCTCCTGTTTCAGGGGGAGACGGGCGGGATTCTCGCCGGGTCGGTCATCCGTCGGGCGTGGCGCAGTGCACGCAAGGCCGTCCTGCCCCCGCACGTCTTCGACTCGCCCACGGGACGGCGGGTGTACGACAACCGACACACGCGCCTGACCAAATGGCTCAACGACGGGATTCCACCCGCCCAGGTGGCGGACTGGGCCGGGAACAGCGTCCCGGTGCTCCTGGCGACCTACGCGCGATGCGTCGAGGGACAGCTCCCTGACTTGAAAAGGCGCCTCGAAGCCGCGGGAGATCTTCCCGAGCCGCCCGCCGCGGGCTGAGGCCCCTCGCCGAAAACTTCGACACGTATTCGACAGGGCCACCCGCGAAAACCCGGTGACAGCCGGACGGCCCCGGACCTTCCCCTTGATCGTCGGGGAGGTGTTCGGGGCTTCGTCGTATCGGGTGAAACATGTCCTGACCAGCAAAAAGGCCCTCCCAAAGGGAGGGCGGAGACTGGCGCCCCCGGCAGGACTCGAACCTGCGGCCAAGCGCTTAGAAGGCGCCTGCTCTATCCACTGAGCTACGGGGGCCGGGTGTGTCGGCCTGTGTCCTGGTGCCCGGGTGTGGGCTGATCCGTGACCTTGCCGGGGACAAGAATAGGGCTCCCGCATCCCTGTCCCTCGTGCTTCGCCTCCGTGGCTCGATGTGGAGGTTCAGTGAAGCGGTCCTGATAATCGCAGGCAGGTACGAATCGTGCACCGCTTTTGGCGTCTCGCGCATCGGGTGTTGTGCACTCGTTATGCCTGCGTCCCAGTCATCCCTTCCGCCCCGTGTGTCCTGTCGGCGCGCAGACATACCCATATGCTTCAGAAAGACTCCAAAATTGGGCATTCTTCGCATGTGGTGACCTTGGACGTACGGCCTCAGCTGCTCGACGCACTTTCCGCCCTGCGCGACCGTGTCGCCGCCGCGCGCTTTCCGCTGCCCCTGGCGGGGGCTCCACGCGCGCGTGCCAACCGCGACGAACTGCTCGCACAACTCGACGACTATTTGGTGCCCCGGTTGAGAGAACCCGAAGCACCGCTTCTCGCCGTCATCGGGGGGTCCACCGGCGCGGGCAAGTCGACCCTCGTCAACTCCCTTGTGGGGCGCCGGGTCAGCGAAGCGGGCGTGCTGCGCCCGACGACCCGTACGCCGGTGCTGGTGTGCCATCCGGAGGACCACCACTGGTTCAGCGGTATGCGCGTGCTGCCCCAGCTCACGCGCGTGTGGGTGCCCCATCAGGAGCCCGGCGACGACCTCCCCGCCCTCACCGACCGCGGGGAGCGGGTGCTGCGCATCGAGACCGCCGACACGCTCCCCCGCGGCCTCGCCCTCCTCGACGCACCCGACGTCGACTCCCTGGTGGCCGACAATCGTGTGCTGGCCGCCGAACTGATCTGCGCGGCCGACATCTGGGTGATGGTCACCACGGCCGCACGGTACGCGGACGCCGTGCCGTGGCATCTGCTGCGCACCGCCAAGGAGCACAAGGCGACCCTGGTGACGGTCCTTGACCGGGTGCCGCACCAGGTGGTGTCCGAGGTCTCGCGCCAGTACGGCGCACTGCTCACCAAGGCCGGACTCGGCGAGGTACCCCGCTTCACCGTGCCCGAACTGCCCGAGTCCGCCTGGGGCGGCGGCCTGCTGCCCGCCACCGCCGTCGCCCCGCTGCGTACCTGGCTCACGCACCAGGCCCAGGATCCGGGGGCCCGCCACGCGGCGATGGCCCGCACGGCCCACGGAGTCCTCGACTCCCTGAAGTCGCGGATGCCGGAACTGGCCAGTGCCGCCGCCGCTCAGTACGCCGCCGCGACACGGCTCACCGCGGCCGTCGACGGGGCGTACGACAGCGAGCACACGCGCGCGAAGGGGCGTCTGCAGGCCGGGGCCGTGCTCTCCGGCGACGCCCTCAAGCGCTGGCGCGCCTATCCCCTCGACTGCACCGCGGACGAACTGCTGGACGCGCTCGTGGAGAGCCTGTCGGCCCTGCTGCTGTGCTCCGTCACGGCCGCCGACGAACGTGTGGACGACGCCTGGCGCCGCGAACCGGCCGCGGGAGCGCCGGGGCTGACGGACCGTGATCCGACGCTGGAGAGCGCCGAGCACCGCATCGGATTGGCCGTACGACGCTGGCGGCGCGTCCTGGAGGAGTACGCCGAGGACGAAGTGCGCGACCTCGACAAGAGTGTCGCGCCGGACTCCGCGGTGGTCGCCGCTCTGGTCGCCACCGCGCTCCTGGGCGGCCGCAGGGCGCGCAGCGCGGGCGAGGGACTCGCCGAGCGGATCGGGGCGCACGGCGCGCTGCGGCTGCGCGACAAGGGCGGCCGGCTGCTCACGGACTTCATCGACAAGGCCCTGCACACCGAGCGCGAGCGCCGTCTCGCGCCGCTCGACGCGCTCGACGTCCATCCAGAACCCCAGGCCGAACTCATCGCCGCGCTGTCCGTACTGCAGAAGGAGAGGTGACCGCGGTGACTGCCGTCACTGACCACACGGATCACGCCGACCGTCCCGGAGACAAGCGACCCGAGGACGGCCGTCCCGGAGACGACCGCTCCGAAGGCGGCGCCCCCGAGAACGCTTCCTCCGAGGTGGGCACCGCGGGCGCCGACGGCCCCGAGGGCAATGACCGCGCCGCGCCCGACTCGGAGAACGGCCCCCCGGATGCGGCGAGTTCCGCGGCCGGGTCCCGGAAGGGCGCCGAAGACGCCAAGGGCGGCAAGAGCGGCGAGAGCCACAGGAGTAACGGGAGTGACAGGAGAGACAGGAGTGGGGGGAAAGACGGGAACGGCGAGGCCGCGCAGGGCGACGCCACGTCCGGGCAGGACACTTCGGCGGAGGCCACCGAGGCCGAGTCCCCCGCGCGCGGGGACGGCGACGATCCGACGCGCGCGGAGGACGGTCCCGTCTGGGACGACGGACTCATCGCACGGCGCGTGAGCGAGACGGCCGCCGGCCGGTACCAGACGCCGCTGGTGGAGACGAAAGCCACCGTCCCGGCCGTACCGGCCCCCCTCGCGTACGACGGACAGCTGCGCTCGCGTCTGGACGCGCTCCGCGAGCTGGTGGGCCTCTCCCGCGCGCGTCTCGACAGCAAGACGCTCGCCGAGGCGGGCCGGGTCCTGGACGAGGCGGCGGCCCGACGCAGGCTCTCCGGGGAGCACACCGTCGTCGCCATCGCCGGGGCCACGGGCAGCGGCAAGTCGCAGCTCTTCAACGCGCTCGCGGGCGTGGCCATTTCGGAGACCGGCGTGCGCAGGCCGACCACCTCGGCCCCCATCTCCTGCAGCTGGAGCGACGGCGCGGCCACGCTCATCGACCGGCTCGGCATCCCCGGGCGGCTGCGCAGACGCCCGTTGCAGAGCGCCGAGGCGGAGGCACAACTGCGCGGCCTGGTCCTGATCGACCTGCCCGACCACGACTCCGCGGCCGTCCAGCACCGCGAGCAGGTGGACCGCGTCCTGGCGCTCGTCGACGCGGTCATCTGGGTGGTCGATCCGGAGAAGTACGCGGACGCCGTGCTCCATGAGCGCTATCTGCGGCCCCTGGCCGGGCACGCGGAGGTCACCTTCGTGGTCCTCAACCAGGTGGACCGGCTCCCCGGCGAAGCCGCCGACCAAGTGCTCGACGATCTGCGGCGGCTGCTCGACGAGGACGGCATCGCGCTCGGCGAGTACGGCGAACCGGGTGCGACCGTCCTCTCGCTGTCCGCGCTCACCGGGCAGGGAATCGCCGAACTGAGGGAGTGTCTCGGCCAGTTCGTGGCGGAGCGCGGCGCCGCCGCACGGCGGATCTCGGCCGATCTCGACGCGGCCGCCGCACGACTGCGGCCCGTCTACGCGACCGGGCGGCGGGTCGGGCTCAGCGAGGAGGCGCGCGACGAGTTCGCGGACAGGCTCGCGGACGCGGTGGGCGCCGTCGCGACCGGCGAGGCCGCCGAGCGGGCCTGGCGGCGCAACGCCAACCGCGCGTGCGGCACGCCCTGGCTGCGGCTGTGGCGCTGGTATCAGGACCGGCGCGAACCCCCGACCGGGCGCATGCCCGTGCGCACCCCCGCGGACGAGGAGGCCACCGCGCGCCAGCGCGTCGAGCAGGCGGTGCGGACGGTCGCGGACCGGGCGGCGTACGGGCTTCCCGCGCCGTGGGCGCAGGCGGTGCGCGAGGCGGCCGTACGCGGCGCCCAGGGGCTGCCCGAGGCGCTGGACGACATGGCGGCGCGCGCGACGACACCGGCGGGACGGCCGCCGCGGCCCGGCTGGTGGCCCGTCGCGGTGCTGGCGCAGGCCTCGATGACGATCCTCCAGGTCATCGGCGGGCTCTGGCTGGTGGGGCAGATCATCGGGGTCATGTCACCGAATCTCGGGGTTCCGGTGCTGTTGATGGTCGCGGGCATCATCGGCGGCCCGGCCGTCGAGTGGAGCAGCAGGATGGCGGCCCGCGGGCCCGCCCGGCGCTACGGGCTCGAAGCGGAACGGCGATTGCGCGAGGCCGCCGCCGGGTGCGGAAGAGCCCGGGTCCTGGATCCCGTGGCCGCGGAACTGCTGCGGTACCGCGAGGTGCGGGAGCAGTACGGGCGGGTCATGGGAACGGCGAAGGCGGGTGCCCCGGTCGGGTGACGCGGTTCTCCACAACCGGCCGGCGGTACACAGCGCTCAGCGGGCTCGGCCCGGCGGAGGCAGTCTGAATCCCGCGGCGATCGCAGCGCAAGCGCTCGCCGCGGCAGACGCATTCGCACGGGAGGAATTCACGATGAACGAGACGATGGTGTGCGCGGTGGGCAATGTGGCGACACGGCCCGTGTACCGGGAATTGGCGAACGGCGCGTCGGCGCGATTCCGGTTGGCGGTGACTTCGCGGTACTGGGACCGCGAGAAGAGCGGGTGGACGGACGGGCACACGAACTTCTTCACGGTGTGGGCCAACCGCGCGCTCGCCACGAATGTGGGGGCCTCGGTGTCGGTGGGCGATCCCGTCATCGTGCAGGGCAGGCTGAAGGTGCGCACCGAGACACGCGACGGGCAGAGCTGGACATCGGCGGACATCGACGCGGTGGCGATCGGCCACGATCTCTCGCGCGGTACGTCGGCCTTCCGGCGTCCGTCCAAGGAGGGCGAGCCGGCTTCGGCGCACCGCCCCGAGCCCAGTTGGGAATCGGCGCAGGACGCCCCGCCGGAGGAGACGTCCCAACAGCGTCCCGAACCAGCCGGGGTGACGTGATGTCAGAGACGGCCATCATCTGACCGAACTGCGGCTTATCGACAAATACACCCCGGACCGCACTCGTGGATTTGTCGATAGGCGCAGCTCACGACCGTGCTCGCGATAACGATTCCGAGTCGGATCGGTTATCGGATGACATGACCGGGGGGAGCGATGCACCGCTTCCTTAGGATGCCGAACACAGCTCTCGGGGCTTCTGATTCTGCTGGCGGGACCGTCCCCCATGTCAAAGGGTCCTGCTCGAAGGGGAATTCTGTGTTTTCTGCGTTCTCTGTGTTGTCCGCGCGCAGGCGAGGGGCCGCCCGCCTCGCCGCCGCGACGGTGGTGTGGGGGCTCGCCGCCGCGGGGACGATCGCCACCGCCGGCACGGCCGTCGCCGACGGGACCCCGCAGCGCCAGGGTGGAGCGACCGCCACCATCGGCGAGTTGAAGACGTACGGGTCCGCGGTCATCCATGACAACGGCGAGGACTCCTGGGTCTCGGCCGGCCTGTTCGAGATGTCCGTCGACGACGGCGGCATGCTGCAGACCTACTGCATCGACCTCCACAACCCGACACAGCCGGACGCCAGGTACCAGGAGACCTCCTGGAGCGGCACGTCGCTGAGCGGCAACAAGGACGCGGGCAGGATCCGCTGGATCCTGCAGAACTCCTACCCGCAGGTGAACGACCTGGCGGCGCTGGCCGAGAAGGCCGGTGTCACGGGCCTCACCGAGCAGGACGCGGCGGCCGGCACCCAGGTGGCCATCTGGCGGTACTCGGACGGCGCCGACGTGGACGCGTCGGACCCGCAGGCGGAGAAGCTCGCGGACTATCTGCAGAAGAACGCGCGGAACCTGCTGGAGCCCGAGGCCTCGCTGACGCTCGCCCCGACCGCGGTCTCCGGCCACGCGGGCGAGAGACTCGGCCCGGTCACGGTGCACACCAACGCGGCCAGCGTGACGGTGACGCCCCCCGCGGACACCGCCGCCAGTGGGGTGCAGGTCGTCGACAAGGACGGCAAGGCGATCACCTCCGCGGTCGACGGCAGCCGGCTCTTCTTCGACGTACCGAAGGACAGCGCGGACGGTTCCGCCTCGCTCGCCGTGCAGGCCTCCACGACCGTCCCGGTCGGCCGCGCCTTCACCTCGGAGACCCGCAGCCAGACGCAGATCCTCGCGGGCTCCAGCGAGTCCACCGTCTCCGCCACGGCGACCGCGAACTGGGCGGAGAAGGGCGCGATACCGGCCCTGTCCGCCGAGAAGAACTGCGCCAAGGGCGGTGTGGACATCACCGCGGCGAACAAGGGCGGCGACGAGGCCTTCACGTTCGAGCTGATGGGGATCGAGCACACCATCGAGGCAGGCGTCTCCCAGCGGATCACCATTCCGCTGCAGGAGGACCAGGCGTACGACTTCACGATCGCCGGCCCGAACGGCGTCGAGCAGCGGTTCAAGGGCGTGCTGGACTGCAAGACGCAGGGCGGTACGAGCGACATCTCGACCCAGACGCTCAGCGAGCCGAGCCCGGCGTCGGTGGGCGGCGCCTCCGGCGGGGGCACCGATCTCGCCGAGACCGGCGGCTCCGACGCGACTCCGGTCATCGCGGGCGTGGCCATCGCCCTCGTGCTGATCGGCGGAGCGGTGGTGGTTCTCCTCCGCAGGAAGCAGACACCGCCGCAGGACTGAGCGGCACGGCACCTCGGTGCTCGGTGCTCGGTGCTCGGCCGTCTGGGCTCGGCGGTCTGGGCTCGGCGGTCAGGGCTCAGTGCTCGCGCTCGGCGCTCGGCGGCCATTGCTCGGCGGCCGGCGAAGTTCCGGCCACGGCATCCCACAGAGGGATCCACGAGGTGCGGGGCGTGACATCGGGGTTCTGCCGCCCCGCCGACGGAAGTTGACACCGGCGGGGCGGCAGCCGCACACCGGCTAGGAGCGGGCGCTCCGGCCACGCACGACGGCGAATCCGGCGGCGATCAGGCCGAGGACGCCGACGATCAGGCCTGCTGTGCCCAGGGCGCGCGCGGTGGAGTCACTGCTCTTGTCGCTCGCGGTCGCTTGCTCGGTCTCCGAGGACGAGGCGGACGAGGCGGACGAGGCGGACGACGACGCGGTCGACGAGGACGACGTGGACGCGTCGGATCCGGAGGCTCCTGCCGAGGTCTCCTCTCCCGCGCCCTTGGCGGTGAGGGCCAGGACCGGAGCCGGGTTCTCCGGCTCCTCACCACCCTTCGCCTCCTCGATCCAGCGGGCCACCGTGCCGTCCGAGTAGGTCTGGAGGGTCTTGAAGCTCAGCTGGTCGGTGTCGTCCGCGAGTTGGCCGAAGGCGACGTCGAAGTCCTGGAACTCGCCGTGGCGAATCCTGCCGCCGGTCCAGGTGATCTCGGAGACCGCGTTGGTGATCGTGCCGTCGTCCGTCTTGATGGGCTTCTTCAGCTTGACGGTCGTCACCTTCGCGGTCCAGCCCGCCTGCGGGGTGACCAGGACGCCCAGGACCGGGTGATCGGTGGGCAGGAAGATCTGCACCTTGGTGGTGCTGGCGGTGTCCTCCTCGTTGGGGACACGGAAGCTCAGGAGACCGTCCGTGGCTCCCTTGGCGTAGCTCTCGGGGTGGACCGTCACATGCGCGAAGGCCGCGCCGCCGGCGGCCAGGACGCCCGCGGTGGTGAGGGCGGCGACCGTGCCGGTCCGGCGCAGGGTGGTGCTCATCGGGGACATCTGGGGACTCCGTACTGGTGGGAACGTGGTCAGGGCGTGTACGCGAGCCCTGTCGGCGGTCCCCGACGGGAGACGGCGTGACGCAGCAGCGCCTGCCGAAGCGGCCGCGGCTGGGCGGGAGTCCCGCTCGCGGTGTCCCCGGGCGGCCGGGCGGAAGGCAGTCCCGTCCGCACCCTCCACCAGGCGGCGAGCCCCGGCACGAACGCCACGGCCCGGCGCAGCAGGGACCACAGGGCGGCCTCGCCGCGCCGCAGCCACCAGGTCGCCAGCAGGGCGGCGGCGACATGCGCAGCCGTGGCATGGGGCGTCAGGGCGTGTGTGTGCGGGTGCGTCATGTACGCCCCGTGCATGGTCATCGCCATGCGCGGCCGGGCGGCCTCGAAGCCGAGGTGGAGTCCGGCCTGCGCGGCCAGCATTCCGCCGCCTATCCCGAACAGGGACCGTTCCCGGCCGCTCAGTGGACAGCCGACGGCGAAGACGGCGAGGAGCCCCGCACCGTCCGCCCAGCGCGGCGGCGCCTGCCCGGTTGCGAGCAGGTGCCCCCCGGCGGCCAGCAGCACGCACAGCACGGCGAACAACGCCGCGCGCAAGCTCCGTACTGCCAGGGACGCACTCATGGAGCCCAGATACTGCCATGGGGACGGAGTGACCGTCGCGGCTTCCCGAGGAGCCGTGCGTCACGCGGGGCCCGGCTGCCCCGACCACCGCTCGGGTAGGGTCCGGCTGAGCCTGGGAGGGACCCGACATGCGACTTCGCTGTGCCGTGCTGGACGACTATCAGAGCGTCGCGACCGAGATCGCCGACTGGTCGCCGGTCGCGGACACCGTGGAAGTCACCACGTTCGACCGGCACTTCACCGACGAGGACGCGCTGGCCGCCGCGCTGGCGGAGTTCGAGATCGTCGTCACCCTGCGCGAACGCGTGGCCTTCCCGGCGTCTCTCCTGGCCCGGCTGCCCAGGCTGAGGCTGTTGATCGCCTCCGGGATGCGCAACACGGTGATCGACTACGCGGCCGCCGAGGCGCACGGCGTGACCGTGTGCGGCACCCCGAGTTCCTCGACGCCCCCGGTCGAGCTGACCTGGGCGCTGCTGCTCGGCCTCGCGCGGGGAATCGTCGTAGAGCACAACGCGGTCCGGGCGGGCGGCCCGTGGCAGAGCACCGTCGGCACCGATCTGGACGGCCACCGGCTCGGCCTGCTCGGGCTGGGGAAGATCGGCGCCCGGGTGGCCCAGGTGGGCCTCGCCTTCGGCATGCGGGTCAGCGCGTGGAGCCAGAACCTCACCGCGGAGCGGGCCGACGAGGTGGGGGTGGAGCTCGCTCCCTCCAAGGAAGAGCTGCTGGCGGGCAGCGACTTCGTCTCCGTCCACCTCGCGCTCGGCGACCGCACACGGGGCCTGCTCGGCGCCGCCGAACTGGCCCTCCTCAAGCCGACCGCCTTTCTCGTCAACACCTCGCGCTCGGCGATCGTCGACCAGGACGCGCTGCTGGCCGCGCTGCACGCGGGGCGGATCGCCGGTGCGGGCCTCGACGTGTTCGACGTCGAACCCCTGCCCGCCGACCACCCGCTGCGTTCGGCCCCCCGCCTGCTGGCCACCCCGCACCTCGGCTATGTGTCGCGCTCCAACTACGCGACGTACTACAGCGCGGCGGTCGAGAACATCCAGGCGTGGCTTGCGGGCACACCGCTGCGCCGCCTCGGCTGACCCGGCTCGGCCGCCCGGTCGGCCCCGGCCGGTCAGGTCGAACGGTGATCCTCTGGTGAACGCCCGTGACCAGGTGTGGGTGGGCGCGTTGAAGGGGAAGTGCGGTCGCGTCCGTGCCACCGCACTCATCGAGTCAAAGGAGAACGTGATGTCTCGCATCGCGAAGGCCGCCGCAGTCGCCGTGGGCACGGGTGCCGTGGCGCTCAGCGGGGCCGGTCTGGCCATGGCTGACGCCGGCGCCCAGGGTGGGGCCGTCGGCTCCCCCGGTGTTCTTTCGGGCAACGTCATCCAGGCCCCGATCAACGTGCCGGTCAACGTGTGCGGCAACACCGTCAACCTCCCCGGTCTACTGAACCCGGCCTTCGGCAACACCTGCGTCAACGACGGTGGCCACCACAAGGAGCACGGCGGCTACGGCAACTGAGCCCAGGCAGGCGACAGGCCCCCGGCAGGAAGTCACTGCCGGGGGCCTTGTCGTGGCAGTCACGCGTACCGGTGGATGCCCGTCGCCCGTGCCGCCGGGTGCCTGCTACGCGTACCGGTAGATGCCGCTGTGGTCCTCCATCGCGTCCGGCGTCACACCCCACGGGGGCATCTTCTCGTGCCGGGCGACGATGCGGCCGTGCTGGGAGTTGCCGAGACCCGGGGGGCGCTCGGGCAGATAGCGCGCGCCGCCGTGCCGCTTCCGCCAGCGAGCCCACTGGAGGTCGACGAAGGCGTGGTGCAGCCAGAAGACGGGGTCGTTGACGGAGGCGCCGCCCAGCATGTGGCCGCCGACCCAGCGGTGGACGCGGTTGTGGTTGCCCCAGGCGGCGTTGCCGGACCCGCGCCCCCACCCCTCCAGCCGGTTCCTGAAGCCCCGTGTGGACGTCGAGTTCCAGGGAGCCGTGTCGTAGACGGGGTCCTCCAGGGCGGAGTCCAGTTCGCGCCGCGTGGGCAGTTGGAGCGGCTCCTGCGGGCGCCCGAACTGGCGCGTGAGGAACTCGCCGTCGGTCACCCCTTCCTTGATCGTCCAGGAGCCCTGCGCGTAGGCGAAGGGTCCGGTCATGACCTGCCGGTCCGAGCGCCGCCCGTCGCCGCCGAGCAGATCCTTGGTCCACGGAGCGGAGGTCGGCGTGCGGTCCCGCGTCCAGTCCCAGTACGGCACGCTCACCCCGGAGTCCACGCGGCGCAGCGCCCGCTCCAGTTCCAGCAGGAACCGCCGGTGCCAGGGCAGGAAGGAGGGCGCCATGTGGGCCGCGCGCAGTCCGCCGTCGCCGTCCGAGACGTAGTACTCGATGTGCATCCGGACGAATTCGTCGTACTCTCCGCGGCGTTTGAGCTTCAGCATCGCGGTGACGAAGCGGCGCCGCTCCGCGCTCGTGAGGGTGCTGACGTCCTTACGGGTGTACACCATGGTGGTGGCCGCTCCCCTCCGCACCGCTCTCCTCCAGACCGCGCCTGCCGATGCCGCGTTCCTCCGCGTCGCCGCCTCCCGCGCCGCTCACCGCCACGCCGTTCTCCTCCGCGTCGGTCCCCCGCTCACCGCTCGTGTCCGCACCGCGCGCGTCCGCGCCGCCCTCCTCGCCGTCCATGCCCCGGAGGTGTTCTGCGGGACCCAGCTCGTCGACGGCGGCCCGCGCCGCGGCCAGCGGTGTCGGATACGACTCGTAGTGGTCCACCATGCTGAGGTAGCTGCCGTCCGCGCGGCGCATCAGATGCAGCGGCCGGCCGTCCACCGTGACCTGCCACTCCCCACCGGCGAACGCGGCCCGGCCGTCCGAACCGCTCTTCGTGCCGAGGATGTGCCGACCGCGGTACACCTCGTCGAAGGAAAGGTCGTCGGGACGCGGCGGCCGCGAGGCCGCGACGACCGGGGCCAGCGCCAGGCCGACGGCCGACACCAGCAGGCCCCGCATCGCACCGCGCCGGGTCACCGTCACTCCACCCGCCACACGTGCCGCCGCACGGCCGCGCCTCCGGTCGGCCGGCACACGGCCCGGACCTCGCCTCGGCACTCTGCTCGACACCCAGTTGACGAACATGCTTCTCTCCTCGACGGATTCAGGCGGATTCGGCCGGCTTCAGCAGGGTTCAACGACGGCGACCCCCGTTGGTTCGGTCGGCAGGCCCGGTCCGGACGCCCGGGCCTGCTCCCCCGGATGGGGCTAGGCCCCCGAGCCCATCTCCAGGTTCGCCCCCGGCACGGTCTTCAGCAGCGGTGTGAGAACGGCGGCCTGAGGGAGCTTCAGCTCGGGAAGGCCGAGGTTGCCGGAGTTCGGCACCCTGAGCGGGGTGTCCAGGGACAGCCCGGGGTCAGCGTCCGCAGGTCGGCCGCCGGTGCGGCGAGACCTAGGTGGTCGAAACCGTCACCGAGGATGTGCGGGAGGGGCGTACGGACGTCCGCCCCGGGCAGCCCGCCGCTGAGCGGCACCTGCGGAACGGCCCGCTCGGGGATCATCCGGCCCTCGATGTACCGGGGTCCCTCGAGCCCGCCCGGCAGGGGCACCGGCAGTTCACCCGCGATCCTCGGCGCCTTCAGGTTGAGGGCCTGCTCGACACCGTTCAGCGGCACGGGGATGGGGACCGTTTCGGCCGCGACGGCGGGGGCTGCGGCGGCGCCCACCACCACCGCCACACCGGTCATGACGGCGGCGAGAGTTGCTCGTGTGGTCGGCTTCATCTCAGGTACGGTCCCTTTCAGGATTCGGGGGCTCAGCGTCCGTACCGCGTAACGATTCCGGGAACGCCATCAGCTCAAGATTCCCCCGACGGACCCATTAGTCGTCCGATACGGAGATCAGCTCGTCCAGAAATCCCACCAGCGGGTGAGGATCAGCATGCCGATGACGCCGATGTGCAGGACCGGAAGAACCCAGGTGAATTCCGCGAGGAATCCCTTCAGCCATTCCGGTGCGGGCAGAAAATCATTCCGTACATTGAATGATGTGACGTACCAGAACATGATGATCGTGGCGACCCACGCCAGACAGCACCACAGGCACAGTGAGTTGATCCGGTAGAACGACTGGAACTGGAGCCAGGTGCAGAATCCGACGCCGAAGAACGTGCCCGCGTTGAAGGTCAGCCAGTACCAGCGCGGAAATCCCGCACCGGTCAGCAGACTCACACCGACACAGATCACGACGCCGTACGCCACCAGGCCCAGCATCGGGTTCGGGAAGCCGAAGGCCGAGGCCTGGTCGCTCTTCATGATGTTGCCGCAGGAGACGACCGGGTTCAGGCTGCATCCCGGTACGAAGTTCGGGTTCTCCAGCAGCTTGAACTTGTCGATCGTGATGATCCACGCGGCCAGCAGGCCGGCCGCCCCCGTGATCACCAGCAGCAGGGCGAGGGCACGGCTGCTGCCGACGGTGCGTCCCCGCGCACCGCTCCCGCCGCTCGGCCCCCGTCCCGCGGCGGCCGTCATCAGCCGCGCAGGCTGCGCGCGGGCAGCAGCACGTGCGCCGCGCTGAGCAGGGTCTCCTCGTCGCCCGCGAAGGCGGTCAGGTCCTCCGGCGCGACGGGCTTGCCGGGCTGGGCCACGGGCCAGGCGCGGGTGGCGAACAGGAAGTAGGCGTAGCCGCGTTCACCCACCGCGGCGAGCCACTCCTGGGGAGCGATGCACTGGGCGTTGAGGTGCGGCATGCTGACGACGGCCTGGCCGGCCTCGACGAGCAGGGTGAGCGGCAGGCTCGGGTGCCGGGAACCGTCGATGAGCGTGTCGCCCACGGGCAGTCCGTTGTCGATCAGCAGCTGCCGGATGGCGGCCGCCGATCCTTCCGGGCCGCCTTCGCCGTCGCCCAGGGAGTAGGCGAGGAGATAGGGCATGTCGCCGTCGGGGGCTTCACCGCTGAAAGCCATGACGGCGAGCGTGCCGAGATCGGCAAGCCGAAGAGGGCGCATGTCGCTTGAGGTTGAGGTCACCGCGGAACCTTATCGACGCGTCCGTTCGGGTTCGGACCCGATATCACCCGCCCGGGCGATGACCGGACGGGTGACCACACGAACGAGGGACGCGACTCGAACACCGCGAAGGGCCGATTCCGTAACCGCGGAATCGGCCCTTTCGCCGCATCGGCCGTACGACGTCAGTCGTTGAAGCAGGCGTTGCCGAAGGCCGGGTTCAGCGCGCCGATGACGTTGACGGTGTTGCCGCAGAGATTGACCGGAACGTGCACGGGGACCTGAATGACGTTGCCGGAGGCGACACCCGGGGACTTGACTGCCGCACCCTCGGCACCGGAGTCCGCGACGGCGCTGCCCGCGGCGGCACCCGCGGCCATTCCGGCGGTGGCGAAAATCAGCGCGGCCTTCTTGGCGGTGTTCATCGCCAGCCCTTTCCTCGGAGATTCATCCAGAGCCTAGGGAAATGCCGGCGGCCTTGCGGAAAGACACGCGCCGAAAGGAGACGACTAGCCTTGAAGGGGAAGCCCGCCGAGGAGCTGCGAGGGGCCGCCGGCCGCGTTGAGCGCCTTCGTCGCCCCGCTCACGGTGCTGAGCGGGGAGTTCTTGTTCTCGGTGTCGAGCGCGTTCGACTGGTGCTGCAGGGGCATCACGTCCTGCACGCTGAGCGAACGCTGGCTGGTGACGGTCTCCAGGGCGCCGTTGAGGCTGGACGGCGTGAGGTCGGAGGCTCCGGCGGCGAACGCGGGCGCGGCGGCACCGGCGACAACCAGGGACCCGGCGACTACAGCGGCGGCCTTGAGGGACTTCATCGTGTTCCTTTCTTCGGCGACTCATGTCACCAGAGGGAATTCCTCTTCGCGCTGGCTAACGAGCCCCGAACGCGACGGAAACTCCACGTGCAGGAAATTCCTGCACCCCACCCGGATGAACGGCGCGTCGCATCCTCATATAAGTCCCCGCACGCCGCTAAGTCCCCGCACGCCGCCGGCCGCCGTGCCGACCGGAGAGGTCGGCGCGGCGGCCGGCAGACGGGTTGCGCGACGGGCGGTGCCACCGGAGCCGCCGCGGTGAGTTTGGCGATCACGTCCTTCGCGGCCTGACCGAGCGTGGCCGCCTGGTCGGCGGAGAGCTGGCCGTTGCGCGCCGTTACCACCGCCAACACCCCAGGTGAGGAGCCATGCCGGACACCTGAACCCGCATCCCCCGTTCGGGGGTAACGCGAACCGGCCGCCCTCCCTCTCGGGTGGACGGCCGGCAGAAGGGTCCGCGCTGACGTCAGCCGTTGACGCAGGTGTTGCCGAAGGTGGGGTTCAGCAGACCGGGGGTGTTGACGGTGTTCCCGCAGAGGTTGACCGCATGGTGAACGGGGAACTGCAGGACGTTGCCCGACAGGACGCCCGGGGAGTGGGCGGCCGCGCCGTGCGCGTCGCTGTCGGCGGCGGCGATGCCGGCGGTGCCGGCCACTGCGGCGGCGGCAACGGAGGTCAGGGCCAGGCCCTTCGCGATACGCGACATGGAGAAGTGCTCCTTGGAAATCGACACAACATCCGGGCGGGATGCCCGGCTCTGGATTCAACGCGCGGCGCACACGCGGGTTGTGCCTCCAAAGGGGTGATCTCGCAAACGGCCGAGCTTCACGATTCCGACACACATGCCTGCTTTCACGGATAAATAAGGACAACAGCTAGAGTCGGGCACCTCCCAGGCGCCTGGAAACAGGCGTCGACCGGCGTCGGAAACGGACGGGGAGCCGGCGCGCACCCCTCTGCTCCGCAGATTTCCGTCCGTCCGCTGGTCCAGAACCTTTTCCGCCGAAAGGGCACCGCCGGTCATGCGTAATTCCCCGGGCCTGCTGCTGCGCCGTGCGATCGTGGGCTGCTCCGCCCTCGCCATCTTCTCCACCTTCTGGGCGGCGGGCGGCCCCGCGACCGCGGCGCCACCCGCCGCGCAGCCGCCCGCCGCGGAGGCCGAGAGTCTCGCGTTCACGCAGCGGTACCACGCACTCCAGCACGGCGGAATCGTGCGGGCCGCGAACTCCTCGATCAGTTGCCGGAGTTCCACGAAGCCCGCCCGGCCCCACGGCCCCGCGAAAACAGCCGGGACGGCCCGCGTCACGGCGCCCGCCTGCCCCGCGGCACGCAAGGGCGCGGCGGCCGCGAACGACGACTTCGACATGTTCTACATCGACGTCGACAACGACCCGAACACCTACAACTCCAGCCGCGCGGAGGTCCGTCTGCCCAAGGGCGCACGCGTCACGTACGCGCGCCTGTACTGGGGCGGAAACCTCCGCGTCGGCGAGCAGAAGCCGCCGAAGGACAACGGGCGGGTGCTGATCGCCGAGCCCGGCGGCGCGTACAAGGATCTGCTCGCGGACCGTGTGGTCGGACACCGGGCGGCAGGCGGGGCGGACGCGTTCCAGGCCTCGGCGGACGTCACCAGGATGGTGCGGGCGAGCCGTTCGGGGCTCTACACCGTGGCCCAGGTCAATGTGGCCAAGGGCCGGTCCGCCGCCGGGGCGTGGGGCGGCTGGACACTGATGGTGGCGTACGAGAGGAAGGCGGAGCCGCTCAGGCATCTGGCGATCTGGGACGGCTTCGAGAAGCTCGGCCCGCGCGAGGGGCAGGTCGTCTCGCTGGGCAGGCTGGCCCTTCCCGAGTTCGTGCGGGGCCGGGTCGGCCTGGTCGCGTACAACGGCGACCGCGGCAGAAAGGGCGACTCGCTGGCCGTCTCGACGGGCCGCGGTACACCGACCGTGCTGGGCGACTCCGCCAACCCCCGGGACGACGTACTGAATTCGACCATCGGCGGGCCCGGAGCGGCCGCGATGGAACGCGTGCCCGCCTACTCGAACACCCTCGGCTACGACTCGGACGTCCTCGAACTCGGCAAGGGGATTCGCCGCGGGGGTGACCAGTTGGCCTTCCGGATCGTTTCGCAGCGGGACGCGGCCTGGGTCGGAGCACTGTTCGCCGCCGTCGACGCGAAGCAGTGACGCGCGCCCCGGCGCGCCGCCCGTGAGCAAGGAACCGCGCATGCATCTGCCAACAGACCCTCCGCCGCGGGTCCTTCATGTCACACAGCCGATCGACGGCGGCGTGGCCCGGGTGGTCACCGACCTCATCAGGGCACAACTCGCCGCCGGAACACGGGTGACCCTCGCCTGCCCGGACGGCAACGGCTTCGCCCGGGAGGTGCGGGCGCTCGGCGCGGACGTACGGCCCTGGCACGCGACGCGTGCGCCGGGGCCGCAGCTGGCTCAGGAGGTACGCCGGCTCGGCCGTGTGGTGGCGCGGGTGCGGCCCGACGTGGTGCACGCGCACAGCGCCAAGGCGGGGCTGGCCGCCCGGCTCGCGCTGCGCGGACGGATTCCCACGGTGTTCCAGCCGCACGCCTGGTCGTTCGAGGCCGTCGACGGTGCCGCCGCGGCACTCGCGCTGCGGTGGGAACGGTGGGGGGCGCGTTGGGCCTCCCGGGTGGTGTGTGTGAGTGAGGCGGAGCGCACGACCGGTGTGCACGCCGGAGTGCGCGCCCCCTGGCGGGTGATCCCCAACGGCGTCGACCCGGAGCGTTTCCACCCCGCGGCCGTGGACACCGTACGAGCCGCGATCCCGCTGCTCGAAGGGGTCGATCCGGCGGCCCCGCTGGTGGTGTGCGTGGGGCGGCTGTGCCGGCAGAAAGGGCAGGACGTTCTGCTCGACGCGTGGTCCTCGGTGCTGCCGCGGGTGCCCACGGCCCGGCTCGTGCTCGTCGGAGACGGACCGGAGGCCGCGCGGCTGCGCACCGGGGCGCCGCGTGACGTGCTGTTCGCGGGGGCCGCCGCCGATGCCGTGCCCTGGTACCAGGCCGCCGATCTGGTGGTGCTGCCGTCCCGTTGGGAGGGCATGGCGCTGGCTCCGCTGGAGGCCATGGCCTGCGGGCGTCCGGTCGTGATGACGGACGTGGACGGCGCCCGCGAGAGCCTGCCGCCGGGGCATGACGCCCGCTGCCTGGTGCCCTCGGGGCAGCCGGAGCCGCTCGCGGAGGCGATCGGCGCGCTGCTGTCCGATCCGCTGCTGCGCGAATCGCTCGGTCACCAGGGGCGCCGCCACGTACTGACCACGCACGACGTGCGTCTCACTGCCGACGCGGTCGCGGGGCTGTACCGCGAACTGCTGGCCGGCCGAGAGGCGCAGCACGCCGGGAGCGACATGTGCGGGGACCACACCGAGTGCAGGGAGTCCATCCACTCGTGACTGCGGAAAGCACCGTTCCCTCCCCCGGCGGACAGCCCCGGGAGTACGGATCCTCGCCCGTCTCGGTCATGCCCCCGCGCGAGCCCGGCGGCGGTTTCAGATTCCCGGCCGGGCAGCGGACCACCGCCCGGCACGCCGACTTGCTGCCGCTGGCCGCCGTGGACGCCGTCGCGGCGCTGGCGACCGGGCAGGGTCTCCCGGAGATCCAGCGGCACCCGATGTTCGTCGTCGCGCTGCTGTTCGGCGTGATGGCGCTGAACACGCGGGCGTCGCTGTACCGCCCGGCGCCCGTGCCCGCCCTTCTCGACGAACTGCCCACCGTCTGCGCGCGGATCGCGGTCACCTGGTGCACGCTGGCCGCTCTGGTCTCCGCGTTCGCCCCCGACGGCGCGCTGTCGGCCCGGACGCTGGCCCTGGGGTGCGCCGCGCAGTCGGCGATCAGCTGCGCGGGCCGCGGCACGGTGCACTGGAGGCGTCGCCGGGCCCTCGTGCTGCGCCCCGGCGCCGCCCTGGTGATCGGTCCCGCGGGGACGGCGCAGCGGGTGGCCTCGGCCTTCCTGCGCCATCCGGGCTGCGGCGTACGGCCGGTCGGCGTCGTCTCCGGCCAGCCGGCCGGCGTCGACGGGCTGCCGGTCCTCACCACCGGCGAGGAGGTGCAGCGGGCGCTCATCCAGAACAGTGTGCGGGTCGTACTCGTGGTGGAGCCGCCCGGTGAACGCGGTCCGATGCTGCGGGCGTTGGCCGAGGCGGGCTGCGAGCTGTGGGAGGTCGACCCGGACTCCCCGTCGTACGACGGGCGGGGCCGGCACACGCTGGCCGGCTTCTCCTGCCGCAGGCTGCCGATCGCCCGACGGCACACCAGCATCGGCAAGCGGTTCCTCGATGTCGCCGTCTCCGGGACGCTGTTGCTGCTGGTCAGTCCGCTGCTCGTGGTGTGCGCGGTCGTCCTGCGGCTGAGCGACGGGCCCGGGGTGGTGTTCCGGCAGGAGCGCATCGGCAAGGACGGGCGACCGTTCACGCTGCTGAAGTTCCGCACCCACCGCCCGGTCGACGCGCACGAGGCCGCGACCCGCTGGAGTGTGGCCAACGAACAGGAGATGAGCCCCTTCTGCCACTTCCTCCGGCGCACCTCGCTCGATGAGCTGCTCCAGCTGCTGAACGTCCTCTGGGGCGACATGAGCATGGTCGGACCGCGCCCCGAACGGCCGTACTTCGTGACCAAGTTCAGCCAGACCTACCCCGGCTACGCGGCCCGTCACCGGATGCAGACCGGTATCACCGGACTCGCCCAGGTGCACGGGCTGCGCGGCGACACCTCGATCGAGGACCGTTGCCGGTTCGACAACGCGTACATCGACAACTGGTCGCTGTGGCAGGACATCTGCATCCTGCTGCGCACGGCCGCCGCGCTCGTCCGCCCGACGGGGAGCTGAGCCGATGAGCCACGCCCTGCCCGCCACCCCGCTGGACACCCTGACGGCCGCCCTCCGGCGCGCGCTGCCGGTGCTGCCCGTCGTCGCGGTGATCGCGCTGCTCGGGCTGCCGATCGCGCCGAGCGGCGAGGGCGGCGCGAACATCGCGGACGCCATGTCCGGTCTCGTGGTGGTCTGCTGCGTGATCCATCTCGTACGGGCCCGTCGACGCCCACTGTCCGCGGCCGCCGCCCTGGTCATCGGACTCCCCGTGGTGGGCATCGCGGTCGCCGCGGCCGGGGCGGCGGACCCGGGGGCCGGGATCACCGGCCTCACCCGCTATCTGCAGATCTTCGTGCTGGTACCGGCGGCGGTCCTGCTGCTGGTGCGCGACCGGCGCGACTTCCGGCTGCTGGCCTGGTCGTTCGTCGGTCTGGCGCTGTGGCAGGGAGCCGTCGGGGTGCGGCAGTACGTCACCGGGACCGGCGCCTCGTACCAGGGCGAGGACGTCCGGGCGGTCGGCACGTTCGGGCCGACCGATGTGATGGGGATGGCGTCGGTGGTCGCGTTCGGGCTGGTGTGCGCGGTGGCGCTGGCCCTCGGGACGAGTACGGCGCGGCAGCGCGCCGTCGCCGTGCTGTGCGCGCTGGCACTGCTGCCGCCGCTCGCGCTGTCGTTCAGCCGGGGCGCGTGGATCGCCACGGCCGTGGCCTGCGGCGCGCAACTGGTGCTGGCGGGACTGCGGCGCGCGGTGAAGGTGGGCGCGATGGTGGCCGCGGCCGGGGTGATCCTCGTGGGCGGGCTGGGCGTCGGCACCGCGATGCTCCAGGAGCGCATCACCAGCATCACGCAGGTCGCCGACGCGCCGGACCAGTCGGTGGTCGACCGGTACACGATGTGGGCGGCGGCCATCGACATGTGGCGCGAACACCCGCTGACGGGGGTCGGGTTGAAGGGCTTCCCCGACAACCGGGACGGTCACGCCTCGCTCGCCCTCTCCTCGGGCAGCGACATCGCGGGCGCGGGCGCCGCCTTCCGCAAGCAGCCGCTGCTCTCGCCCCACAACATGTATCTCCTCGTCCTCGGCGAACAGGGCCTGATCGGGCTGCTCGCCCTCGCGGGCAGCTGGCTCGCGCTCCTGGTGTGCGCACTGCGCGGGCTCGTCCGGGTGCGCCGCACACCATCGGACCCCCCGGGGCCCGGCCTCACCTCGGGCCCGACCCCGCCCGGCACGGACTGCGCGCTCGTCGCGTGCGGGCTGCTCGTCTGGCAGCTGATCGACTTCGTGTACGCGGACATCGGCGGCCCCTCGACCGTCCTGACGGCCGTCGTCTTCGGCCTCGTCGGCTGGTGGGCGCTGATGGACCCGTCGACTCCGGCCGGCGCCGACGCGACGACGCCGGCCTCCTCCGTACCGGAAGAGGCCGCGGCGCGATGACGGTGACGCCTCCCAGGGCGGGGGAAGGCCCGGACGCGAACACGGCCTTCGGGACGGGGACGGGCACGGGTCCGGGCATGGGGACGGACTTGGGGCCGGGCATGGCTGCGGGGGCGGGGACAGGCATGGCTGCGGGTGCGGGGACGGGCACGGGGCCGGGGATGAGCACCGGCACAGGGGCCGACACGGGGACCGGGGCCGAGTCCGCCGTCCCGTTGCCCTCCGCCCGCGCCTCCCGCTCCTCCACCGTCTCTCCTTCCGGCTCCGCCGCCGCACAGCCCCCCGGCTCCCGGGAACCTCAGGATCAGGGCGGACCGGTCTCGCACCGGTTTCTCGCCCGGGCCGCTCTCGTCACCGTCGCGCTCTCGATCGCCGGAGCCCTGCTGGGCCTGGGCCGGGATCAGGCGTTGGCGCATCTGTTCGGGGCCGGGTCGGACACGGACGCGTTCCTCGTCGCGTGGACGGTGCCGGAGTTCGCGGCGACGCTGCTGATCGAGGACGGGCTGGCCTTCGTGCTGATCCCGGCGTTCAGCGTGGCCGCGACGCGGCGCGCACAAGGCGCCGCCGGTGATCCCGTACGCGCGCTGGTCGCCGCCACCCTGCCCCGGCTGACGCTCGCGTTCGCTGTCGTCGGCGCACTGCTGATCGCGGGGGCGCCGTACCTGGTCGAGGCGCTCGCGCCCGGCCTGCCCGATCCCCGGCTCGCGGTGGACTGCACCCGGCTGACCGCGACCTGTGTGTTCTCCTTCGGACTCGCCGGGTACTGCAGCGCGGCCCTGCGGGCACACCGGCGCTTCGTGGCCCCGGCGGCGATCTACGTGGCGTACAACGCCGGCATCATCGCGGCGATGTTCGTCCTCGGCGGCCGCTGGGGCGTACGGTCGGCGGCCTTCGGTGTCGCGGTCGGCGGCGCGCTCATGGTGGTGGCGCAGGGACCCTCGCTGTGGCGGCAGCTCCGGCGCGGGCAGGCGGCGAACGACGCCCTGGCCGGTGAACCGGCCCGCCCGATGGATCTGACCCTCATCAGCACGGTCCTGCTCTTCGCGCTGTGCCGGCAGGCCCAGGTCTTGGTCGAACGCTTCCTGGCCTCCTCGCTGCCGGCCGGAGCCATCTCGCATCTGAACTACGCCCAGAAAGTGGCCCAGATGCCGATGGTGCTCTCGCTGATGCTGTGCACGGTCACCTTCCCGGTGGTCGCGCAGGCCATCGCCGAGGGCGACACCGAGCGGGCCCGCGACCGGGTGGAGCGGGATCTGGCGCTCGTCTCCTGCACGGTGCTCCTGGGCACGGCGGCGGTCGTCGCGTGTGCTCCGCAGATCGTCCAGCTCCTGTTCCAGCGGGGCGCGTTCACCGCCCAGGACACGGCGGCCACGGCCGCGGTCATGCGGGTGTACGCCCTCGGGCTGCTGGGACACACCCTGGTCGGCGCGCTCGCCCGCTCCTACTTCTCCTCGGGGCGGCCCACCTGGTACCCGCTGTTCGCGATGACCGCCGGGATCATCGCGACCTCCTGGATCGGCGTCCTGGCCGTCGGCCCCTTCGGGGTGTGCGGGATCGCCGTCGCCAACGCGATCGGCATCACCCTCAGCGCCCTGCTCCTGCTGCGCGGTATGGGGCCGCGCAGTGTGCCGATCCGCACCCGCGCGGTGGTGTCCGAGATCGGCAAACCACTGCGGGCCGCACTGGCCGCCGCGGCGGCCGGGGGTCTGTGCGCGAGCCGCGTGGACTCCCCGCTGCTCGGACTCGTCGTCGGCGGCACGGTCGTGACCGTCGTCTTCGCCCTGCTGGCCTGGGCCCTCCGGGTCGAGGGGTTCGCATCCGCACTCCGTTCCGTCACACGAAGGGTTCCGTATGCCCGTTTCCGCTGACAGCAGCAGACGTACCGGCACGAGCTCCCTCGACGCTCCGCCCTGGGTGGCGATGTACCACTCCGTCGGGGACTGCTCCGACGACCCCTACCGAATCACGGTCTCCCCGCACCGCCTCGGCCAGCAGTTCGGCTGGCTGCGCCGGCGCGGGCTGCGCGGTGTCCGCATGACGGAGCTGCTCGCGGCCCGCGCCCGCGGCCAGGGGCAGGATCTGGTGGGCCTCACCTTCGACGACGGGTACGCCGACTTCGTCGAGACCGCCCTGCCCCTCCTGCTGCGCCACGGCTTCGGCGCCACCCTGTTCGTCCTGCCCGGGCGGCTCGGCGGCGACAACGCCTGGGATCCGCTGGGCCCCCGCAGGCCACTGCTGAGCAAGCAGGGCATCCGGCTCGCCGCCGCCTCCGAGGGCATCGAGATCGGCTCGCACGGACTCACCCATGTCGATCTGACGAAGGCCGACGACACCGTGCTGCACGCCGAGGTCGCGGAGAGCAGAGCGGTGCTCTCGGATGTGATCGGTGCTCCCGTCGACGGCTTCTGCTACCCGTACGGAACCATCGACGGCCGGGTCGTCGACGCTGTCCGCGACGCCGGGTACAGCTACGGCTGCGCGATCGACCCCGGCCCGCTGACCGGCCCGTACGCCCTCCCCCGCGTGCACATCGGCGAGAACGACACCCCCGTACGCCTGTTCCTGAAGTACAAGCTGCACCGTCTGCGCCGACGCCCGGCCGAGGGGGTCTGATGAAGGCGCTGCACATCATCACCGGTCTGGGCGTCGGCGGCGCCGAGCAGCAACTGCGGCTGCTGCTCCGGCACCTGCCCGTCGAATGCGACGTCGTGACGCTCACGAACCCGGGCTCGGTCGCCGACGGGCTCACCGACGACGGTGTGCGCGTCATCCATCTCGGCATGACCGGCAACCGCGACCTCGGCGCGCTCCCCCGCCTGGTGAAGGTGATCCGCGCGGGTCGCTACGACCTCGTGCACACCCACCTCTACCGGGCCTGCGTGTACGGAAGGCTCGCCGCCCGGCTGGCCGGAGTGAAGGCCGTCGTGGCCACCGAGCACTCGCTCGGCGACTCCCAGATGGAGGGCCGCCGGCTCAGCTCGGGCGTGCGCGCCCTGTATCTGGCCAGCGAGCGGCTCGGCCGCGCCACCGTCGCCGTCTCCCCCACGGTCGCCGAACGGCTGCGCCGCTGGGGGGTGCCCGGGCCCCGGATCGAGATCGTGCCGAACGGCGTCGACCTCGCCCGCTTCCGTTTCGACCCGGTGCTGCGCGAACGCACCCGCCGCCGGCTCGGGCTGCCGGAGGGCGCGTACGTGATCGGCGGCGTCGGACGGCTCGCGGCGGGCAAGCGGTTCGACGTCCTGATCCGCGCGCTGGCCGAACTGCCCGGCGACTGCTGGCTGTTGCTGGTCGGCGGCGGCACGGAGGAGAGCCTGCTGCGACGCACGGCGCACGACGCCGGGGTCGCGGACCGGGTGCTGTTCACCGGCGAACGCCCTATCGGCGGCGCTCCCGGCGCCGATCTGCCGTCGCTGATAGGGGCCATGGACGTCCTCGCCTCGCCCAGCCCCGAGGAGGCGTTCGGGCTGGCCGTCGTGGAGGCGATGGCGGCCGGGCTGCCGGTGCGGTACGTCTCCTGCCCGGCCGTCGAGGACCTGCCGCCCGAGGCGGCCCGCGGCGCTGTCCGGGTCGGGGGCGGCGCTGACTCCTTCGCCCGCGCCCTGACCCGCGTCCGCGCGGAGCCTCCCGCCCCCCGCTCGGCCGCGGAGGCCGCCCACCACTACTGCATCACCCGCAGCGCCGCACAGCTCATGGACGTGTACGCGGCCGCTGTCTCGCGCACCTGACTGGAGTGAGTTCCTCATGTCCGAAAACCTCACCAGGGGCCACCGTTCCCAGGGAACGGCCCTCGCCCGGGCGAAGACCATGCCGCCGTGGTCGCTGCTCGCCGCCGGAGCCGTGCTCGGCGGCCTGCTCGGCGGCGCGTACGGCGTGGTGAAGACCCCGGCCTACACGGCCACGAGTTATGTCATCGCCGTACCGACCGAACAGGGCGACCCGTCGGCCGCGCTCGGTTTCGCCCAGGCGTACGGCCGGGTCGCCACGCAGCTCGCGGTGCTCGGGGACGCGCAGGTGTGGGCCGGTGTGCCGGTGAAGACACTGCAGACGAGCGTGCGGACGGCGACCTCCCCGGACGCTCCGATGGTCGCCGTCTCCGCCACCTCCTCGCACTCCGACCGCGCCGCCGACATGGCCAACGCCGTCACCCGCTCGCTGATCCAGCACGCCAACGCCAGTCAGAAGAGCACCCACGTCGAACTCCTGTCGTTCTCCCGCGCGGTGAAGCCGACCTCGGCGTCCTCGGCGCCCGCGAAGTTGACGGGCCTGGTCGGCGCGAGTGCGGGCGGCCTGCTCGGCGGTCTCGTGCTGCTCGTCCGTCCCCGGCGGTCCACCGATATTGCCCGCCCGGCCTCCGTGCCGAGCCCGGCCACTGCCGCCGATGTGCACGGACAGCTGTGAGCGGGACGCTCCACACCGGTGTGCGGAGGGCTGCGCGAGCCGAACTCGTCACCGGTGAGCGGGAGTTCGCCGAAATGGCGCCGGCCTGGGGGCGCCTGTACCGCCGGTGCGGCGCCGCCACCGCGTTCCAGAGCCACGCATGGCTGCACTCCTGGTGGCTGTCGTACGGAACGCCGGGGCGCCTGCGTCTGGTGGTCGTGCGCGAGGGCGATGAACTGCTGGCGGTCGCGCCGCTGATGCTGGTCCGCCGTCTCCTGCCCGCGCTCGTGCCGCTCGGCGGGGCGATCTCCGACTACGCGGACGTGCTCCTCGACGACGAGCACGCCGACCGGGCCGCCGCGGCGCTCGCCGAGGGCCTGTCGGCCGCCGCCCGCACCGCGCTGATCGACTTCCGCGAGGTCCGCCCCGGCGCCGCGGTGGAACGGATCTACGAGCGCTGGCGCGGACCGCGCCGCCAGGTCCGGGACTCTCTGTGCCTGGAGCTGCCGGCCACGTCGATGGACGAACTGGTGGACCGACTGCCCTCGGCCAAGGCCCAGCGCGTCCGGGCCAAGCTGCGCAAACTCACCGCGCTCGGGGTCGAACAGCGGGTGGTGACCCACGACGAGGTGGACGCGGCCCTGCGCCGTCTCCTCGAACTGCACCGCTTGCAGTGGGAGGGCCGGAAGGTGACGTCCGAGCACCTCCACGAGCGGTTCTCGGAGCATCTGGTCCGCTCGGTGGGTCCGATGGTGCGGTCCGGGGACGCGGTGGTCACCGAGTTCCGGCTCGACGACACCGTGATGGCCGTGGACCTCACCCTGCTGTCGCGCCGTCTGGCGGGCGGCTATCTGTACGGCGCCCATCCGCGGCTGCGCGAGCGCAAGGCGGATGTGGCGGTGATGCTGCTCGACGCGTGCTCCCGGCACACCGAGGCGGGCGGCCGCGGGGCACTGAGCCTGCTGCGCGGCGACGAGCCCTACAAACACCACTGGCGCCCGGATCCCGTCGTCAACCAGCGACTGCTTCTCGCCCGCCGACGTACGGCGCCGCTGATGGCGGCGGTCGTCTGCGATGTCGACGCGCGCCGGCGGGGCAAGGAGCTGCTGCGGATCTGGAGGGAGCGCGGTGGCGGCAGGCCCTGAACGACCCGCCGCCACCCGGGTGTCACCGGTCGCCCGACCACCAGTCGCCCGACCACCAGTCGCGCGACCACCAGTCGCGCGACCACCAGTCGCGCGACCACTCGTCGAGGGGCACGCACACCTTCCCGCCGATCCAGGACTCCACCCAGTCACCGAGATCCAGCGGCGAACAGGTCGCGTCCGAGGCCGGCTCGGATGTGGGCGTCGGCGTCGTGGGCGAAGCCGGCTCAGGTGTCGGCGTCGAGGCCGGCTCGGGCAACGGGGTCGGCATCGGGGTCGGGGTCGGCGTCGGAGTCGGCGTCGGAGTCGGCGTCGGAGTCGGCTCGGATGTCGGAGTCTTGGCCGGTGTCGGAGTTGGCGTCGGCTCGGGCGTCGGGGTCGAGGCCGGGATCGGAGTCGGCGTCGAGGCGGGTTCCGGGGTCGGCTTGGGCGTCGGGGTCGGCGTCGGGGTCGAGGCGGGTTCCGGGGTCGGCTTGGGCGTCGGCGTCGAAGCCGGTTCCGGGGTCGGGGTCGGGGTCGGGGTCGGCTTGGGCGTCGCGGTCGAGGCCGGCTCGGGCGTCGGTGTCGGCGTAGGCGTGGAGGCCGGCTCAGGTGTCGGCGTCGGGTCCGGTGCCGGATCGGTGACCGGATCGGTGACCGGATCGGTGACCGGATCGGTGGCCGGGTCGGTGAAGTGGGACAGCGCGGCACGGTAGGCCTGGGACGCCTGCGGGTTGTCCCCGCACTGCCACACACCGTGCGGGCAGTAGTCGGTGAGCGTGTTGTACAGCGGCTTGTGCTCGTCGATCCACGCGAGCATGCGCTTCACGTACTCCGCGTTGTCGCCGTTGTGGAAGAGTCCCCATTCGGGATAGGAAATGGACTTGCCGTGGGCCTTGGCGAAGTCCACCTGCTCCTGAAGCCCGTACGGCTCCTTCACCTGCTCGTCGAACGAGAGCCCCGACGGCTGGTCGTACGTATCCATGCCGATGATGTCGACCGTGTCGTCCCCCGGATAGCACTCGGTCCAGGGAATATCGTCCCGGCCGCGGCTCGGGGCGAAGTCGAACCGGAATTTCTGTCCCGGCACCGCCCGCATGGCGGTGACGATTCTGTTCCAGTACTTCTTCCAGGCCTCCGGGTCGGGACCGCAGCGATGGGTGTACGTGGTGCCGTTCATCTCCCAGCCGAGCACGATGACGGTGTCGGGCACGTTCAGCTGGACGAGCCGCTCGGCGAGAGCGCGGAAATGGTGGTCGAAGGCTCCGGCGGCGCCCTCCCGCAGCAACAGGCGGACGTGGCCGTCGGAGAGCCCCTCCTCGTTGCGCTCCATCATCGGGACGTTGAGGACGAGCATCCGGTCGTCCCGCTCGCGACGCCAGTCCGCCCAGCCATCCAGGAATCCGGGCGCGCCCTCGATGTTGCTCCAGAGGTCGCCGGGCAGATATGTGTGCCCGACCCGCAGCTCGGTGCCGCCCAGCCACTGGCTGAACTGTTCGATGCCGGCGATACCGCCGGCCCCGTAGTCGAGGTAGGCGCCGAACGCGGGCGGCTCGGCGGGGGCCCGCTTGACGGGCGGTGTGGGCTTCACGCCGGTCGTGACGGGCCGCGTCGGTACCGCGACGGTCGTGATCGGCCCGGTGGGCTTCGGCGCGGGTGCCGACGGCGGGGTCGCGGCCGGAACGCCGCCGGTGGCTGACGAGTTCGCGGGCGGTGTCGCCACCGTGGGTGTCGGAGCCGGCGGGTCACCGACCCGCACCGCCCCGACGCCCACGGCGTATGCCGAACCGGACGCAAGGGCGACCGACGTGACGATGCCGGCCGCGATGAACGCCAGCCTTCCGCTCCGGGGCCGCTGTTGCTGCGGGGCCATGCCTGCTCCTCTCTCCCTCTTGGTCCTCGGATTCCATGTCCGATTACTGACACTCAGTCATATGAATGCCCATTCAGCCAACCGGGGTTTCGTCCCCCACCCCCCGATGATCACTCGCACGGGTGACCCGCCCGGTCACCACGTCCGTCCCCGGTTCCTCACGACCGAGTTCCCGATCCGAAGGAAAAGCCCGTGCCGATTCTCGACACCCGGGTCCCCGCCGTCCTGCTGCGCATCGACCGGAATCCCTTTCACCACGGAACGCTGGGAGCCGTACGCTCACTCGGCAGAGCCGGTGTGGAGGTCCACGTCGTCGCCGATTCCGAGGGAAGTCCCGTCCGCAGATCGCGCTTTGTGAGCGGGATGCATCCACCGCCCCCGCCCGGTTCATCCACCGCGGACATCGCCGCCGTATTGCGCCGAGTGGCCGCCCGGGTTTCCCGCCGTGCCGTACTGGTCCCGATGGATGACGCGAGCGCCCTCGCCGTCAACCGTCTCGGCGACGAACTCACCGTCGGGTATCTGCTGCCCGAACAGCCCCACGCCCTCGCCGAACGGGTCGCCGACAAGGCCGAACTGGCCGCCGTCTGCGAGAGCGTGGGAGTTCCGCACCCGGTGACCCTGATTCCGCGGAGCCCGGCGCAGGCGGCCGAGGCTGCCTGGCAGCTGGGGCTGCCGGTGGTGGCCAAGTGGAGCCGCCCCTGGCTGATCCCGGCCGGGACGGGCCTGCGCAGCACGATGGTGGTCCACTCGGTCCAGGAGGCGCGGGCACTGTATCTGCGCACCGAGGACGCGGGCAGCCGACTGCTGCTCCAGGCCTTCCTGCCGCCGGGCCCCGACCTCGACTGGTTCTTCCACGGATACGTCGCCCGGTCCGGGGTGACCCACGGGGGCGGTCCGGGCCGCAAACACCGCGCCTGGCCCCGAGGCGCGGGCCTCACGGCAGTCGGCCGCTGGACGCCCAACCCGCAGCTCCAGGCGCTCGTCGAACGGCTCACCGAAGCCCTCGGCTACCGCGGCGTCTTCGACCTCGACTTCCGCAGGGACGCCGCTACGGGCCGCTACCACCTTCTCGACTTCAACCCCCGCCCCGGCGCCCAGTTCCGGCTCTTCGAGGACGGGGCCGGTCTGGACGTCGTACGCGCACTGCACCTGGATCTGACGCGGCGTCCGCTGCCCGCACCGGCACCCCGGCCGGGCCGCGCGTTCGTGGTGGAGAACTACGCGCCGCTCGGCGCGCTGCGCCCCCGGTCCGCGGGGCGCGAACTGGCCTGGCACGCACGGGACGACCGCGCCCCCGGGCGGGCGATGTGGGGTCTGTGGGCCCGCCATGTGTCACTGCGCCTGACGCGGCGCGTGGGCCGCCTGCTGCGGAGGCCGGCCGCGGCGGCGGAGACGGCCGGAACGACGGAGTCTGTCGGAACTACGGAGCCTGTCGGAACTACGGCCGAGCCGCGGGAGCCGACCGGGGCGCCCGGGGTGACGGTGCCCGAGGCCGCGGACGCGGCGGCGGCCGTGATGGAGCGGCCTGTCATCACCAGCGCGGACCCGGCCGTCGTACGACCGCGCGGCGGACCAGTTGCGCGCAAGGACCCCCGCTCCGCCCAGGTACCCGCCCCGTTGACCGCCCGGCCGGCGGGCCATGTGTACCGCTCCCTTGCCGACGACGAGAAAGCGAGCAGCTGCTGATGTACGACCTCTTGGTGGTGGGAGCCGGCCCCTACGGCCTGTCCATCGCTTCGCACGCCGCGGCGGCCGGGCTGAAGCTGCGCGTCCTCGGCCGCCCCATGGCGTCCTGGCGGGACCACATGCCCCGCGGCATGTTCCTGAAGTCGGAGCCGTGGGCGTCCAGTCTCTCCGACCCCGAACGCCGCTGGCGTCTGGAGACGTACTGCGCGGGCCGGGGTGTCGAAGCCCGGCACGGCGAGCCGATCCCGGTCGAGATGTTCGCCTCCTACGGACTGTGGTTCACCCGCAACGCCGTTCCCGCCGTGGACGAACGCATGGTCGTACGCGTGCGGGCCTGCCCCGGAGGCTTCGAGGCCCTGGTCGACGACGGTGAGGTGCTGCGCGCCCGCACGGTCGCCCTGGCCATCGGCGTGATGCCCTTCGCCGAGGTGCCGGCCGCGCTGAGCGCCCTCGGACCCGAGCAGATGTCGCACAGCAGCCGTCACGGCGAGCTCTCCCGCTTCCGGGGCCATGACGTCACGGTGATCGGCGGCGGCCAGGCCGCCCTGGAGACGGCGGCCCTGCTCGCCGAACAGGGCACCAGGGCAAGGGTCCTGGCCCGCGCCGACCGGCTGAACTGGAACGACCTGCCGCCCGCCCTGGAGCGGTCGTGGTGGCGGTCCGCCCGCGCCCCGCACAGCGGTCTGGGCTGCGGCTGGCGCAACTGGTTCTACGCCGAGCGCCCCGGCCTCTTCCGCCGGCTCCCGGAACCGACCCGGACGCGGATCGCGGCCACCGCGCTCGGCCCGGCGGGTGCCTGGTGGGTGCGCGACCGCGTCGAACCGGTGGTCGAGCTGATGCTGGGTCACGAGGTGACGTCGGCCTACACCTCGGGCATCGGCGTACGGCTGGAGACGGTGGACCGGGACGGCACGCCGACGTGTCTGGAGACCGACCACGTCATCGCGGCCACGGGGTTCAGGGCGCGGCGCGAGCGACTCGGCCTGCTCGCCGACGATCTGCGCGCCGAGCTGGCGGCGATGCCCGACGGTTCCCCCTACATCGGCCGGGACTTCGAGTCGTCGGTGCCGGGGCTCTTCATGGCGGGCCTGATCACCGCCTCCGGCTTCGGCCCCGCGATGCGTTTCGTGCAGGGCGCCGGCTTCACGGCGGACACGCTCGTGCGCGGCGTACGACGGCGGCTGCGCACGGGGCCGACCGGCGGGCGGATTCCGGCACCCGGGGGACGCCGTCGGCAGGGGTCGGACCTGGGGCTCGGCACCGGGCACTGACGCCGGCGGCGCACCGGGCGGGCGCGCGGACCGCCCCGGGCGCCGGGCGCGGGGACGCGTCCGGCTCCCGGGGCGGAACGTCACGTACGGGACGCGACCCGGGCTCGCCGGTACAGCACGATGCCGCCCGCCAGCAGGGCGGCGCTGGCGGCCGAGGTGGCGAGCAGGCCCTCACCGCCGGTCTCCGCCAGCGTCGGGGGCGGGGTGTACTGCCGGTGCACCATCGGCGGGGCGGGGGGCTGCTCGTGGACCTTCACGGGCGGGGTGTACACGAGAGGCGTGTACGGCGTCCGCGTCGGCGGGTGCTCGTGGACCGTCCGCGGGGGCGTGTGCGGAGGGGTCGACGGCGGAGTGCAGTGGTGCGGGGTGGTCGCGTGGCCCTCCGGCGCGTGGTGATGGCCGCATTCGTTGCCGAACACGGGGTTCAGCAGACCGATCGCGTCCACGCTGTTGCCGCAGAACTCGACCGGAACGTCCACCGGAGCCGCGGCCTGGTCGCCCGACAGGACACCGGGCGAACCGTGGGCCCCGCCGTACGACGAGGAGCCACTCCAGCCGCCGTGGCGGTCGCCCGAGTCGCCGTACCCCGGGCCTCCGCGACCGGAGTGCCCGTGATCGGTTTCCCCGTATCCGGAGTGGCCGTGACCCGAGTCGCCGTAGCCGCCGGGTCCACCGCCATGACCGCCATATCCGCTCTGGCCGGCGTGCTCACCGCCGTAGCCACCGCCCGAGTGACCACCATGACGGCCGTGTTCACCGCCGTGGCCACCGCCCGAGTGACCACTGTGGCCGCCGTGCTCACCGCCTTGGCCGCCGTAGCCGCCGCCCGAATGGCCGGCGCCGCTGTGCCCGGCACCGTGTCCCGAGCCGTGGAGGGGCCCGGCATCGTGCTGGGCGGCGTCGTGCGGCGCGGCGTGCCGGCCGTACGAACCCGAGCCGTTGGCGCAGGAGTTGCCGAACGCCGGGTTGAGGGCGGCGACGACGTCGACCGTGTTGCCGCAGACGTTCAGCGGCACGTTCACCGGAACCTGGACGTTGTTTCCCGACGCCACACCCGGCGAATTCGAGGCCGTCGCGGCCGCGTTGGAGTCCGCGAAGGCCGGGCTGCCGTACAGGGACATGATGCCCGTCGCAGCCGCGGCCACGACCACTCCCCTACTCAGGTTCTGTCGCACTCTTGTTTGTCTTCCTGCTGGTAGAAGTGAGGAGGCCGGCCTGAGGACCGAAGAGGTCGCCCAGGCCGGCCGTGGCACAGCCGAAGCGGCTGAAGTGCCGAAACGTCAGTCGTTGGCGCAGCGGTTGCCGAACGCCGGGTTCAGCAGGCCGAACTCGTTGAACGAGTTGCCGCACACGTTGTGGGAGATGTGGACGGGGACCTGGATCACGTTGCCCGAGAGGACGCCGGGAGAGTGGACGGCGGCACCCTCGGCACCCGCGTCGGCGAAGGCCGGGGCAGCCATGCCCAGGGCCATGATCGCGCCGGCGACGACAGCAGCGCTCTTCTTGTGCTTCACGTGCTTTCCCTTCTCTGCGGCCATGCCCCTTTGTCGGCCGAAACCGAGCGAGCACAACTCGAGTGGCTCGCACCATGACCTGCGGGCTGTAAACGACGGATGGGCGGCCGAAGAAACTGCGGCGCGCAGGCCAATGAGGAATTCACTCGAATCGCCCCGCACCGAATCGGCACGGGAGCTTCACGGCAGGCGAAACGCTCCTTCCGAAGAGGAAGCGTTTCACCCGGGTCGGGAATGTCAACTCGACAGGAACTGAATTCATTTATACGACGAGAACACACGTCGAGGCCGGACCGCCCGCCCGAACGAGACGTGCGGTCCGGCCCCGGGCGGAGGGTCAGTTGTGGCCGGCGCCGTCGCCCGACAGGACCGGGACGTTGTCCGCGATGTGCGACAGCGGCTCGTCGCCCTTGGCCTGCGTGGAGTTCTCGGCGCACTGCCGGTTCTGCCGCGCGGAGAGGATCGGCACGCCCTGAACAGCGGTGATCGGGTACGGCCGAGGACCGAGCTCGCGTCGACCTGGGCCGGCAGCCGACGCAGAGCTTTGCTGAGCGTGCCCTGCGCGAGCGAGAGCTGGGGGCTCATGTCGCCCTTGGTCAGGGCGTTACCGTACGACTGTCCGGCACCGTTCCCGTTCACCGTGGTGACGCCGTTGTCGGTGTCATGACCAGTGCCTTCTTGGCCATTTCCTCGGGGCCTTTCCCGGCGGTGACACCTATTCCCGCCCCCCTCAACCGGAGCCGGCGGGACTGGTTGCGTAACGTCACCCGATCGGGCCGCTCAGTCCGTCCGAATTCATGGAACCCATGACCGAGGATTTGTCCGTCACATCGCCCATATAGGCCATTGGGGTGAATCGGAGCAACTATGCGGCCCAGGCCCAGTTGTCCAGGTCGCTCCGGTGGACGGGGTTTCTCCAGAAGGGATCAGCAAGTGATCAAGAAGGTTATGGCTGCTGCGGCGATCGCCGCTTCCGTCGTCGGAGCCTCGGCGGCGGTCGCCCCACAGGCGCTGGCCATCGGCAACGACGACGGTGTCACCACCGTCAACGGCAACAACGCCGCGCAGATCTACGGCAACCAGGCCACCTACGGCAACATGAGCCCGCAGATGGCGCTCATCCAGGGCTCGCTGAACAAGCCCTGCCTCGGCCTGCCGGTCAAGCTCAACACCTCCTCCATCGTGGGGGGCGCCGCCCCGATCACCGCCCTGCAGGACGTGCCGATCCTCTCGGCCCCGCAGAACCAGCAGTGCACCGAGAACTCCACCCAGGCCAAGGGCGACGAGCCCTTCTCGCACATCCTGGACAACATCCCGGTCCTGTCGGGCAACGGCTCCCGCCACAGCTGACCCAGCGCCGCGCACAGCGGGCCGCCGGCGCGTCCGGCGACCCGCTGCCGCTGTCACCTCCACGACGACAGCGGCGGCGACGTGTCGGCCTCATGGGCCTTCCGGGGGACGCCCCGCAACCAGACCATCCACAGCACTGTTGATCATGACGCGGCTCCGATCGGAGTCCGCTCTCCGAAAGGGCAAACGAACATGAAGAAGCTCTGGGCGACCGCGGCCGTCGCCGCTTCCCTCGTCGGCGTCTCGGCTGCCGCCGCGCCCCAGGCGCTGGCCATCGGCAACGACGACGGTGTCACCACCGTCAACGGCAACGGCTCCGTCCAGAAGTACGGCAACCAGGCCACGCACGGCGACATGAGCCCCCAGCTCGGGCTGGTGCAGGGCTCGCTGAACAAGCCCTGCATCGGTCTGCCGGCCAAGATCAACACCGCAACCATCACGGGCGCCGCCCCGATCACCGCCCTGCAGGACGTGCCGATCCTCTCGGCCCCGCAGAACCAGCAGTGCACCGAGAACTCCACCCAGGCCAAGGGCGACGAGCCCTTCTCGCACATCCTGGACAACATCCCGATCCTGTCGGGCAACGGCTCCGTCGGCAGCTGATCACCTCGGCAACGCGGACAGCGGGTCGCTCTTCGGAGCGGCCCGCTGTCCGCGTTGCTGAGGATGTTCTTCTTCCGGCCGGTGATCGTGATGCAGTCGCCCTGGTCCAGCGTGCCGAGATCACCAGTGGCGAACCAGTCCTCGGTCAATGCTGCATCGCTCACCGCCCGGTTGCTGCTGTAAGCATCGAAGGCGACACCTCTCTCGGCGAGCGCCTCTCCGCCGTCGGCGATGTGGCACGGATGAGGACGCAGCCCATGGGCCTGTCGGTGCACGCGGATGCGGCAAATCGTCGCGGTCGTTTCGGGGGTGAGCGCGACGCGGCGCTTACTGACCTCCTCGTCGTTGATGTCCCACCCCGGGGAGGCGATTCCGGCGAAGGCGCCCGCGTCCAACTGCCAGACGAACGGGGGTTCGGGGTGGCGGATGACGCCGATGGCCACGGACCCCGCGTTCCCGGAGGTTTTGACGATCACGAAGCGGCTGCCCGGCCCGCGTGCTGTTCGCCGGTTTCAACAGGTTCTTGCGATCTCCGGGCTTCGACCCTGGGAGGAATCGCGTCCTCGTCGTCCCGGCGCGGTATCGCTCGTGCGTGCTTGGTCGAAATGCGGCCGGGTGTCGTGTACCACGGATCCGGCGCCGTGTTCTCGTGGTGGTGGGTTCACTCGGTCGGGTGATGCGGGGTGAACGCTCAGCGGGCTGTCGCACGTGTGTATAGGTTTGGTGATCGTGAAGCTGGTGGTGCAGGTCAGACTGCTGCCGACGCCGGTGCAGGCGGCGGCACTCGAGGCGACCCTGCGTGCCTGCAACGAGGCGGCGACCTGGGCGAGTGAGGTCGCGTTCGCCACGGGTGTGAAGCGGAATTTCGCGTTGCGGGAGCACACCTATGCCGAGGTCAAGGAGCGGTGGGGGCTGGGTGCACAGGCCGCCCAGCACGTCATCAAGAAGACCTGCGACGCGTACGCCACCCTCAGGGCGAACCTGAAGGCGGGGAACCTCGGCAGGCCGGGCTCGAAGCGCTACCGGCGGGCGAGCGAGAAGCCCGTCGCCTTCCGGCCGCAGGGCGCGCAACCGTACGACGACCGGATGCTGTCCTGGCAGACCGCACGGCGCACGGTGTCGGTCTGGACACTGTCGGGGCGGATGAAGGATGTGGCGTTCACCGCCGGACCCGGGCAGTTGGCCACCCTCGCCCTGTACCGCAAGGGTGAGTCGGACCTGCTGTACCGCGACGGCATGTGGTTCTTGAACGCGACCTGCGAGGTCCCCGACGCCGAGCCGAACACCGACCTGGTGGACTTTCTCGGCATCGACCTGGGCATCGTCAACATCGCCACCACCTCCGACGGCGAGATCATGGCCGGGCGAGCCCTGAACCGGGGACGGCTGCGTGAACGCACCCTGCGCAACAAGCTGCAACGCAAGAACACCCCATCGTCCAAGCGCCGATTGAAGAAGCGGCGACGCAAGGAGTCACGGCGGGCCAAGGACATCAACCACAAGATCGCGAAGCATGTGGTGGCCGAGGCAGAACGCACCGGTCGCGGAATCGCCCTGGAGAACCTGACGGGCATCCGCGAGCGGGTACGGCTTCGCAAGCCCCAACGGGCCACCCACTCCAGTTGGGCTTTTGCCCAGCTGGGGCAGTTCATCGCGTACAAGGCCCGGAGGGCGGGGGTGCCGGTGGTGTACGTCGATCCGGCGTACAGCTCCCGCACCTGTGCCGAATGCGGCCACAACGACGGGGCGAACCGGGTCTCCCAGGCCTGGTTCGCGTGCCGGAACTGCGGATTCGTTGATCACGCGGACCGGAACGGCTCCCGCAACATCCGTGCTCGCGCGGAAGAGTTGTGGCGACGCGGGGCGCAGTCAACCGCCCCAGACCCGCCCCCCGAACCCGGGCGTGGGACAGGACGCAAGCGCAGCACCACAGCCAGTGGCGACCGCTCTGCAAGCCCGGGACTTTAGCCCCGGGCCGTTGACATCCTTGCGTACACCCATCACGGCTCCCGGTCGCAGGGTCCTTACTCCAGAGTCAACTAACCCGCGCGTAACAGAATTTCAATGGATCGCGCACGATCCGTCCCCGTGGGCCGTTCCCGCGCCTGACGGGCGGCCCACTGGCAGTGGCGGACGAACCGGCGGCCGCCCGGCGGCCAGGGCTGCCGGGCAGCCGGGCGGGGCGGCTACTGTGCGCAGTCCGCGTCGCAGACGTCCAATTCGTCGGCCTGGCCGATCGCGGTAGCGAGAGCAGCGACGTCCTTGTCCTCGGTGTCCCTCGCCAGATCGCGGGCCCGGGAGGCGAGTTCACCCAGCGGGACGGCACCGGGCAGCGAACTCCAGCGGGCGTCGCCCGAGCGCAGGGAATCCGCGAAGTAGGCGGCCACGGCGGTGACTTGGAAGGAGCGGGACGCGGTCCAGAGACCGTCGCGGAGGGAGCCCGTCTCCACACTGCCGGACTCCTCGTGCGGGGCGCGGGAGTCGGGGTCGAGCCAGCGGACGGTCGCGGTGGCGAGATGGCCGGAGGCGCCGGGGCGGGTGCGGACGGCGTAGAGCGCGGTGACCGTGTGGCCGGGGCCCACCTCGCCGCCGTCCACGCGGTCGTCCCGGAAGTCCTCGTCGGCGACCTTGCGGTTGTCGTAGCCGACCAGCCGGAACTGCTCGACCGTCTCGGGGTCGAAGGCGACCTGCGCCTTGGCGTCGCGTGCCGTGAGGTCGATGTTCTGCGGAAGCTGGTCGCAGAAGACGGTGAAGGCCTCGTCGCGGCTGGAGACGTAGGTCGTGTGGCCGTCGCCCTTGTCGGCGAGGCGCTCCATGAGGGCGTCGCCGTACTCGCTGCCGACGCCGACGCCGAAGAGGGTGATGCCGTGCTCGCGGCGGGCGGAGGAGATCCGCTCCAGGATGCTGTCCGCGTCCGTGTCACCGGTGTTGGCGAGGGCGTCGGAGATCAGGACGACTCGGTTGGTGGCGCCCTCGCGCAGCCCGTCGACGGCGGTCTCGTACCCGGTCTTCACGCCCGCGCCGAGGTTGGTCGAGTCGGTCGGCTCCAGGCCGTCGATCGCCCGGTGGACGCGGCCGCGGTGGTCGCCGAGCCGGGTCATCGGCAGCACGGTCTCGGCCTCGTCGCTGAAGGTGACCAGGGCGACCGAGTCGTCGTCGCGCAGCCGGTCCGTCATCACGTCGAGGGATTCCCGGGCCAGGTCGAGACGGCCCGGCTCGGACATGGAACCCGAGATGTCGATGACGAAGGTGAGGGCGGCGGGCGGGCGTTCGCGCTCACTCTCGGCGGCACGCGTGGCGAGGCCGACCCGGACGAGGGACCAGCGGGCGTCATTGGTGCGGGCGCCGTCGACGGTGACCGAGAAGCCGTTGCCGTCGGGGCGTTCGTAGTCCTGCCGGAAGCTGTTGACGAACTCCTCGGGGCGGATCGTCGCGGGGTCGGGGACCTGGCCGCTCGCGAGGGTGCGACGGGCGTAGCCGTACGACGCGGTGTCGACGTCGAGGGCGAAGGTGGAGAGATAGTCGGGCGACGGCGCGACATCGGGGGCGTCCGACTGCTCGCCCTGCTGGTCGCGCTCGGCCGCGCCGCCCGACGGCTGGACGGGGGCCGGCAGCGGGAGGTTGCGGCGGTCGCCGGATTTGTTCCCCCCGCCGTCCGAGGAGTTGTTGCCGCTGCCCGCGCTGCATCCGGTGAGCAGCACCGCGCCCGCCGCCGTCAGGGCGAGCAGCGAGGCGCTGAGCCGTCGAAAGCCTGTCTTCCGCGCGCCGCCGCGTGGGCGGCCCGCGTCCGCCGCCGTCCGTATGTGATCCATCCCCATCTGTGCCCCCTCGGCCTACGGCCCTTGTGTGGGCCGACATGTGTGACTGTGACGGCCGAGGGGGCCGGGATGAGCGCTCGGATGCGTTGCGGAAGGATTGCGAAGCGGCCACGACGGGGGCCCGTCGAGACCGGTGGGTGATCTTCCGGAGACCTACGACACGATGTCCTTGCGCCCGAAACCGCGGAAGGCCAGGGCGAACAGGACAAGCGCGTACGTTACCGAAATCGCCGCACCCTGGATCATCCCTCCCCACTCCAGATTCGGCTGGACGGCGTCGGCCCAGGCGAACTGCCAGTGGGCGGGCAGGAAGTCGCGCCAGTGGCCGAGCGCGGTGACGGCGTCCAGGACGTTGCCCACGATGGTCAGGCCGACCGCTCCGCCGACCGCGCCGAGCGGGGCGTCCGTCTTCGTCGACAGCCAGAACGCGAGCCCAGCGGTGACCAGTTGGGACACGAAGATGTACGCGATCACCACGAGGAGCCGCTGGGTGGCGGTGCCCGCGGAGAGCGCGCCGCCGGTGGGGATCTCCAGCGGGCCCCACCCGTAGGCGGCGGTGCCCACGGCCAGCGCGACGACGGGCAGCAGGACCATGGCCGCGAGGCTGAGGCCGAGCGCGACGGTGAGCTTGGACAGGAGCAGCCGGGCTCTCGGCACGGGGGCCGCCAGCAGATAGCGCAGGGAGGACCAGCTCGCCTCGGAGGCGACGGTGTCGCCGCAGAACAGCGCGACCGGGACCACCAGGAGGAAGCCCGCCGACACGAACAGGTTCACCGCGGCGAAGTTGGCGCCCGACGCGGTGGCCGTGTCCAGCAGGGTGACCCGGCCGTTGCGGGCGCCGGGTTGGCCGCCGATCGCGAACGCCACGAGCAGGACGAAGGGCAGGGCCGCGAGGACCGCCCCCATCACCTGGGTGCGGCGGCGCTTCAGTTGGCGGATGAGCTCGACGCGCAGCGGCAGGGTGCGGCGCGCCCGGTACCCGTGCGCGGTCTCGGTCCGCTCGACGAGCGTGCTCATGCGGAGCCTCCGATCAGGGTGAGGAACGCGTCTTCCAGACGGCGGTGGGGGCCCACCGAGGCCACCGGTACTTCGAGGCGTACGAGCTCCACGACCAGGCGCTGTGCGCTGCCGTCGGCGTCGAGACGGACCAGCAGCCCGCCGTCGGTCGCGACGGCCGAGGCGACGCCGGGCAGGGCGCCCACCTTCTCGACGAGCGGTTCCTCCACGGGTGCTCCGGTGCCGACGAGCAGGGTGTCGCCGGAGCCGATGATCTCGGACACCGGGCCGGCCTGGACGAGCCGGCCGCGGTCCATGACCACCAGGTGGGTGCAGGACTGCTCGACCTCGGCGAGGAGATGGCTGGAGACGATGACCGTGCGGCCCGCGGCGGCGTACCGGATCATCACCTCGCGCATCTCGCGGATCTGCGGCGGGTCGAGGCCGTTGGTGGGTTCGTCCAGGATCAGCAGGTCCGGGAGGCCGAGCATGGCCTGGGCGATGGCGAGACGCTGGCGCATGCCCTGGGAGTAGGTGCGCACCGCGCGGGCCAGCGCCTCGCCGAGTCCGGCGATCTCCAGCGCCTCTGCCAGGTGGGCGTCCTCGGGTGGACGGCCGGTGGCCCGCCAGTACAGCTCCAGGTTCTCGCGGCCGGAGAGGTGCGGGAGGAAGCCCGCGCCCTCGACGAACGCGCCGACCCGGGAGAGGACCGGGGCGCCCGGGCGGATCGCGTGCCCGAAGACGCGGATCTCGCCGTCGTCGGGCTTGATGAGGCCCATCAGCATGCGCAGGGTCGTCGTCTTGCCCGCGCCGTTCGGGCCGAGCAGGCCGAGGACCTGGCCCTTCTCCACGCGGATCGACAGCTCCCGTACCGCGTACCGGTCCGCCGACTTGGCGTAGCGCTTGCTCAGGCCGGTGATCTGGAGCGGGACTTCGGCCGACTCGGGGTCGGGTGCGGGGGTCGTCGTGCGGCGGCGGCCGGTCACCAGCAGCGCCAGGGCGGTCAGCGCGCCGGCGAGCGGCAGCCACCACACCCAGGCGGGCCGCGGCGCGGCGGCGGTCGTGACACCGGGGGCGGTCGGCACCCGGAGGTCGCCCTTCAGGGACACGGTGTAGGTGGCCGGGGCCGCCGGGGAGGCGTAGCCGAGGTCGGTCGAGGCGAGGACCAGGCGCAGCCGGTGGCCCTGCTGGACCTTGTGGTCGATGGCGGGAAGGGTGATGTTCACGTCCTTGCCGGTCTTCACGCCCTCGACCCGGACCGGGGTGACCAGCTGGGAGGGCAGCACCTGCCCGCTGCCGCCCGGACCGACGTCGTACACCTTCCCGAAGAGGACGGCCTCGCCGGTGCTGGACCTGACGTGCACCGTCGCCGTCGGCGAGCCGGTGATCCGCAGGTCGTCGCGGAAGGGAGCGGACTCGAACCGGGCGTACTGGCCGGGGAAGTCGAGGGAGACCCCCACGCCGAGGGAGGAGAGCTGGGTGAGGCCGCCCGGGCCGCCGAGGCCGGGCAGGGCGGAGATGGCGGGCGGACTGGCGCCGGCCGGGTTGTCGAAGCTCTGCTCGCGGCCGGTCAGTGTGACGGCGTGCCGAACGCTCGCCAGTCCGGGGTAGGTGTCGTCGCTCGCGCCGCGCAGCTGGGCGGCGCCGTCGGTGGAGTCGATGCCTCCGGTGCGGGTGACGCGGAAGGCGGGGCCGGTGTCGGCGCCCTTGTCGTCCTTCAGATAGCGGTCGAACCAGGAGCCGACCCGGGAGGTGACGCGGTCCGTCTCCGGGTCGCCGCCGTCGTGGCCGCCGGAGATCCAGTCGACGTCCACGGGTGCGCCGTTGGCCTTGATCGCCTTGGCCATGGCGTCGGCCTGCCCGAGCGGGAAGAGGGAGTCGGACTGGCCCTGCGTGATGAGGGTGGGCACCTTGATGCGGTCGCCGACGGCGGAGGGGCTGCGCTCCTGGAGCAGCTTCGTCGCCGCCGCGTCCGGTTTCCCGGCCTCCGCGACCCGGTTGTACATCGCGCACAGCTCGGCCTGGAACCGGTCGCAGCCGCCGCCGGAGTTGATGAAGAGGCCCGTCCAGATCTTCTTGAACACGCCGTTGGGGAACAGGGCGTCGGCCAGGTTCCAGTACGTGATCGACGGGGCGATCGCGTCGACGCGCCGGTCGTTCGCGGCGGCCAGCAGGGAGACCGCTCCGCCGTACGAGGCGCCCGCGACGCCGACGCGCGGGTCGCCGCTCCCGTCCAGCCGGACCTCGGGCCGCCGGGCGAGCCAGTCGATGAGCCGGGAGACGTCGGCGACTTCGCCCTTGGGGTCGTTCAGCCCGATCCTGCCGGTGGACTCGCCGAAGCCGCGGGCCGACCAGGTCAGTACCGCGTACCCGTCGCGGGCGAGTTTCTCCGCCTCGCCGCTGACGTCCTTCTTGCTGCCGCCGAAGCCGTGCGCGAGGAGGACGGCGGGGCGGCGGTGCGAGGAGGGGCCGGCGGTGAAGTACGAGGTGTCGATCCGTACCCCGCCGCCCATGGCCATGACGTGGTCGGCGCGGTGCACGGCGGGAGCGCCGCCGTCGGCGACGGCGGTCCAGGTGCCCGCACCGGCGAGCAGCGCGACAGCCGCCGTGGCGGCCGCCCATCGCCCGCGGGCTCGCGCCCTGGTGCGGGCGGGGAGGCGCCCCCGGAGCGGCCCGCGCGGCCGGGGCAGTCGAAGATCCATGCCTCAACGGTACGGGCGCCCACCGACAAGCGGGGCAGCCGCCGGGCTGAACCCGTGCCCCTCCCACGGGAGTACGGCACGGGTCGCGCATACCGCGTCCGTGGTACGAACGCACCATGGAGATGCGCCGCGCCACCACCGTCGGGGAACTGACCTCCGCCGAGTACCTCTTCGATCATCCCGTGCGTCCCGAGTGGGCCCGGCGGTTCCTGGACACCCAGGGCCATCACCTGTACCTGGCCTACGAGGGCGAGGTGCCCGTCGGCTTCATCAGCGGCGTGGAGACGGTGCACCCCGACAAGGGCACCGAGATGTTCCTGTACGAGCTGGCGGTGGCCGAGGCGTTCCGGCGGCGCGGCACCGGGCGGGCGCTGATCCGCGAACTCGCCGCCCTGGCCCGGGAACGCGGCTGCTACGGGATGTGGGTCGGTGTGGACACCGGGAACGACGTCGCCCTCGCCACCTACCGCAGCGCGGGTGGCAAGGACGACGGGACGTGCACGGTGATGACGTGGGACTTCGGCTGAGGCCGCCGGTGCGGGGCCGGGTCCGGCGGGGCGTGCCGCGTGGTTACGCCTGCGCGTCCTCGGGGATCGACACCAGCCAGCGGGTGTCGCGGCGGGGCCGCAGGTAGAAGGCCCAGTAGAGGGTGGCGACCGCGGTGATGCCGCCGGTCCACAGCAGGTAGACCGTCTCCTGCTGGGTGAGGATGTAGGCGAGGACCGCGATCAGCGCGACCGGCATCGCGGGCCACAGCGGCATCCGCCAGGCGGGCGTGTGGCGGTGGTGGCCGCGCCGGGCGAGCAGGGCGGCGACCGCGACGAGCAGGTACATGGCGGTCACCGACACGCCCGTCACGCCGTACAGGGTGTCCAGGTTGACGAAGCAGAGGGCGGCGCCGGGGACACCCACCAGCAGCGTGGCGACCCACGGGGAACCGAACCGGCCGAGCCGGGACAGGCCCTCGTTGACCGGACCGGGCCACGCCTTGTCACGGGCGGAGGCGAACAGGACGCGCGAGTTCTGGATGACCATGACGATGCCCGCGTTGATGATCGCGAGGGCGACGCAGAGGCTGACGAAGGTGCCGACGGCCGAGTTGGACCAGGCCGTGACCATGCCGCTGATGTCGCCGCCGGTCAGGGCCGACAGGTCGGTGGCGCCCATGGTGATCGCGACGACCGGGACCAGGATGACGACCGTGGAGATGGCGAGGGTGGCGAGGACCGTACGGGCGACGTTGCGGCGCGGGTTCTCCAGTTCCTCGGAGAGGTAGACCGCGGTCGAGAAGCCCTGGGTGATGAAGAGGGCGATGGCGAGCCCGGAGACGACCAGCATGGCTGTCACGGTGTCCGTGTGGCCGCCGGCATCAGCGACCTGCATCGAGACCAGGCTGCCGACACCGCGCTGGCTGTGCGCGAAGCCCAGGACCGCCACGAGCGCCGCGGCGATGACTTCGAGGACCAGGAAGATGCCGGTGATCCAGGCGTTGGCGCGCAGGTCGAGCAGGCCCGCGAGGGTGGCCAGGATCATCACGGCGGCGCCGGCCATCGAGGGGTTCAGATGGACGATGGGCGCCAGGTAGTCCGCCGTGCCCATCGCGATCACCGGTGGCACGATCATGACGACCAGCAGGGAGAGCACGAACACGAGCCAGCCCGCGAGGCGTCCGGCCATCGTGGAGACCATGGCGTACTCGCCACCCGCGCTGGGGATGAGGGTGCCCAGCTCCGAGTAGCAGAACGCCACGGCGATACAGAGCAGTGAGCCGATCGCGATGGTCAGCGCGGTCGCCGTGCCGAGCGACGAGAAGAGGTCGGGCACCACGACGAACAGGGTCGACGCGGGTGTCACGCACGAGAGCGTCAGCAGGGTGCCGCCGACGATGCCGATGGAGCGCTTGAGCTTTTGGGGGTTCCCGGTCGCCGTGGGGGCGGCGTCCAGGACGGCGGTCTCGACAGGGCGGAGCGTGTCGGTCATGAAGCGGTTCCGATCGACTCGTGCGTCAGGTGGTTCGGGCGGGAGCGCTATCGCCTCCGGCGGCTCGCGTGGTGCTCTTCTCGTCCGCTCCCGCGCTGATGGAACCTTGACGGAAACCGTTGCGTCAATGGCCGTTCACCTACGGAATCCGCAGTTGCGGAGCGACGCATGTCACATCGCTTTCCCAGGTGGTGACGCCCTCATGTTGCAATCATCAAGACCCTCCAGAGTGTGACCTTGCTTTCGAAGGCCACGCCAACCAGTTACCTGCATCACCCGTTTCATCACCGCATGACGAGAACAGCAGTCGCAGAGCTGAAACTCGCCGGAATTGGTCCACACTCCGGACGGCTACCGGCGCGTAGCCGTGTCACTGCCTGCCCATAGAGTCCTGCTCCACAGAAGAATCACGGACAGGGGTGGGGAACATGCGTTACACGCGGGGCGTGGTCTGGGCGGGGGTGGCCGCGGCGGCGCTGGCCGGGACGACCGGGTGCAGTGCGGAGACCACGAAGAAGACGGCCGAGGTGGTCAGCCACGCCGACGCGATCATGGCGGCGCTGGGGCGGGCGACGGACCGGACGGAGGACCTGGGCTCGGCCGAGGTCAAGATGACCACCGAGGTGAACGGCGGCGCCCCCATAACCGCGGAGGGCACCTACTCCTGGGGGGACGGTTTCGCGTACGACGTCGAGATGGACACCAAGGCCGCGAAGATGGAGACGCTCACGGACGACCCCTCGATCCGCACGCTCCTCGTGGACGGCGCCTACTACTACGACACCGACCCGCAGCCCTCCGGCCCGCTCAAGGGCAAGGAGTGGATGAAGATCGACGGGTCGGCCGTCTTCGGTGAGAAGGGCGCCCAGGCGATGAGCGGAAGCTCGAACAGCGGCAGCCCGGCAGCCACCATGAGGGGCCTGAAGTACGCGAACGACGTCGAGGACCTCGGCAAGGAGACCGTCGACGGAAAGAGCACGACCCACTACCGGGCCGTGATCGACAAGGACCACATGGGCAAGGCCAAGGACGCCCTCGCGTCCGGGGACGAGGACACCCTCTTCAACTCGGTGACCGGCGGCGCCGACTCGATCACGATGGACGTCTGGGTCGACGCCAAGGACCTTCCGGTCCGCCTGAAGGAGGTGTTCGGCACCGTGACGGTCACCATGGACTTCAAGAAGTTCGGTGCCACCGCCGCGGTGAAGGCCCCGCCGGCCGCGCAGACCGGTGACGTCACCGAGCTGATGAAGAAGGCCGCCGCGCAGCAGCAGTAGGCCCGGACCGCAGGAGGACCGGACCGCGGGAAGCCCGGAACACGACGGTGCCCCGCCCCCCGGACGCGGGGCGGGGCACCGAAGATGCCTCAGTGGTTGCGCGGGAAGCCCAGGTCGACGCCCGTCGGCGCCTCCGACGGGTCCGGCCAGCGGGTGGTGACGACCTTGCCGCGGGTGTAGAAGTGCGTGCCGTCGTTGCCGTAGATGTGGTGGTCCCCGAAGAGGGAGTCCTTCCAGCCACCGAAGGAGTGGTAGCCGACGGGCACCGGGATCGGCACGTTCACGCCGACCATGCCCGCCTCGATCTCCAGCTGGAAGCGGCGGGCGGCGCCGCCGTCCCGGGTGAAGATCGCGGTGCCGTTGCCGAAGGGGGACGCGTTGATCAGCGCCACGCCCTCGTCGTAGGTGTCCACGCGCAGCACGCACAGCACCGGGCCGAAGATCTCGTCCTTGTACGCGTCCGCCGTCACCGGTACGCGGTCCAGGAGCGAGAGGCCGATCCAGTGGCCGTCCTCGTGCCCCTCGACCGTGTAGCCCGTGCCGTCGAGGACGACCTCGGAGCCCTGGTCGGCGGCCCCCTTCACGTAGGACGCCACCTTGTCGCGGTGGGCGGCCGTGATGAGCGGGCCCATCTCGGACGTCGGGTCGTTGCCGGGACCGATCTTGATCTTCTCGGCGCGCTCGCGGATCTTGGCCACCAGCTCGTCGCCGATGGAGCCGACCGCCACGACCGCGGAGATCGCCATGCAGCGCTCGCCGGCCGAGCCGTACGCGGCGGAGACGGCGGCGTCGGCGGCCGCGTCCAGGTCGGCGTCCGGCAGGACCAGCATGTGGTTCTTGGCGCCGCCCAGCGCCTGGACGCGCTTGTGGTTCGCGGCGGCGGTGGTGTGGATGTAGCGGGCGATCGGGGTCGAGCCGACGAAGGACACCGCCTTGACGTCCGGGTGCTCCAGGAGACGGTCGACGGCCACCTTGTCGCCGTGCACGACGTTGAAGACACCGTCGGGCAGACCGGCCTCGGCCAGCAGCTCGGCGAGCTTCATGGCGGCCGACGGGTCCTTCTCCGAGGGCTTGAGGACGAAGGTGTTGCCGCACGCGATGGCGAGCGGGAACATCCACATCGGCACCATGGCCGGGAAGTTGAACGGCGTGATGCCCGCGACGACACCGAGCGGCTGGCGGATCGACGCCACGTCGACCTTGGAGGCCACCTCGGTCGACAGCTCGCCCTTCAGCTGCACGGTGATCCCGCACGCCAGGTCGACGATCTCCAGACCGCGGGCGACCTCGCCGAGCGCGTCCGAGTGCACCTTGCCGTGCTCGGCGGTGATCAGCTCGGCGATCGCGTCCCGGTTGGCGTCGAGCAGGGCACGGAACTTGAACAGGATCGTGGACCGCTTGGCCAGCGAGGACTGGCCCCAGGTCGCGTACGCGTCCTTCGCGGCGGCGACCGCGGCGTCGACCTCCTCGACGCTCGCGAACGCGACCTTCGTGGTCACGACGCCGGTCGCCGGGTCGGTGACCGGCCCGTACGTACCCGACGCACCCGCAGCATTTCCGACGGGCTTGCCACCGATCCAGTGGTCGACGGTCTTCGTCATGGCCATGCACTCCTTCACAGATGGCGGCGTCGGGCGACGACGTGCCGGTCGTACTCCTCACGGGCCTTGACCGCCGACGATCGGGTCGCGGTCTCGGCCACAGGTACATCCCACCAGGCTTGGGCCGGGGGCGCGCCCGACACTGTGTCTGCCGTTTCGGTCTCCACGTAGACACAAGTGGGAGTGTCCGCGTCGCGCGCCTCGGCCAGGGCCGCCCGCAGGTCACGCACGGTCTTCGCGCGTAGGACCCGCATGCCCAGGCTGGCCGCGTTGGCCGCGAGGTCCACGGGCAGCGGCGCCCCCGTGTACGTACCGTCCCCGGCCCGGTAACGGTACGCCGTGCCGTACCGCTCGCCGCCCACGGACTCGGAGAGGCCGCCGATGGAGGCGTACCCGTGGTTCTGCAGGATGATCACCTTGATCGCGATGCCCTCCTGGACCGCGGTGACGATCTCGGTCGGCATCATCAGATAGGTGCCGTCGCCGACCAGCGCCCACACGGGCCGGTCCGGGGCCGCCATCCGCACACCGATCGCGGCCGGGATCTCATAGCCCATGCACGAGTAGCCGTACTCGACGTGGTACTGGTCCCGCGACCGGGCCCGCCACAGTTTGTGCAGGTCGCCGGGGAGCGAGCCGGCCGCGTTGATCAGGATGTCGTCCTCGGTGACCAGCTCGTCGAGGACACCGAGGACCTGCGGCTGGGTGGGCCGGATGTCGACGTCCTCGGCCTCGTAGGCCGCGTCGACGCGGTACTCCCAGCGTTCCTTGTCGTCCGTGTACTCGGTGACGTACGCGGGCTCGGCGCGGTGCTTGTGCATCAGCAGCGCCTCGGTGAGGGCCTCCAGACCGGCGCGGGCGTCGGCGATCAGCGGTATGCCGGCGAGCTTGTGGCCGTCGTACGGAGCGATGTTGAGGTTGAGGAAACGGACGCCCGACGCGCCGAACAGCGTGCCGGAAGCGGTGGTGAAGTCGGTGTAGCGGGTGCCGACACCGATCACCAGGTCGGCGGTGCGGGCGAGCTCGTCGGCGGTCGCGGTGCCGGTGTGGCCGACGCCGCCGACGTCCTGGGGGTGGTCCCAGCGCAGCGAGCCCTTGCCCGCCTGGGTGGAGGCGACGGGGATGCGGGTGGCGGAGGCGAGTTCGGCGAGCGCCTCCTCGGCGCGGCTGTGATGGACGCCGCCGCCCGCGACGATCAGCGGGCGGCGGGCCTCGCGGACCGCCGCGACGGCACGCGCCAGTTCGCCGGCGTCGGCCGCCGGGCGCCGCACGGCCCAGGTCCGCTCGGCGAAGAACTCCTCCGGCCAGTCGTACGCCTCCGCCTGCACGTCCTGGGGCAGCGCGAGCGTGACGGCGCCGGTGTCGACGGGGTCGGTGAGCACGCGCATCGCCTGGAGGGCCGCCGGGATCAGGGCTTCGGGGCGGTTGATCCGGTCGAAGTACTTCGACACCGGGCGCAGACAGTCGTTGACCGACACGTCCCCGGCGAAGGGGACCTCCAGTTGCTGGAGCACCGGGTCGGCGGGGCGGGTCGCGAAGACGTCGCCGGGCAGGAGCAGCACCGGGAGGTGGTTGATCGTCGCGAGCGCGGCGCCGGTGACCAGGTTGGTGGCGCCGGGCCCGATGGAGGTGGTCACGGCGTGCGCCGACAGGCGGCCGCACTGGCGCGCGTAGCCGACCGCCGCGTGCACCATGGCCTGTTCGTTGCGCCCCTGGTGGTACGGCATCTCGTCGGCGTACTCGACGAGCGCCTGGCCGATCCCGGCGACGTTGCCGTGGCCGAAGATGCCCCAGGTGGCGCCGATCAGGCGACGCCGCTCGCCGTCCCGTTCCGTGTACTGCGCGGCCAGAAACCGCACCAGTGCCTGCGCGACCGTCAGCCTCGTCGTCGAGGTCATCGGTATCCCCCTGTGCTCTCTGCGTGTCCCGGGTGGAAGCGGATCCGCCACTCCCTGTCCCCGCCCGGTCCCGCCATGACGTTCAGGTAGTACATGGCGTGACCGGGCTGGGCGACGGACGGACCGTGCCATCCGTCGGGGACGAGGACGGCATCGCCGGTGCGGACCTCGGCGAGGACGTCCGAACCGCCCTCACGGGAAGGGAATACGCGCTGATAGCCGAAACCGTTCGGGCCGTCGATCTCGAAGTAGTAGATCTCCTCAAGCCGGGACTCGACGCCGGGCAGGTCCTCGTCGTGCTTGTGGGGCGGATACGAGGACCAGTTGCCGCCGGGGGTGATCACCTCGACGGCGATGAGGCGGTCGCAGTCGAAGACGTCCGCGGCGGCGAAATTGCGCACCTGGCGGGCGCAGTTGCCGCTGCCGCGCTCTTCGACGGGAACCTCCGGCGCGGGGCCGTAGCGGGCGGGGAGTCGGCGCTCGCACTTCGCTCCTGCCAGGGCGAAGCGGCCTCCCACGCCGGAGGCGATCTGGGCCCGGGCCTCACGGGGCACGTACGCGAAGTCGGAGACTCCGTCGAACACGCTCGGTCTGCCCAGGAGTTGGAACTCTTCCTGCTCCATGCCGTCCTTGGTGCGCACCGTGCAGCCGCCGCTGAGCGGGAGCACGATCCACTCACTGTCCCCGGTGGTGAAGGTGTGGGTGCCACCGGGTGCCAGTTCCACGACCCGCAGACTGCTGTGGGTCCAGCCGGCCCGCTCGGGGTCGATGTCGAGGGCGTAGTACGCGTCGGCGGTCGTGCCCCTGGGGACGTACAGCTCGTTGCTCGGACGACTCATGCGGCCCTCACAGAAGTCCTACGGCGGTGTCCACGGCCGCGGCGACATCGCCGTCCGCGGGGTACAGCAGCGAACGGCCCACCACCAGGCCCTGCACGGTGGGGAGGTGAAGCGCCCCGCGCCATTTCTCGTAGGCACCCTCCTGGTCCTCGCCGACATCGCCGCCGAGCAGGACGGCGGGCAGCGTGGAGGTCTCCATGACGCGGGCCATGTCGTCGGGGTTCTCGGTGACGGGGACCTTCAGCCAGGTGTACGCCGAACTGCCGCCCAGGCCACTGGCGATGGCGATGGATCTGGTGACGGCCTCGGCGCTCAGATCGTTGCGCAGGGTGCCGTCCTCCCGGCGACGGCAGAGGAACGGTTCGACGAAGACCGGAAGTTGCCGCTCGGCCATGTCGTCGATCACCCGGGCGGTGGACTCCAGGGTGCGCAGCGAGCCCGGATCGTCGTAGCCGATGCGCAGCAGCAGTTTGCCCGCGTCGAAGCCGAACCGCTCGATGTCCCTCGGGCGGTACCCGGTGAACCGGTCGTCCAGCTCGAAGGCGGAGCCCGCGAGTCCGCCCCGGTTCATCGACCCGATGGCCACCTTGCCGTCGAGCGCGCCGAGCAGCAGCAGGTCGTCGAGGATGTCGGCGGTGGCGAGCACGCCGTCCACTCCGGGGCGGGAGAGCGCGAGACACAGCCGCTCCAGCAGATCGGCGCGCCCGGCCATCGCCAGCTTCCGGTCACCGACGGCCAGCGCGCCGCGCGCCGGGTGGTCCGCGGCGACGATCATCAGGCGCCCCGAGCCGTCGATCAGCGGCCGCCGCACCCGCCGCGCGGCGGCCTCCGCGATCGCCTCGGGGTGACGGGCACGGACCTGGACGAGGGCGAGGACGTCGACGCGGGGGAACGCGGGGCGCAGCCGGTCGTAGGTGGTGGGGGTGACGGGGGTGGCGGTGAGCCGGTCGGCGTCCCGGGCGCCGTCGGGGGCGTTCGTGCGGGCCGGGCCGGTCGTCCCGGGGGGTGTGGGTGCGTCGCCGCCCTGCTCGTGGTGGGCTCCCCCGACGTGGCCCGCCCTCACCGCACCGCTCCGGCGGCGAGGGCCTGTTCGACCTCGTCCGGCGTCGGCATCGCGGAGGAGCATTCGAGCCGGGAGGCGACGATGGCGCCCGCCGCGTTCGCGTGGCGCATGACCCGCTCCAGGTCCCAGCCGGCGAGCAGTCCGTGGCACAGCGAGCCGCCGAACGCGTCTCCCGCGCCGAGTCCGTTGAGCACCTCGACGGGAAGGGGCGGGACCTCGGCGGTGGTGCCGTCGCGATGCACGGCGAGGACGCCCTTGGGTCCCTGTTTCACCACGGCGAGTTCGACACCGGCTTCGAGGAGGGCGGCGGCAGCGGCGTGCGGCTCGCGCTCCCCCGTGGCGATCTCGACCTCGTCGACATTGCCGACGGCGACGGTGGCGTGGCGCAGGGCCTCGGCATAGTAGGGGCGCGCCGAGGCGGCAAGGTCCTGCCGCGCCCTGTCGTGCGGAGTTCCGTTCTTCCCGGCCGGGTTCTCCCCGACCGTGTCCCCCCAGAACATCGGGCGCCAGTCGAGGTCGAAGACCGTCGTACCGGACCGGGCGCGGTGGGCCAGCGCCGCGAGTGTGGCCGTGCGGCTCGGTTCCGCGCTCAGCCCCGTGCCCGTCATCCAGAAGACGCGGGCGGCGCGCACGGCGTCGAGATCGAGTTCGTGGGCGCGGATCTCCAGGTCGGGGGCCTTGGGCTGCCGGTAGAAGTAGAGCGGGAAGTCGTCCGGCGGGAAGATCTCGCAGAAGGTGACCGGGGTCGGCAGTCCGGGGACCGGGGTGACCCAGCGGTCGTCGACGCCGAAATCGCGCAACGCCTCGCGCAGATAGACGCCGAAGGGATCGTCGCCCGTCCGGGTGATGACGGCCGTACGCCGTCCGAGCCGCGCGGCGGCCACCGCGACATTGGTCGCCGAGCCGCCGAGGAACTTGCCGAAGGACGTCACCCGGGACAGCGGGACCCCCGTCTGCAACGGGTAGAGGTCCACACCGATCCGCCCCATGGTGATCAGCTCGTACGCCATCGAGTTCCCTTCGCTACGGCTGCCCCCAGGTCTAGTCCCGCACGCGGAGCCTGTCAACGTTTTGTCCAGACATTCGGACGAGGCTTGACACGTCTCGGGAGCCGCCGGAAGCTGACGCCCATGACGTCGCTGTCACCTCAGTCATCGCCTCAGTCATCGCCGCGGTCACGGACCGAGCCCTCGCCGAAGTCGTCACCACGGTCCTCGCCTCCTTCCTCACTGTCGCGCATCCGGATCGGTTCGGCTCCCGACTCCTGGGGCGTCTGGTTCCCCGACGACCCGCAACAGGTCCCCTGGCAGCGCTTCCTCGACGAGGTCTCGGGGTCGGGCTACGAGTGGATCGAGCTCGGCCCGTACGGCTATCTGCCGACCGATCCGGACGTCCTCAAGGTGGAGACCGCCCGGCGGGGGCTCACCGTCTCGGCGGGCACGGTCTTCACCGGGCTGCACCGGGGTCCCGATGTGTGGGAGTCCACCTGGGCGCACGTCTCGGACATCGCGGCGCTCACCCAGGCGATGGGCGCCGCGCATCTTGTCGTCATCCCCGCCTTCTGGCGCGACGACAAGACCGGCGCGGTGCTGGAGGACAGCACCCTGACGCCGACCCAATGGCGCAATCTGACCGCCCAGACCGAGCGGCTCGCCCATGAGGTGCGCGAGCGGTACGGGCTGAAGATCGTCGTCCACCCGCACGCCGACACGCACATCGACGGCGAGGAGAACGTCACGCGTTTCCTCGACGCGACCGACTCCTCCCTGGTGTCGCTGTGCCTGGACACGGGCCACTACGCCTACTGCGGCGGCGACAGCGTCAAGCTCATCGAGACGTACGGCGAACGCATCGGCTACCTCCACCTCAAGCAGGTGGACCCGCTGGTGCTGGCCGGAGTACGCGCCGAGGAGGTGCCGTTCGGGCCCGCCGTCGCGCGTGGCGTGATGTGCGAACCACCGTCCGGTGTACCGGCGTTGGAGCCCGTTCTCGCCGCCGCTCAGCGGCTCGGCGTCGAGCTCTTCGCGATCGTCGAACAGGACATGTACCCGTGCCCGCCGGACAAGCCACTGCCGATCGCCCGGCGCACCCGGGCGTTCCTGAGGTCCTGCGGGGCGTGACCGCCGCATCCCGGGGACCCGCCGAGCGCTCGGGGCTCGGCGGGTCCTACGTCCCTCGATGGCTATTGCGTCACTCGTGTCACAAAAACCACCGCTGTGTCACACATGTCGCGTGTACGCGGGTCTTGCGTCACACCCGGTCGACAGCCGCTGCCCAGCGCTCACGCCGCGTCGTTCAACGGGCACACGCTTTGTGATCACCAGCGCAGCGCCCGGCTCCCCCGACGGCCGCCCCCAGGCCGCCGCCGCGGTGCGCGCAGGGAGGTGCCACTCATGACCGACCGCAGGCTCTGGTCGTACAAGGAGATCGCCGCGCACATCAAGGTGCAGCCGGACACGGTCCGCTCCTACCGCAAGCACGGGCTGCTGCCGCCGCCCGACCGTGTCGAGGGCGGAAAACCCTACTGGTACGCGGACACCGTCCGGGCCTGGGACGCCTCCCGACCGGGAAACCGGAGGCGCAGAGAGGCCTGACCCGCCCCGCCCGGTGCCTCACCCCAGTGCCTCGCCGGTGGGGCACCGGGGTGAGGCACGCCCCAAAAGGGATTGCCCTCATGCTGGTCGTCCGCCGAAGATCCATGGATGAGCTTCTCCGTGAAACCCGTCCTCACCGGCGAGAAGACCCTGCTGCGCCCCTTCACCGAGGACGACGTCCCGGTGATGACGGAGATCCTGGGCGACCCCGAGGTCCTGCGGCTCACCGGCAGCCCCGACGAGGAGTTCGGGCCGGAGCGGCTGCGTTCCTGGTACGGCACGCGCAACGAACAGCCGGACAGGCTGGACCTCGGTGTGGTGGACCGCGCCACCGGTGAACTGGTCGGCGAGGTCGTCCTGTTCGAGTGGGACCGGCACAACCGCAACTGCGTGTTCCGCATCCTCATCGGCCCGCGCGGCCGGAACCGAGGACTCGGCACCGAGGCCACCCGGCTGATCGTCGGCCACGCCTTCGGGCAACTGGCCCTGCACCGCGTCTCGCTGCTCGTCTTCGCCTTCAACCCCCGGGCCCGCCGCGCCTACGAGAAGGCCGGCTTCGTGGCCGAGGGGGTCGAGCGCCAGACGCTGCTGCACGACGGCGAGTGGATCGACGCCGTACGGATGTCGGTCCTCGCCCACGAGTGGACCGCCCGCCGGGGACACCCCGCCGTCAGCTCCACGGCTCGATGACCGTCACCCCCGAACCCGGCGCCGATCCCATGGCGGCGAGGGCGGACGGTACCGCGTCCAGCGCGATGGTGGACGTCACCAGCAGATCGGGCCGCAGGACCCCGGCCCGGACCAGCTCCATCATCGCCGGGTAGGCGTGGGCCGCCATTCCGTGGCTGCCCAGGAGTTCGAGTTCGAGGCCGATCACCCGGGCCATCGGGACCGGGGTGGCGCCGGTCGGTGAGGGCAGCAGGCCGACCTGGACGTGCCGGCCGCGACGGCGCAGACCGTTCACCGAGGCCGCGCAGGTGGCGGGCGATCCGAGGGCGTCCAGCGACAGATGCGCTCCACCGCCGGTCAGCTCACGGACCGCCTGCGCCGGGTCCGCGACGACGGACGCGTCCACGCATTCCGCCGCCCCGAACTTCCTTGCCAGGTCGAGCGCCGCCGGTGACACGTCGACGGCCACGACCCGTGCCCCGGAGGCCGCCGCGATCATCACCGCCGAGAGGCCGACCCCGCCGCAGCCGTGCACCGCGACCCACTCCCCCGCGGCCGCCCTCCCCTGGGCGACCACCGCACGGAAGGCCGTGGCGAAGCGGCAGCCCAGCGAGGCCGCCGTCGCGAAGGACAACTCCGGCGGCACGGCGATCAGGTTCACCTCGGCGTGGTCGAGCGCCACGTACTGGGCGAAGGAACCCCAGTGCGTGAACCCCGGCTGGGTCTGCCGCTCGCACACCTGCTGGTCGCCCGCCGCGCACGCGGGGCAGCTTCCGCAGGCGCAGACGAACGGGACGGTGACCCGGTCGCCGGGGTGCCGGCCGGTCACCCGGGCACCCACCGCCTCGACCACCCCGGCGAGTTCGTGCCCCGGCACATGCGGCAGCGTGATGTCCGGGTCGTGGCCCATCCAGCCGTGCCAGTCGCTCCGGCACAGTCCGGTGGCCTCGACCCGCACCACGACCCCGTGCTCCGCGGGCGCCGGGTCCGACACCTCCCGTACCTCGGCCGGCTCTCCGTACCGCTCGAACACCACTGCCCGCATCGGCTCCCGCCCTCCGCTCGGAGATCACCTTCCGCGGGGAACGCTAGGGCCTGTCCGGCGGATCATGCCGGAGACGCGGGGCCTGGCACGCCCTCCCCCAAGCTCTTCGAGCAGGGGGGACCCCCAGCGGCGTTGTCGTCGGTTGCCGATGCTCCGCATCGACGCCCTCCTCCGCCTTGCAGTTGCACGCACCAGGCCCCACTCACGTGCGCTGATCAGGCGCCGCAGGTTTCCTCCGACCTGATCCGCCGGACAGGCCCTAGCCGCGTGCCGGGGCCTTGTCCCGGCCGGGCTCCGTTGCCGTTGGCGCCTCCGCCGCCGGTGCCACGTCCGCTGCCGCCTCCGGTGCCGTCTCCGCCGCCGGCTTCGCTTCCGGCGCCTCCGCCTCGCTGAGGCCGAAACGGTCGTGGAAGCGCCGCAGTGGTCCGGGCGCCCACCAGGTGGCCCGGCCGGTCAGGCGCATGACCGCCGGGACCAGCAGGCTGCGGACGACCATCGCGTCCATCAGCACGGCGAGCGCGATGCCCAGGCCGAGCATCTTGGTGTTGGCCACCCGGGAGGTGCCGATCGCGACCATCACCACCGCGAGGATGACCGCGGCCGCGGTGATCAGCCCGCCGGTGCGCTGGAGTCCGAAACGGACCGCCTCCCGGTGGTCGCCGGTCTGGTCGTACTCCTCCTTGATGCGGGAGAGGAGGAAGACGCCGTAGTCCATCGAGAGGCCGAAGGCGACGCAGAACATCAGGACCGGGAGGGTCGTCTCGATCGAACCGGTGCTGGTGAAGTCGAGGAGGCCGGAGAGGTGGCCGTCCTGGAAGACCCAGACCATCGCACCGAACATCGCGGTCAGGCTGAGCGCGTTGAGCAGCACCGCCTGGACCGGGATCAGCACACTGCCGGTCAGCAGGAACACCAGGAGCAGTGTGACGATCGCGATGAACGCGGCCGCCCACGGGAGCCGCTCGGCTATCGCGTGCTTGGAGTCGACCAGGACGGCCGCCGTGCCGGTCACGGAGGTGTCGAACGGAGCGTCCGTCGCACGGAGTTCACCCACCAGCCGCTGGGCTCCCTCGTCCACGGCCTCGCCCTTCGGAAGGACCGTGAAGTAGGCCGCGTCGCCCTTCACCAGGGGTCCGTCCACACGCAGCACCTCGGGCAGGGCGGCGATCCGGTCCTTGTACCGGGCGTACTGGGTCTCGGTGGCCCGGCCTTCGGCCAGGATCTCCAGACCGCCGCCGGGGCTGCCCGGGAAGCCGTCGCGTATGTGCTGCTGGACGACGTGGGACTCGGCGGCCGAGGGCAGCTGACGGTCGTCGGCCGTGCCGAACTTCACGCCCAGGAAGGGCAGTCCGAGGACGATCAGGCCGGCCGTGGTGGCGATCGCGAAGAGCGGTGCCCTGCGCATCACCAGGGAGGCCATACGTCCCCAGGCGGCCCCGCCGTCGGCCGGAGCCGGCCTTCCGCGCCGGAACAGACGCCGCAGGTCCAGGGAGTTCACCCGGTCGCCGAGGAGCACCAGCGCCGCGGGGAGCAGGATCAGGGCGGCGGCCGCGGCGAGCAGCACCACGGCGATGCCCGCGTAGGCGAAGGAGCGCAAGAAGTACTGCGGGAAGAGCAGCATCGCGGCCAGCGACACCGCGACGGTGAGGGAGGAGAAGAGCACCGTGCGGCCCGCCGTGCGCAGGGTGGTGCCGACCGCGGTGCGCGGTGGGGCGCCGGTGGCCAGCTCCTCGCGGAACCTGCGGACGATGAACAGGGCGTAGTCGATGGCGAGACCGAGCCCGAGGGCGGTCGTCAGGTTCATCGCGAAGACCGAGACGTCCGTGACCTCGGTGAGTCCGCGCAGCACGGCGTTGGTGCCGAGGATCGCGATGATGCCGACCCCGAGCGGCAGCAGGGCCGCGACGGCGCTCCCGAAGACCATGACCAGCAGCAGGAGGGTCACCGGAAGGGCGATCATCTCGGCCCGCGTCAGGTCCTCACGGATGGTCGTCTGCATCTCGTGCCGCACGGCGACCGGTCCGCCGACCTCGATCTCGACGGGGCCGCTCTTTCCCCGGTAGGAGGGTGCGAGGCGGTCCAGGGTGTCGGCCGCGGTCGTCTCGTCGCCGGTGATGCGCGCGGCGATCAGCGCCTCGTGGCCGTCGCGTGCCTTCAGCGCGGGTGAACCGGACTGCCAGTACGAACCGACGCCCGTGACGCCCCGCTCGCCGGCCAGGCGCGCCGCGAGCCGCTTGGCCTCGGCGGCGACCGAGGGATCGTCGACCGAGGCTCCGCCCGCGTCGAGGAGGAGCAGCAGATTGGGCTGCGAGGCGGGGAACTCGCGCTCCAGCGCCTTGGTCGCGTACGTCGACTGCGCGGTCGGGTCCTCCCAGCCGCCGCTGCCCAACCGGTCCGCGACTCCGCTGCCGGCGACCACGGCGAGCGCGGTCAGCAGGAGGGCGACGAGCAGGGAGAGCCGTGGCCGGGCGGTCACGAAGCGGGTCCATCCGCCGAGCCGCGCACCGTCGCCGGAGCCCCGGCCCGCACCCCCGCCTGAGCCCCCGCCCGCGCCTTCGTCGGGCCTCGCCCCTGGCCCGTCACCCGCGCTGTTGACTTCGGACATGATGCGGTGTCCCCTTCACCGTGATCCCGATGACCCGCATCCGTGCAGGCAGCATGGATCGCCCATTGCCATAGAATGGCAAACACGAGTCGGCGCTCGCGTTTTTCAAGAATGCGAGCGGCCACTCGCGTTTGTCAATCGCGTCCCGAGAAGCTGGGGATAACCCGTGCCCGAGAAACAGCAGACCGAGGAGTCGCCGACGCGGCAGCAGCGCGCCGAAGAGAAGCCGCGCCGCCGTCAGGCCCGAGGCGAGCGCCGTATCGCCCAGCTCCTGGAGGCGGCGGCCTCGGTGTTCTGCCAGTGCGGTTACACGGCGGCGAGCACGAACGCCATCGCCCGCGAGGCCGGTGTGTCACCCGGCACGCTCTACCAGTTCTTCCCGAACAAGGAGGCCATCGCGGTCGGCCTCAGCGACCAGTTGCTGGAGCACTGGGCGCAGTCGCACGGACGGGCGCTCACGCCGGAGAACATCGGCCTCCCGCTGGACCGGATGCTCGACGCGGTCCTCGACCCGCTGATCGCGTTCAACGTCGAGAACCCGGCCTTCGCCGTCCTGATGCACGGCCCCGACACCCCGGGACCGATCGCCGAGGAGATCGGCACCTTGCACGACACCCTCCTCGCCCGCGTCGACGAGGTGATCGCGACCCGCCTGCCGGACCTCGCGTCCGACGAGCGCGCCCGCACGGCGAACATGACGCTCCACCTCTTCAAGGCCGGCCTCACCCTGATCATGTCGCACGAGGGCACCGAACGGGACGCCTACATCGCGGAGCTGAAAACGGTCATGCACCGCTACCTGGAACCGATCCTCGAGGTCGGGCAGCCCGCCTGCCGCTGAACCGCGCGCGACCGGGGCGCCACCAGCACTGCGGCCGGCGACACCGGGGACACATACCATAAGGTTCGGACAAATCGATCAGCGATCCGCGGCATCGACCCATCCGCGCACCCCTGTGTCACGCTCCCCGGCGAGGCCCCGATGCACCGACGAGCCGATGAGCCCACGAGCCGAAACGCGGCTCCCCCGTCCGGACCCCGGGGGCCGACCCCGCGACACCAAGGGACGGCCGTGAACCGGAATGAGCCACCGGGCGCACCCCGGGCCCGCCGTTCCCGCACCCCGGATCCCCGCCGCCGATCCCACCCGGCAGCCCTCCGGTGCCCGTCGTCCTCGCGCTCCGGACGGACGAGCGGCTCGGCCCGCCGACGCACGCGACCCTACTTGGTTTCATACCCCCTAGGGGTATAGTGTGGTGACCATCGAGGAGAACCCTGGGGTTCCCAGGGATCCCTCCCGTACACGCACACCCCAGACGCCTCGACGAGGAGTAACGCCATGACCGCCCAGACCGGCACCACGGGTTCCGTCACCACCGTCTACCAGGTGAGCGGAATGAGCTGCGGACACTGTGAAGGCTCCGTCGGCGGCGAGATCTCCGGGATCCCCGGCGTCAGCTCGGTGAAGGCCGTCGCCTCGACCGGCGAGGTCACCGTCGTCTCCGCGGCCGCGCTCGACGAGAGTGCCGTCCGCGCCGCGGTGGACGAGGCGGGCTTCGAGCTCGTCGGCCTGGCCTGAGCGGACCCCAGCAGCTCTTCTCCTCCGCACCGGGCCGTGCCGACCGGCTCATACCGGCTCCGTACGGCCCGGCTCATTCCTGGAGCCGGACCATGACCACCGCAGCACCCGAGACACCCATAGGCGCGACCTCGGACGTCGAGCTCTCCATCGGCGGGATGACCTGCGCCTCCTGCGCGGCCCGCGTCGAGAAGAAGCTCAACCGCATGGACGGCGTCACCGCCACCGTCAACTTCGCGACGGAGAAGGCCAAGGTCTCCTACCCCGAGGGGGTACAGGTCGCCGATCTGATCGCCACCGTGGTGAAGACGGGCTACACCGCCGAGGAGCCCCCGCCGCCGGTGGCACCCCAGGAGGCGGCCCCGCCCGCCGACGACGACCCCGAGACGGCCGCTCTGCGCCGGCGGCTGACCGTGTCCGCCCTGCTCGCCCTGCCCGTCGTCCTCATGTCGATGATCCCGGCCCTCCAGTTCGACAACTGGCAGTGGCTCTCACTGACGCTCGCCGCGCCCGTCGTGGTCTGGGGCGGGCTGCCCTTCCACCGGGCAGCCCTGACGAACGCGCGGCACGGCGCGGCCACCATGGACACCCTGGTCTCGGTCGGCACCCTCGCCGCGTTCGGCTGGTCCCTGTGGGCCCTGTTCTTCGGCGACGCGGGGATGCCGGGCATGCGGCACGGCTTCGAGTTCACCGTCTCCCGTACGGACGGGGCGTCCACGCTCTACCTCGAGGTCGCCGCGGGCGTCATCGCGTTCATCCTGCTCGGCCGCTTCCTGGAGGCCCGCTCCAAGCGGCGCGCGGGGGCGGCGCTGCGGGCGCTGATGGAGCTCGGCGCCAAGGACGTCTCCGTCCTGCGGGACGGCCGTGAGGTCCGCGTCCCCGTGGCACGGCTGGCGGTCGGCGACCACTTCGTCGTACGGCCGGGCGAGAAGGTCGCCACCGACGGGACCGTCGTCGAGGGCGTGTCGGCCGTCGACGCGTCCATGCTGACCGGCGAGTCGGTGCCGGTGGACGTGACCGTCGGGGACACCGTCACCGGTGCGACCGTGAACGCCGGGGGCCGGCTCGTCGTCGAGGCCACCCGGATCGGCGCGGACACCCAGCTCGCGCGGATGGCCCGGCTCGTCGAGGACGCGCAGAACGGCAAGGCCGAGGTGCAGCGTCTCGCCGACCGGATCTCCGGGGTCTTCGTGCCCGTCGTGCTGCTCATCGCGCTCGGCACCTTCGGGGCCTGGATCGCGGTCACCGGCGACACGGTCGCGGCCTTCACCGCCGCCGTCGCGGTGCTGATCATCGCCTGCCCGTGCGCGCTCGGCCTGGCCACGCCGACCGCCCTCATGGTCGGCACCGGCCGCGGCGCCCAGCTCGGCATCCTCATCAAGGGGCCCGAGGTCCTGGAGTCCACCCGCCGCGTCGACACCGTCGTCCTGGACAAGACCGGCACGGTGACGACGGGACGCATGAGCCTCCACGAGGTGTACGTCGTCGACGGCACCGCCGAGAAGGACGTCCTGCGGCTCGCCGGAGCCCTGGAACACGCCTCCGAGCATCCGATCGCCCGGGCGATCGCGGCAGGCGCCCAGGAGCGCGCCGGTGACCTTCCCGCGCCGGAACACTTCGAGAACGTGCCCGGCCGCGGCGTACGCGGGCGGGTGGACGGTCATGACGTCACCGTCGGCCGGTTCCCGGACACGCTCCCCGAGACGCTTGCTCGTGCGAAGAGCACGGCCGAGGCGGCGGGCCGTACGGCCGTCGTCGTCGCCCGGGACGGCGCGGCGGTGGGCGTCGTGACCGTCGCCGACACCGTCAAGGAGACCAGCGCCGAGGCCGTACGCGAACTGCGCGCCCTCGGACTCACGCCACTGCTGCTGACCGGGGACAACCGGGCGGTCGCCGAGTCCGTGGCGCGGGCGGTGGGCATCGGCTCCGCGGAGGTGATCGCCGAGGTGCTGCCCGAGGACAAGGTCGCCGTGATCCGACGGCTCCAGAGCGAGGGGCGGACCGTCGCGATGGTCGGCGACGGGGTGAACGACGCGGCGGCGCTCGCCACCGCCGACCTCGGCCTCGCGATGGGCACCGGGACGGACGCGGCGATCGAGGCGAGCGATCTGACGCTCGTGCGCGGAGACCTGCGGGTGGCCGCGGACGCGATCCGGCTGGCGCGCAGCACCCTGTCGACGATCAAGGGAAACCTGGTCTGGGCCTTCGGCTACAACGTGGCGGCGCTGCCGCTGGCCGCCGCGGGCCTGCTGAACCCCATGATCGCGGGAGCGGCGATGGCCTTCTCGTCCGTGTTCGTGGTCACGAACAGCCTTCGACTCAGAGCATTTGCGTGACGACAGAGCAGGAGTCCCCCTAGAGTCCAACGGGAGCCTCACATAAGCTCTTCACAGGGCTCACGCATCTTCCTTACGCTTGGTCCTCGATTCCCATATCGGGGCTCTTGCCTATCTTCAGGACATATGCAAGAGACACAGATCACAGTGATGTGAACGTAACCATCGAAGGGGTTCGTCAGTCTAAGTTGGCGATGTCAGAAGCGTCTTGGGGGGCGTGACTGACATCTGGGGATGTCTTGGGGGACGTTCCCGGAAATTGCGTCGCCGGGGCACGTACACCGGGGAGCTTTGAGCGGCCCTCCCGATCCGTACGCGTCCCGGCAGATCGCACCGCACCACCGCAGTACAGCGAGTTCTGCTCGCTCGGCTCACCGCCGGCCCCGTGCCGGCACACAGCGATTCAGGCGCTGTCCCGCAGACGCCCGGCCGGATCCCGTGGGGGGAATCCGCACCGGGACAAGGAAAGCGCCCTGACTGCCGGCCCGTGGGGGGACCAGTAGCAGGGCGCTTTCCGTTTTTCTGCCTTCGTACGGGCTCGCCGGGCCCCGTGTACGGGGCCCGGCGAGTCAGTCTGCGAACCTCAGCGGGCCTCGACCGGCACGAAGTCGCGCTCGACGACACCCGTGTAGATCTGACGCGGGCGGCCGATGCGGGAGCCGGGCTCCTTGATCATCTCGTGCCACTGCGCGATCCAGCCCGGCAGCCGGCCGAGGGCGAACAGGACCGTGAACATCTCGGTCGGGAAGCCCATGGCGCGGTAGATCAGGCCGGTGTAGAAGTCGACGTTCGGGTAGAGGTTGCGCGAGACGAAGTACTCGTCGGAGAGCGCGTGCTCCTCCAGCTTGAGGGCGATGTCCAGCAGCTCGTCGGACTTGCCGAGAGCGGAGAGGACGTCGTGCGCGGCGGCCTTGATGATCTTCGCGCGCGGGTCGAAGGACTTGTACACCCGGTGACCGAAGCCCATCAGGCGGACGCCGTCCTCCTTGTTCTTCACCTTGCGGATGAAGGAGTCGACATCGCCGCCGTTGGCCTGGATGCCCTCGAGCATCTCCAGGACGGACTGGTTGGCGCCGCCGTGCAGCGGGCCCCACAGCGCGGAGATGCCGGCGGAGATCGAGGCGAACATGTTCGCCTGCGAGGAGCCGACCAGACGCACGGTGGAGGTCGAGCAGTTCTGCTCGTGGTCCGCGTGCAGGATCAGCAGCTTGTCCAGCGCGGAGACGACCACCGGGTCGAGGTCGTACTCCTGCGCGGGGACCGAGAAGGTCATGCGCAGGAAGTTCTCGACGTACCCGAGGTCGTTGCGCGGGTAGACGAAGGGGTGGCCGATCGACTTCTTGTAGGCATACGCCGCGATGGTCGGAAGCTTGGCGAGCAGCCGGATCGTGGAGAGGTTGCGCTGCTTCTCGTCGAACGGGTTGTGGCTGTCCTGGTAGAAGGTCGACAGCGCCGAGACGACCGACGACAGCATCGCCATCGGGTGGGCGTCTCGCGGGAAGCCCCTGTAGAAGTTCTTGACGTCCTCGTGCAGCAGGGTGTGCTGCGTGATTTCGTTCTTGAAGGTGGAGAGCTCGTCGATGTTCGGAAGCTCACCGTTGATCAGCAGGTACGCCACCTCCAGGAAGGTGGAGCGTTCGGCCAGCTGCTCGATCGGGTAGCCGCGGTACCGAAGGATGCCCTGCTCACCGTCGAGATAGGTGATCGCGGATTTATAGGCGGCGGTATTGCCGTACCCGCTGTCCAGCGTCACCAGACCGGTCTGGGCGCGGAGCTTGCCGATGTCGAAGCCCTTGTCGCCGACGGTGCTGTCGATCACCGGGTAGGTGTACTCGCCATCGCCGTACCGCAGTACTACAGAGTTGTCGCTCACGTCATCCCTCACCGACGTTGTGCCTCTTCTTCGAGGTGCCCTGACTGTCTCTACCATCCCCCATTTGGCCCTGGAGAGTGCACTCGGGGTCGACCATTGGGCCTATTGGCGGCACTCAGTGCCGCCAACCTGCTCATCCTGCCCCGTTCGTCCAGCATCTGGAAGTGTTCTGTGACCTTCATGACTCGTTTGATCGATCATTTTTTGTGATCGACCGCGTCTCGCGCCCGAAAGGCCCCGTTCGGCGGCCGAACGGGCCGGTTCACCGGACGAGGAGGCAGCGGTTCACGCGCCGGACAGCCGGAAATCCAGGGCCGTGCACCGGCGTCCCGCGGACACCGTACGCACTGCCTGGCCTATCGCCTTGCGCGAACCGACGAGGACGACCAGCTTCTTGGCCCGGGTGACCGCCGTGTAGAGCAGATTGCGCTGCAGCATCATCCACGCGCCCGTGGTCACGGGGATCACGACGGCCGGGTACTCGCTGCCCTGGGAACGGTGGATGGTCACCGCGTAGGCGTGGGCCAGCTCGTCGAGTTCGTCGAATTCGTACGGCACCTCCTCGTCCTCGTCCGTACGCACCGTCAGACGCTGTTCGACCGGATCGAGCGAGGTCACGACCCCCACGGTGCCGTTGAAGACGCCGTTCTCGCCCTTCTCGTAGTTGTTGCGGATCTGGGTGACCTTGTCGCCGACCCGGAAGACACGGCCGCCGAACCGCTTCTCGGCGAGGTCCGGGCGGCCGGGGGTGATGGCCTGCTGGAGCAGGCCGTTGAGGTGGCCCGCGCCGGCCGGGCCCCGGTGCATGGGAGCGAGGACCTGGATGTCCCGGCGCGGGTCGAGACCGAACTTGGCCGGAATCCGCCGGGCCGCCACGTCCACGGTGAGCCGCCCCGCCTCCTCGGTGTCGTCCTCGACGAACAGGAAGAAGTCCTTCATGCCGTCGGTGACCGGGTGCTGCCCGGAGTTGATCCGGTGCGCGTTGGTCACCACCCCGGACCGCTGGGCCTGGCGGAAGACCTGGGTGAGGCGGACCGCCGGGACCGGGCCGCGGTCGGCGAGCAGGTCGCGCAGCACCTCGCCCGCGCCGACGCTCGGCAGTTGGTCGACATCGCCGACGAAGAGCAGATGGGCGCCCGGCGGCACCGCCTTGACCAGCTTGTTGGCGAGCAGGAGGTCGAGCATGGAGGCCTCGTCCACGACCACGAGGTCGGCGTCCAGCGGCCGGTCCTTGTCGTACGCCGCGTCGCCGCCCGGCTTGAGCTCCAGGAGCCGGTGCACGGTGGAGGCCTCGGCTCCGGTCAGCTCGGCGAGACGCTTGGCGGCACGGCCGGTGGGCGCGGCGAGCATCACCTTGGCGCCCTTGGCGCGGGCCAGCTCCACGATCGAGCGGACCGTGAACGACTTGCCGCAGCCCGGACCTCCGGTGAGCACGGCGACCTTCTCGGTGAGCGCGAGCCGGACCGCCGCCTGCTGCTCGGGGGCCAGCTCGGCGCCCGTACGCCCCTTCAGCCAGGCCAGGGCCTTGTCCCAGACCACGTCGTGGAAGCCGGGCATCCGGTCCCGGTCGGTGCGCAGCAGGCGCAACAGCTGTGCGGAGAGCGAGAGTTCGGCGCGATGGAAGGGGACCAGATAGATGGCCGTCACGGGGTCGCCGCCGTCCGGCCCCGGCACCCTCTCCCGTACGACACCGGGGTCCTCGCCCTCCTCCGCGGGCGCCGCCAGCTCGGCCAGGCACTCGATGACCAGGCCGGTGTCGACCTGGAGCAGCTTCACCGCGTCCGCGATCAGCCGCTCCTCGGGGAGGTAGCAGTGGCCCTGGTCGGTGGACTGCGACAGGGCGTACTGAAGGCCGGCCTTGACGCGCTCCGGGCTGTCGTGCGGTATGCCGACGGACTGGGCGATCTTGTCGGCGGTGAGGAAGCCGATGCCCCAGACGTCGGACGCCAGGCGGTAGGGCTGGTTCTTCACGACCGAGATCGACGCGTCGCCGTACTTCTTGTAGATGCGGACCGCGATGGAGGTGGACACCTCGACGGTCTGGAGGAAGAGCATGACCTCCTTGATCGCCTTCTGCTGCTCCCAGGCGTCGGCGATCCTCCCCGTGCGCTTGGGGCCGAGTCCCGGGACCTCGATGAGCCGCTTCGGCTCCTCCTCGATGATCCGCAGGGTGTCGAGTCCGAAGTGCTGGGTGATGCGGTCGGCGAAGACCGGGCCGATGCCCTTGACCAGGCCGGAGCCGAGGTAGCGGCGGATGCCCTGGACGGTGGCGGGGAGCACCGTCGTGTAGTTCTCCACCGTGAACTGCTTGCCGTACTGCGGGTGGGAGCCCCAGCGGCCCTCCATGCGCAGGGACTCGCCGGCCTGGGCGCCGAGAAGCGAGCCGACGACGGTGAGCAGATCGCCGGCGCCCCGGCCGGTGTCCACCCGGGCGACCGTGTATCCGTTCTCCTCGTTGGCGTACGTGATGCGTTCGAGCACGCCTTCCAGCGTGGCCAGTCGCCGCTCGCCGGTCTGGGCGTCCCCCGCCTGATTGGACATGATCCGACGGTACCGTCCGCCTCCGACAGCGCTCCGGCACTGTGGACAACCAGGGGATGTCGTCCGGGGCGCGCGTCACCTCCGACGGCGGGCGGAAAAGACTTCGAGGGGCCCGGTCTGTCGACCGGGCCCCTCGGCTTTCCCCTCCGTATCAGAACCCCCGCGATCCCCCCAGATCCTCCCCCAAGAAGTCCTGATGCCACGTAGACCCGCGAGGTCGGCGAAGGGTTGCACGGACTTCTGAAGATTCTTTCGGACGACCGCGGCCGTACGGACCCGCCGCTGGTCAGGCGCCGCTCGCTGGCCTCATCCGGCGTGCTCCACGAACCGGGCCGCCGTCTCGGCCAGCACCTCGCGCCCGTCCCGGGCCCACAGCTCGTCGTTGAAGAGTTCGACCTCGATGGGTCCGGCGTAACCCGCCGCCTCCACATGACCCCGCCACGCGCGGAAGTCGATCGAGCCGTCGCCGAGCTGGCCGCGGCCGTTGAGGACGCCCTCGGGCAGCGGGGTGGTCCAGTCGGCGAGCTGGAAGGTGTGGATGCGGCCGCCGGCCCCCGCGCGGGCGATCTGGGCGGGTGCCGTGTCGTCCCACCAGAGGTGGTAGGTGTCGACGGTGACGCCCACCTGGTCCGCGGGGAAGCGTTCCGCGAGGTCCAGGGCCTGGGCGAGGGTGGAGACCACGCAGCGGTCGGCGGCGTACATGGGGTGGAGCGGCTCGATGGCCAGCCGCACACCACGGGAGGCGGCGTAGGGGCCCAGTTCGGCGAGCGCGTCGGCGATGCGCTCGCGGGCGCCGTACAGGTCCTTCGAGCCGGGCGGCAGACCGCCGGAGACCAGGACGAGGGTGTCGGTGCCCAGGGCCGCGGCCTCGTCGACTGCCGCCCGGTTGTCGTCCAGGGCGAGCTTTCGCTCCCGCGGGTCGATCGCCGTGAAGAAGCCGCCCCGGCAGAGGGTGGTGACGGCCAGACCCGCGTCGCGGACGAGGCGGGCGGTGGCGTCGAGGCCGTACGACCTCACGGGTTCGCGCCAGAGACCGACGCCCGGGATGCCCATCTCCACGCAGGCTTCGACGAGTTCGGGTATCGAGAGCTGCTTGACCGTCATCTGGTTGACGGAGAAGCGGGCGAGGCTGCTCATGAGGTCACCCCGTACAGGGCCAGCAAGGTCTTCATACGTGTCTCGGCGCGTTCCGGGCTCGGGAACAGGCCCAGGCCGTCGGCCAGTTCGTAGGCGCGCGCGAAGTGCGGCAGCGAGCGTGCCGACTGCAGTCCGCCCACCATCGTGAAGTGCTCCTGGTGACCCGCGAGCCAGGCCAGGAACACGACGCCCGTCTTGTAGAAGCGGGTCGGGGGCTGGAAGAGGTGCCGGGACAACTCGACGGTGGGGTCGAGGAGTTCACGGAAGCCCTTGACGTCGCCCGTGTCCAGTACCCGTACGGCCTGAGCGGCCGCCGGGCCGAGGGGGTCGAAGATGCCGAGCAGCGCGTGGCTGAAGCCCCGCTCGTCGCCCGCGATCAGCTCGGGGTAGTTGAAGTCGTCGCCGGTGTAGCAGCGGACGCCGTCCGGGAGGCGGCGGCGCAGTTCGACCTCCCGGCGGGCGTCCAGCAGCGAGACCTTGATGCCGTCCACCTTGTCCGGGTGGGCGGCGATCACCTCCAGGAACACCTCCGTCGCCGCGTCCAGGTCGTCCGATCCCCAGTAGCCCGCCAGGGCCGGGTCGAACATCGGGCCCAGCCAGTGCAGGATCACCGGGTCGGCGGCCTGGCGCAGGAGGTGGCCGTAGACGTCGAGGTAGTCCTCGGGTCCGGCGGCGGTCGCGGCGAGCGCGCGGGAGGCCATCAGGATCGCCCGGGCGCCCGTCTCCTCGACGAGGGCGAGCTGTTCCTCGTACGCGGCCCGCACCTCGGGGAGCGTGGCCGGGCCCGTGAGCTGGTCCGTCCCGACGCCGCAGGCGATCCTGCCTCCGACGGCCCTGGCCTCGGCCGAGGACCTGCGGACGAGTTCGGCCGCCCCGGCCCAGTCCAGGCCCATCCCCCGCTGGGCGGTGTCCATCGCCTCGGCGACACCGAGGCCGTGCGACCACAGATGGCGCCGGAAAGCGAGCGTGGCGTCCCAGTCGACGGCGGCGGGCCCGTCGGGCGAGACGTCCGCGTACGGGTCGGCGACGACGTGCGCGGCCGAGAAGACCGTACGGGAGGCGAGGGGCGCACCGTCGGGGAGGACGGCGAGGGGCTCGGTGCGCGGCTCGTAGGTCCGCAACCGGCCGTCGGCGCCCGGGAGTCGGATGGTCACAGCGCGATCTCCGGTACGTCGAGACGGCGGCCCTCGGCCGAGGACCTCAGGCCCAGCTCGGCGAGTTGCACGCCACGGGCGCCGGCGAGGAGGTCCCAGCGGTAGGGGGCGTCGGCGTAGACGTGCCGCAGGAACAGTTCCCACTGGGCCTTGAAGCCGTTGTCGAACTCGGCGTTGTCGGGGACCTCCTGCCACTGGTCGCGGAAGGAGTAGGTCGCCGGGATGTCCGGGTTCCAGACCGGCTTGGGGGTCGAACTACGGTGCTGGACACGGCAGTTGCGGAGCCCGGCGACGGCCGATCCTTCCGTGCCGTCGACCTGGAACTCGACGAGCTCGTCGCGGTTGACGCGCACGGCCCAGGAGGAGTTGATCTGGGCGACCGCGCCGCCCTCCAGTTCGAAGATGCCGTAGGCGGCGTCGTCGGCCGTGGCGTCGTACGGCTTGTCCCGCTCGTCCCAGCGCTGCGGGATGTGGGTGGCGGTGAGCGCCTGCACGGAGGTGACACGGCCGAAGAGCTCGTGCAGGACGTACTCCCAGTGCGGGAACATGTCGACGACGATGCCGCCGCCGTCCTCGGCGCGGTAGTTCCAGGAGGGCCGCTGGGCCTGCTGCCAGTCGCCCTCGAAGACCCAGTAGCCGAACTCCCCGCGGACGGACAGGATCCGCCCGAAGAAGCCGCCGTCGATGAGCCGCTTCAGCTTGAGCAGGCCGGGGAGGAAGAGCTTGTCCTGGACGACACCGTGCTTGATGCCGGCGGCGTGCGCGAGCCGGGCCAGTTCGAGCGCTCCGTCGAGGCCCGTGGCGGTGGGCTTCTCGGTGTAGACGTGCTTGCCCGCGGCGACGGCCTTCCTGACGGCCTCCTCGCGGGCGGACGTCACCTGGGCGTCGAAGTAGAGGTCGACGGTCGGATCGGCGAGGACCGCGTCCAGGTCGGTCGACCAGTGTTCGAGGCCGTGCCGCTCGGCGAGCTCCTTCAGGGCGCGTTCGCGGCGGCCGACGAGGACGGGCTCGGGCCACAGCACGGTGCCGTCGCCCAGGTCGAGACCGCCCTGGTCACGCAGGGCGAGAATCGAACGGACGAGGTGCTGGCGGTAGCCCATGCGTCCCGTCACGCCGTTCATGGCGATACGCACCGTCTTGCGTGTCACGTCATTCCCTTCGTACGCGTCAGGCGCCGAGCGCGCTCACAGGTGAGCGTACTAGCAAGCGCTTTCTATCCGTTGAGAAGCTAGCCTCTGTGCAGCGGTCCGGACAAGACCACCGCGAAGACGAGTTGTTCGAGGGGGCGAACAACTCGGGCCGATGGCCGTATGGTCTGCACGAACCCTGGCCACGGCAAGCGGCGCACTCGGCCTTCGACTCCGCGTTCGACGCCGTACGACGAGGCATGGCCAGGCACGACGACGTACGAGACGTACGAATCGGTACGACGAAACGCGCGACCGGAGGACGACGAGATGACGGTGACCCTGGCGGACGTGGCGGCTCGCGCGCAGGTCTCTCCCGCGACGGTGTCGCGCGTGCTGAACGGGAACTATCCCGTGGCCTCCTCCACGCGCGAGCGGGTGCTGCGCGCCGTGGACGAGCTGGACTACGTACTGAACGGGCCCGCGAGCTCGCTGGCCGCGGCGACCTCCGACCTCGTCGGAATCCTGGTCAACGACATCGCCGATCCCTTCTTCGGGATCATGGCGGCCGCGATCCAGTCCGAGATCGGCGGTCCCGGGGGGCGCGCGGGCGGGGAGCGGCTCGGCGTCGTCTGCAACACCGGCGGCTCCCCGGAGCGCGAGCTCACCTACCTCACACTCCTTCAGCGCCAACGCGCCGCCGCGGTCGTTCTGACCGGCGGCGCCATCGAGGACACCGCCCACGCCGGTGCCGTGGCCGCGAAGCTGCGCAGGCTGGCGGAGGCGGGTACCCGGGTCGTGCTGTGCGGGCGGCCGCCCGCGCCGGAGGCACCCGAGGCGATCGCGCTCACCTTCGACAACCGCGGCGGCGGCAAGCAGCTCACCGAGCACCTGATCGGCCTCGGCCACCGGCGGCTCGGCTACATCGCGGGCCCCGAGGAGCGCACGACGACCCGCCACCGTCTGGAGGGCCACCGCGTCGCGCTGGACGCCCACGGCATCGAGGACGACCCGCGGCGCACCGTGCACGGCCGCTACGACCGCCGGTCCGGTTACGAGGCGACGCTCGAACTCCTGCGCCGCGACCCGTCGTTGACGGCCGTCGTCGCCGCGAACGACACCGTGGCGCTGGGCGCATGCGCGGCCCTGCGCGACTCCGGGCTGCTCATCCCGGACGACGTGTCCGTCGCGGGTTTCGACGATCTGCCGTTCAGCATCGACGCCGTGCCCGCCCTCACGACCGTACGGCTGCCGCTCTCCGAGGCGGGCGCGCGCGCAGGGCGGATAGCGATGGGCCGTGAGGAGCCGCCGCCGGGCGGGATCGCCACGGTGCGCGGTGAGCTGATGGTGCGGGGGTCCACCGGGGTTCCCCGGGACTGACCTCCCTTTCCCGGGGAATCCCGGGGCCGGCTTGGCCCTTCCCCGGGGTACTCCAGGGCCTCGGGTGCGGAGGGGTAGGCGGGTCGCGGTGGGGCGTTCTATGCTCGGGGTGGGCTGTATCTCTGACTGAGTCAGATATCTGGGCCGAAAGGCCACCTCGACCATCCAGAGCCGACCTCGGGGCCGATCATGACCGTCCAGGACATCCGCTCCTTCAACCGCTTCTACACGAACGTCATCGGCGCGCTCGACTACGGCCGCCATCTCTACGCGCCGTACACGCTGACAGAGTCCCGCGTCCTCTACGAGCTGGCGCACACACCCCGGACGGACGCCGCCGACCTCCGAACCGAACTCTCGCTGGACTCCGGCTACCTGAGCCGGATTCTGAACAAGTTCGAGCAGGACGGGCTGGTCGAACGCGCGGCCTCCGAGAAGGACCCGCGGCGTCGGCGGATCACGCTCACCGCGCGCGGCCGGGAGGCCGCCGGCCTGCTCGACGAACGGGCGCGCCAGACCGTGGGCTCCCTGCTGGCGACCGTCGCCCCCGCCGACCGGCCGCGGCTCGCGGAGGCGATGCGCACGGTGCGGACGCTCCTGGGCGACGGACGGGCCGCGCCCGGCCCTGAGGACGTCGTCCTGCGTGAACCGGGCCCCGGCGACCTCGGCTGGATCGTGCAGCGCAACGCGGCGCTGTACGCGGCCGAGTACGGCTGGAACACCGATTACGAGGGCCTGGTCGCGAGGATCGTCGCCGACTTCGCCGAGGATCACGACCCCCACCTGGAGCGGGTGTGGATCGCCGAGCTCGACGGCCGGCCCGTCGGATGCGTGATGTGCGTACGGGACGACGCTCCCGGCGCGGCCCGGCTGCGCCTGCTGCTCGTCGAGCCGGAGACACGGGGCCTCGGCATCGGCGACCGTCTCGTCGGGTCCGTCGTCGACTTCGCGCGCGGCGTCGGCTATCACGAGCTCGTCCTGTGGACCAACGACGTACTCGCCGCCGCCCGCCGCATCTACCAGCGCCACGGCTTCGTCCTGGTCGCCGAGAAGCCGCACCGGTCCTTCGGCGCGGACCTGGTGGGTCAGGACTGGCGGCTGGATCTGCGCGCCGGACCGGAGTGACGCGGCCCTGACGACCACCCAGGGTGCGGGGGCGGACGCCGGGTGCGCCCGCGCCCCCCGTGCGACACGGGCGACCCCTTTGGCGGCGCACCCCCGGCCCGTAAGGTCCGCCCCATGAAGCTGGCGTTCTCCACCCTCGGCGTCCCCGGACTCCCCGTCGCCGACGTCGTACGGCTGGCCGTCGCGAACGGCTATCAGGGGGTGGAGCTGCGGGCGCATCCGGAGGAGCCCGTGCATCCGGGGATCGGCCCGGGTGAACGGGCCGCCGTGGCCGCGGAGTTCGAGGCGGGCGGGATCGAGGTGCTCGGGATCGCCGGATACGCGCGGGTCGCGGCGCCGGGGGACGACGGCCCCGTCCTCGCCGAGATGCGTGAACTCCTCGAACTGGCACGGGACGTGAAAGCGCCCTTCATCCGGGTCTTCCCGGGCGGCGACCCCGGGGGCGACGCCGAGGAGGCGGACGCGACGGCCGCGCGGCGGCTCGGAACCGCCGCCGAGTACGCCGCCGATCTCGGCGTGCGCGTCCTGCTGGAGACCCATGACTCGCACCGCACCGGCGCGGACGCGATCCGTGTCCTCGGCCGGGTCGGCCACCGACACGTGGGCTCGCTGTGGGACGTGATGCACACCTGGCTGGGCGGCGAGGCACCGGCGCAGACCTACCCGGCGCTGTCCCCGTTCCTCGGGTACGCGCAGGTCAAGGACATCGCCTCGGCCGAGGACACGACCCCGCTGCCACTCGGCTCGGGGGTCCTCCCGCTCGGCGCGTGCGTGGACGAACTCATGCGCCACGGGTGGGACGGGTGGCTGTGCTGGGAGTACGAGAAGCGCTGGTACGAGACGGCGGCGCCCCTGGGCGCGCTGCTGGGTCCAGGGCGTGAACATCTCGTCCGCCTGCTGAGCGAAGCCGCATCACAGAGTTAACTCAAACGCCTACCGTACGTGACTGCCCACGCAACCTGGATGCGGGACCTTGGCTCTCTCAAGTAGCCCATTCTCAGGGGGAGTTGGCATATATGCAAGGCACAGTGGACGGCTTCGGATACGGGGTGGTGACTCCGGTGGCCTCCTACCTCGTCGCCTGCCTGGGCAGCGCTCTGGGGCTGCGCTGCGTCGTCCGTTCCCTGCACAACCGGCAGTCGTGGAAGCCCGGTTGGCTGGCGCTCGGGGCGGCGACCATCGGCTGCGGCATATGGACCATGCACTTCATCGCGATGATCGGCTTCCGCGTCCAGGGGATCCGGATCGACTACGACGCGCGTCTGACGGCGCTCAGCCTCGCCGTGGCGATCGCGGTGGTCGGTGTCGGCGTCTTCGCCGTGGGATATCGCGGCGCCACCACCGCCACCCTGACCGCCGCCGGGATCTTCACCGGGCTCGGCGTGGCCGCCATGCACTACCTGGGCATGTCGGCGGTCCAGCTGAACGGGTCCATCCAGTACGACTCGCTCACGGTCGCGCTCTCCGTGCTGATCGCGGTCGGCGCCGCGACGGCCGCGCTGTGGGCCGCCGCCTCGTTCCGGGGCTTCCTGTCCGCCCTCGGCGCCAGTCTCCTGATGGGCATCGCCCTGACCGGCATGCACTACACCGGCATGGCCGCCGTCGGAGTACACCTCCACGGCGCGACCGACGCGTCGTACATCAGCGGCTCGTACGGCAGTGACACGCCTGCCTCGAACCTGCTCCCCATGCTCATCGGCCCGGTCGTGTTCCTGATCCTGGCCGGAGTGGTGGTCATGTTCGACCCCCAGCTCGTCCTCGGCGACGGGGACTGGAGCCGGGCGGCCCCGCGTCGGCGCCCCGTCGCGGCCGCCCCGCCCGAGCGCCCCGCGGCGCACTCCCCCGGCTCCCTCTTCGAGCCCCGGGACCATCGGGCGGGCCGGCGGGCTACCCAGCGCGGGCGGTGAGCTCCGCCGTTCCGTCGAGACACCACTCCAGAACAGCGGGCCACGGGCCGTACCCGGCGTCCATGTCGAGGTGCGCGGCCCCATGCAGGATCCGAGTCGGTACGTCCAGAGGGTCGCCGTAGACGGTGTCGGCACCCTCGGGGCAGTACGGGTCGTCGTCGCCGGCGACCAGCCGGGTGTGCCCGGGAAGCGTGAAGTCCAGCTCGGTCAGGGCGAACGCGGCGATCTCCGGCAGCCCCGCGAGGACGGAGGCCGACGGCGGGGCGACGAGCAGTACCCGGTCGACGTCGGCCAGTCCCGGCAGCCCGCGGGCGGCGGCGTGCAGCCACAGCACGGCCGAGGCGCTGTGGGCGACGACCACGCGCTCGGCACCGGCCAACGCGCCGAGATGGCGGGCCACTTCCGCCAGCCACACCTCCAGGTCCGGGTCGTCGGGGTCCGGGAGCTGCGGATAGACGACGTGCTGGCCCAGCTCGCCGAGCCGGCCCGCGAGCCAGTGCTGCCAGTGGCCTTCCGGGCGGTGGTTCTGCCAGCCGTGCAGGATCAGGAAGGCGCGCGCGGCCGGGGCGGTGTCGTCCGTGTCGTACGAGGTCATGGGCCGATCGTTTCCGATGGCCGGCCTCTCGGTCCAGCTCATCTCTCGTGGTGGAACAGGCAAGCCGGGGCGTGCCCCTGATCCCACGTTCCGTCCGGCCGCTGTACGCCCACCGCTTTCCGCCCTAGCCCACGGTGTCCGCGGCCGCGCGGGCCGCTCTGCGCACCCTCGCGGACAGCCGGTCCCGGCATTCGGGCCATTCCGTCGCCGTCACCGAGTAGATCGCGGAGTCGCGCAGTTGTCCGTCCTCGCCCGGCGCCCAGGAGCGGGACCAGTTGCGCAGGACACCCTCAAGGCGGGCGCCGGTGCGCTCGATCGCGGCGCGGGATCGGGAGTTGCGGGCATCGGTCTTCAGGTCCACACGGGAGACGCCCCACTCCTCGAAGGCGTGCCGGAAGAGCAGGAGCTTCGACTCTGCGTTCAGGCCCGTGCCCTGCGCGGAGGACGCGAGCCAGGTGAACCCGACCTCGACGGCGTCGAGCCGGTCGTCCGTCCGCCAGCAGCGCGGCTCCCAGTACGCCGTGGCACCGATCGCGCGTCCGGAGGCGAGGGACACCTGGGCGTAGGGCGCGAGCATGCCCGTCGCGGCGCGGGCGAGCTGCGCGTCGACGTAGTCCCCGACCTCGTCGGCCCGGGGCACCCAGGTGAACGCGTACGAGTCCCGGTGCTCCTCCGCCGCTTCGGCGAGGTCGGCCGTGTGCCGGCGGCCGAGCGGTTCCAGCCGTACGAGCGCACCTTCGAGAACCGGCCCCTTCATCTGGAAACCCAACGCCCCGCACTCCTTCGCCGACCGGTATGTGTCCGGTGCGATTCCTATGCGGTGGGGGCGGCGTGTGTCCAGCGGTTAAACGTCCTCGACGGTGCCCGCGTACCGGGCGCGTTCGGCGGCCAGGACGGTGAGATGGCTGATGAGGGACTCCCGCGGGCCGGACTTCACGAGGTCGGGGTTCTCGGTGGCGACGGCGGCGACGAACGCGTCCATCAGAGCGGCGTCGCCTCCGCCGTGGCCGCCCGCCGCGTTCATGCCGCCCGTGGCGGCGAGGTCGACGGCCTCCTCGGTGCGGGTCAGGAAGTCGTAGACGCTCAGGTTCTTTCCGTCGCCGCGCAGTTCGCCGCGGGTCCCGAAGATCCGGGTCTGCCGGTCGGCCTGTTCGGTGAAGGCGGTCATGGTGAAGGTGGCGGTGGCCCCGGAGGCGAACTCCATCGACACCACCTGATGGTCGACCACGTCGTTGTCGCAGGCGTACACGCACCGCCCGTAGGGGCCCTCGCGCAGGGCCGTCTCCAGGGCCTTTGGGGTGTAGTCGTCGACCAGCACGCTCAGCGGCCAGTGGTGTTCGCCGCGGGCGAGCCGGTCGCCGTACTCGCGCCGGGCGGAGTAGGGGCAGTCGTTCTCCACCGCGCAGTCGAGGCAGCGGTCGGCGGCGCCCTCGGGCCTGTTCTCGGACCGGAAGTGCGAGAGGCGTCCGAAGCTGGAGACCCGTACGGGGGGTTGACCGAGGATGTACTGCAACCAGTCCAGGTCGTGGCAGGACTTGGCCATCAGCATGGACGTGGCCCGGTCCGTGCGGCCCCAGTTGCCGCGCACGAAGGAGTGGGCCTGGTGCCAGAAGCCGACGGGTTCCAGGTGCTGGACATTGACGACGTCACCGAGCCGGCCGGAGTCGAGGACCTCCTTCACGGCACGGGTGTACCGGGTGTAGCGCAGGACGTGCCCGACCGCGAGGATCACCCCGGCCTTCTCCACGGCGTCGACGATCCGCCGGCACTCGTCCTCGGTGAGGGCCATCGGCTTCTCCAGCAGGATGTGGTAGCCGAGGGCGGCGAACTCCAGTACCGGTTCCAGGTGTTCGCGGTCGAGGGTGCAGATCAGCACGGCGTCCGCGATCCGGCCGCGGGCGGCCAGCACCCGCCAGTCGTCCACCGCGGCGTCCGGCTCCAGGGCGTGGGCGGCGGCGAACCGGCGGCGCCGTGTCTCCCGCGGTTCGGCCACGGCGACGACTCTGGCCCGCTCCGGACGGTCCAGGGCCCAGCGCGCGTGGCCGGTCCCCCGGTCTCCGGCACCGACGACGGCGAGTGTCACAACGGAGGCGACCAGAGACATCTGTGGACCGCTTTCCCAGTCGGGTCGCAGGCGCGGTTGGCGCTGTCCGTCGCGAAGCTAGCCGCCCGGGATCCGCGCGACAAGACGCCCGCGGCGGTCAGCGGTCCGGCCAGGCGTTCTCCCCGGCGGCCGGCCCCGCCCCGAACACCCCTGGCGGTGATGGCCCGGAGACCGGGAACGCCGGCAACGGCCCTGGGGTCATGCCGGCGTCCCGGCCCGCTCCCGCGCCGGAACCTCCGCCGACGGGACCTTCCGTGGCGTCCGTGAGGTGAGCGCCACCCCGCCCACCAGCAGGGCCGCCGCCGCCCACCGCAGCGGACTGACCGACTCGCCGAGGAACAGCGCCGCCGACGACATCCCGAAGACCGGGACGAGGAGCGAGAAGGGCGCGACGGTGGAGGCGGGGTACCGGTGCAGCAGCCAGCCCCAGGCGCCGAAGCCGAAGACGGTCGTGACCCAGGCGACGTAGACGACCACGGACGCGCCCTGCCAGTCCAGGGCGCGCAGTGCGTCGAGGTCGCGGGAGGGGCCCTCGGTGAGGAGGGACAGGCCGAGCAGCGGGAGGACCGGGACGGTGCTCACCCACACCATGAAGTTCAGCGGGTCGGGCGGGGACGCCTTGCGGGTGAGGACGTTGGACAGGCCCCAGCAGGCCGCCGCCGCGATGACCAGGGCGAAGGCGCCGAGGGGACCGGCCGTGCCCTCGTCGACGGCGGCCAGGCCCACTCCGCACAGGGCCACCGCCATGCCCGACAGCTTGACGCGGGTGGGGCGTTCGCCGAGGAAGGCGAAGGCGATCAGCGCGGTGAAGACCGCCTGGATCTGGAGGACGAGGGACGACAGTCCGGCGGGCATCCCCGCGTCCATGCCGATGAACAGCAGCCCGAACTTCGCGACGCCGAGGGTGAGTCCCACCGCCACGATCCACTTCCACGCCACCTTGGGACGGCCCACGAAGAACACGGCGGGCAGGGCCGCCACCAGGAAGCGCAGGGCCGAGAAGAGGAGGGGCGGGAAGTGGTCGAGTCCGACCTCGATGACGGTGAAGTTCACGCCCCAGACGGCGGCGACGAGGACGGCGAGGCTGATGTGGGTGGGTCGCATGCGTCGAGCATCTGACGCCTCCACCATGTAGCACCAGCGCGAATATCTACAGGGATGGATGAAGCAGCGCTTACGTAAGCTGGGAGGTGAGCGACGCCGCGACCCGGGAGGCTCCCATGCTCGATCTCCAGCGCCTGCGCGCCCTGCACGCCGTCTCCGTGCACGGCACGGTCGGGGCCGCGGCGGCCGCGCTCGGCTACACCCCGTCCGCCGTGTCCCAGCAGATCGCGAAACTGGAACGGGAGACCAGGACCGTGCTGCTGGAACGACGGGGGCGCGGTGTCCGTCTCACCGAGCAGGCCGAACAACTCGCCTCCACCGCACAGGAGTTGCTGGCGATCGTGGAGCGGGCCGAGACCGATCTGGAGGAGCGCCGGGGGATGCCGGCGGGTCGGCTGACGGTGGCCGCGTTCGCCTCTGCGGCACGCGGTCTGATGCCGGCCGTCCTCGCCGACCTGGCCGCGCGGCACCCGGCCCTGGACACCCGTCTCACGGAGATCGACCCGCATCTGTCCGTCGACCTGGTCGCCAAGGGCGCGGTCGACATGGCCGTCGCGCACGACTGGGACATCGCCCCGCTGCCCGCCCCGCCGGGGGTGGAGCAGGCGGTGATCGGGGACGACCTGTGCGATCTGCTCGTACCCGCCGGGCACCCCTTCGCCGGGCGGGCCTCCGTACGGCGGGAGGATCTGGGCGGTCAGCGGTGGATCTGCCAGCCGCCGGGCCGGGTCTGCCACGACTGGCTGGTCCGCACCCTGCGCGAGGCGGGCCACGAGCCGGACATCGTCCACCAGGCCGAGGAGAACCCGACCCTCATCGCCCTCGTCGCCGCCGGTCTCGGCGTCGCCCTCGTCCCGCGTCTCGGCCGCGGCCCGCTCCCCGCCGGGGTGGTGGAGGTGCCGCTCGACCCCCTGCCCGTCCGCCATCTGTACGCGCTGTGGCGCTCGGGGGCGGCGCGCCGGCCGGCCATCGCCGAAACGGTCCGCACCCTCCAGGCGCACTGGCCGAAGGTGTCGGCGCGCCGTTGAGAGGCCCGGAACCCTACGCCGGAAGGGCCCAGGACCCTCACCCACCCCAGCCGCACCGACTTCCGGCGTTCCCCCCGATCCCGGGAACCCGGGCCCCTCCCGCTTCGTCCCATCCGCATGCTGCCGGATGAGTCTCCGCAGTGCGGTGTCGGCCTCGCTGCTGGCTGCGATCGCTGACCAACCCTCTCCGCCGCCTGCGGACGGCAGCACGCCGCCACCGGCGCGCCCCCCTCCAACTGCGCCGGTGGCGGCCCCTTCCCGGATACTGTGCACACCCTTGACTGGAAGAAACTTCCCGGATATTCGTGACTCCTCGGAAGTTTCCTTCACGAGGGAAGGAGCGCTTGTGCGCGACTCCAGCACGGGAAGCACCACAAGACCGTCCGGACCAGCCGAGCCGGACAGACCGTCAAGACCCTCCCGGCGTACGGTCCTCGCCGCCACCGCGGGCATCACCGCCGCGCTGGCCGCCGGCCCCCACGCCCACGCGGCCGAAGCCGGCCCGCACGGCGACAAGGCACTGCGCGCCCTCATCTCCCGTATGACACTGGAGGAGAAGGTCGGCCAGCTGTTCGTGATGCGGGTGTACGGCCATTCGGCCACCGCGCCCGACCAGGCCGACATCGACGCCAACCTCAAGGAGATCGGCGTCCGCACGGCCGCCGAGCTGATCGCCAAGTACCGCGTCGGCGGCATCATCTACTTCGCCTGGGCGCACAACACCCGCGATCCGCACCAGATCGCCGCTCTGTCGAACGGGATCCAGCGGGCCTCGCTGGAACTGCCGCGCGGACTTCCGCTGCTCATCTCCACCGACCAGGAGCACGGGATAGTGGCACGGGTGGGCAAGCCCGCGACGCTGTTCCCGGGCGCCATGGCGCTGGGCGCGGGCGGCTCGCGGGCCGACGCCCGAACGGTGGGCCATATCGGCGGCGCCGAACTGCGCGCGCTCGGCATCCGCCAGGACTACTCCCCCGTCGCCGACGTGAACGTCAACCCGGCCAACCCGGTGATCGGCGTCCGCTCCTTCGGCGCGGACCCGGACGCGGTGGCGGGCCTGGTCGCGGCCGAGGTGAAGGGGTACCAGAGCTCGGGCGTCGCGGCCACGGCCAAGCACTTCCCCGGCCACGGCGACACCGCCGTCGACAGCCACTTCGGATTCCCCGTCATCACCCACAGCCGCGAGCTGTGGTCGGACCTCGACGCGGTGCCCTTCCGGGCGGCGATCCGCGCCGGCATCGACTCGATCATGACGGCGCACATCATGGTCCCGGCGCTCGACCCGGCCGGCGACCCCGCCACCCTCTCCCACCCGATCCTCACCGGCATCCTGCGCGGGGAACTCGGCTACGACGGCGTCGTGGTGACGGACTCGCTGGGCATGGAGGGCGTCCGGACGAAGTACGGCGACGACCGCGTCCCCGTCCTCGCTCTCAAGGCCGGCGTCGACCAGCTCCTCAACCCGCCCGACCTGAACGTCGCGTGGAACGCGGTGCTGAACGCCGTACGCGGCGGCGAACTGACCGAGGCCCGCCTCGACGAGTCGATCCTGCGCGTCCTGCGGCTCAAGGCGAAGCACGGGCTGCTGAGCGACCCGTACGTCCGTGACGCGGGCGTCGACCGCGTGGTCGGCACCCCGGCGCATCTCCGGGCGGCCGACCGGATCGCCGAGCGCACCACCACGCTGCTGGTCAACAAGGAGGGGCTGCTCCCGCTGTCCCGGCTGCGCACCCCGAAGGTGCTGGTGGTGGGCGCCGATCCCGCCTCCCCCTCGCTGTCCGACGGGCCGCCCACCACCGTCCTCGCAGGGGCGCTGACCGAGCTGGGCTTCACGGCGACGGCCCTGTCCACGGGTACGGCACCGTCGGCGGCCACGATCGCCAAGGCCGTCGCGGCGGCGGCCGACGCGGACGCGGTGGTCGTCGGGACGTACAACGTAACGGCGACCGGGTCCCAGAAGACCCTGGTCGAGCGTCTGCTGGCCACGGGTGTCCCGGTGATCGCCGTCGCCATCCGCAACCCGTACGACGTCGCCCGGCTCCCGGGCGTCGGCGCCTGCCTGGCCGCCTACTCCTGGACCGATGTCGAACTGCGCGCCGCCGCCCGGGTGATCGCAGGCCGGGCGGACCCCCGGGGCAGGCTGCCGGTGCCGGTGCAGCGCGCGGACGACCCGGCGCAGGTGCTGTACCCGATCGGGTACGGGTTGACGTACTAGCCCGTACGCAGCCCACCCGGCGCACCACCTCCAAGTGCGCCAAAGGGACCCGCATGTCTGGCGTGTGCCCGCCTCGGCGGGTCACGCTGGGCGGGGGTTCTGGGGGGAAGCCATGCGAGCCAGCTCGGTGTGTCGGCGTTCCGCGGGAATGGTGTGCGCTCTGCTGCTGGCCGCGGCCGCCCTCGCGGGCTGCGACCACTGGTCCGGTTCCGGAGCCCCGGAACCCGACCCGTCACCGGCCTCGACGCGCCCCTCCGGCTACGGATCGGTCTTCCTCGGCCGTGACGAGTGCAGTTCCTTCGGCACGACCAGCTTCACGGAGGTGCCCTGCGGCAGCGAACGGGCCGCCGCCCGGGTGATCGCCCGCTACGACGGCGACATCGCCGACGGCCCGTCCTGCCCGGCGACCACGGACTTCGTCCTGCACATCAGCGAGACCGGGCCCGCCTCCGACGAGAACGGCGACGGCGCCGTCCCCCGGGGCTACGCCTGCATGCGCAAGCTCGAACCCCCGCACCCCGGCGACCCGGGCGGCGGCGGAGGGCCCCGTACCGTCGTCGGCGACTGCGTCTACGGCGCGGGGCGCGGGCAGGTCCGCGAGACGGCGTGCGACGGCACGGGCAAGAAGCGCCCGGAGTACAAGGTGACGTCGGCGGTCACGGCCCGCTCCGATTGCCCGTCCGCCACGGAGCTCTATGTCGAACTCGGCGGCACCCGGCCGGTGGGCTGCGCCCGCCCGCTGTGAACGGGGGGCGGGCACAGCCGGGACCGGGACGCTACGGACGCAGCGTCATCTCGCGTTCGACGTCACGCCGGTCCAGCTTGGCGTCGAACGTCGCGAGCGGCCTGGCCGCCGACGGGTTCGCCCGGACCGTCGCGGAGGCCACGCCCGCCCACTCGAGGATGCGGGCGGTGGCGAGTGCCTTCTCGTCGGCGACGAGGCCCGCGACATTGGCGCCGTGGTTCAGGCCCGGCGCCGTGAAGACGTAGGCGTCGCGCGCTCCGGAGCCGAGACGGAAGCGCTCGGCGCCCCACGGGTCGTTCTGGCCGTAGACGAAGAGCATGTGGTGCGCGTGGTGGCGGACCCAGCCGTCCACGTCACGCATCGCCGACGGGTGGAACCTCATCGGGATGGAGCGCGGCACGTAGTCGCGCGGGGGCTGGTAGCCGTAACGGATGTACTTCTTCTCGATGGACGGGAAGTGGATGGTGGGCGCGCCCAGTTGGGTGCCCGCCTGGTAGTAGTACGGCGTGTACGGCTCCAGGCCCTGGTCGGTGTAGAAGGAGAAGCCGGAGATCGTGTCGACGGAGTTCCAGATGTCGTCGTCACTCGCGTGGGCGGCGTCCGCCGGGATCGCGTCGCAGTCCTTCAGCAGGCTGTACTGCCAGAAGCCCCACACGTAGTCGAGGACGACCGCCTCGTACGCCTTGTCCAGGCTGCCGACCGTGGTGAAGGTGTAGCCGTTGTCGGCGGCGTACGCCGCGTACTTTTTCTCCAGCGGCTCCCGGCGGACGAGGGCCTCGCGCTGCACGGCGTTCAGCTTGTCGCGGCACTCCTTGGTGCCGACGGCAGTGAAGAATCGGTCGTACGCCGAGTCCTCGTCGTTGACGACGTCGTTGGGCGCGACGTAGGCGACGACGCCGTCCATGTCGCGCGGGTAGAAGCGCTCGTAGTACGTGGCGGTCATGCCGCCCTTGGAACCGCCGGTGGAGATCCACTTCTGGCCGTAGATCGGCTTCAGCGCCTGGAAGATGCGGTGCTGGTCGCTGGCCGCCTGCCAGATGTCGAGCTTGGACCAGTCGGCCGGGTCGGGACGGGACGGCGTGAAGAAGCGGTACTCCATCGAGACCTGGTTGCCGTCCACGATCTGGGTCGGCTCGCGGCGGCTCGGGTTGGTGGAGACGTTGTAGCCGCCGGTGTAGAAGACGGTCGGGCGCGCGGTGTCCTTGTGCAGCACGGTGATGCGCTGCTGGAACGTGCCCTTGGACGGGTGCCGGTGGTCGACCGGCTGGGTGTAGTTCAGCACGAAGAACCGGTAGCCGGTGTATGGCTTCTCCTGGATCAGGCTCATGCCCGGGACCGCGAGAAGCCGGTCCAGGATGTCCTCGTCGGCCGTGCCGACGGTACCTGTCGTGCCGGTGTCGGTGGCCTCCGGCTGGGCAGCGGTGGCCGCCCCGGCCGTGCTCATCGTGCCTATGAGCACGGTGAGCGCCAGCAGCCATCTGAGCGCCTTGCGCATGCACCCTCCCCTGGGAATACGCAGATGTCCGCCGGAACCTAGCGGAGCAACTCCCGTGACACCAGGGGTTCTTGGGCCAACGCTGTGGAGTTTCTGTGATGCGGCGGGGCAGGCCGGCCGAGCGGCACCGCCAGAAGGGGAGAGTCCCCGAAGGCGTACGGCTCAGCGGCTCAGCAGAGGATCCAGCCGGAGCTCACCGATCCCGAGCCGACCGAGCCCTTGATCCGGACGCAGCGGTGGCCCGCGTACACGGTCACCGGGCCCGCGCGATGGGCGAAGTGCCCCGAGTCGACCACCGGCCGGCCGCCCCGCGCCTGCACGCTGACGGACATCCGCTTGCGGGAGCCCCGTGCCTCGGGGAACGTCACGGCGCAGACATAGCCGCTGCGCTTGTACACATGCACGGAACCGGTCGTGAAGGGCAGCGTGCGGACCTTGCGACCCGAGCAGGAGGAGGGGGCGGCCTGGGCGCTGCCCGGACTCATGAGCGCGAGCAACCCGGACGCGGTCAGCACGGCCACGCCGAGCGCCAGCCGTCGGCGTATCGCACCACTGTCCACTGTCGTCCCTCCCGCAGCAATCAGCGTACTGGTGTACGGACGCAGGACGTACGGCGGATGGTTGCGTACCGCGCGAGTGTCTCTGTCGATCCGCGCCTCACCCAGGAGAGGTTTTTTCCTTCTTTGGGGCAACCGTGCCCGTTTATGGAGGGTCCAACTGATCAGAAAACGAAAGGCGGTAGTTCATGTCCGGCATCAAGCCCTCCCGCACGACCGGCCGCGCAGTCGTCGCCGCGGCTCTTCTGATCACCGCCGGTGCCTCGGTGCCGGCCGTCGCCGGCTCCGTCGCCCCACCGCCCGCCCGCAGCGGGAGCAACGGTCCGGCCTACGACCGGGTGGCCGACTTCTACGGCTCCTACATCGACGCCGTGACCGACGGGGGCTCCGGCCGCCTCGACACCCAGCTGCGCTCCTTCTATCTGACCGCGGGGCTCCGCTCGCGCCTGGCCTCCTGGGAGAACCGCCAGCACGCCGACGGGGTGCTGCGCGCCCAGGACGTGCCGCGCGCCTGGAAGGTGACGCCGGGCGACAGCGGCGCCGGGCACACCTGGTCGACGGTCCGGCTGACCTGGGGCTCCGACCGGCATCCGACGTACACCTATCTGACGGTGCAGTCGGATCTGGCGACGAAGAAGATCTCCGACATCAAGCCGAGGAGCTGACGGGCTCCTCGGTTTCCGGGGCGCCCACGAACGTCCGCCACAACGCGGCGTAACGGCCGTCGAGGCGCAGCAGTTCGTCGTGGGTGCCGTCCTCGGTGACGCGGCCGTGGTCCATCACCACGACCCGGTCCGCGCGGGCGGCCGTCGTCAGCCGGTGGGCGACCACCAGTGTCGTGCGGCGGCCCGCCAGCCGGTCGGTGGCCTGGTTGACCAGGGCCTCCGTCGCCAGGTCCAGCGCCGCCGTCGCCTCGTCGAGGAGCAGCACGTCCGGATCGACCAGCTCCGCGCGGGCCAGCGCGATCAACTGGCGCTGTCCCGCGGAGAGGTTGCGGCCGCGCTCGGCGACCTCGTGGAGATAGCCGCCGTCCAGCGTGGCGATCATGTCGTGCGCGCCGACCGCGCGGGCTGCGGCCTCCACCTCGGCGTCGGTGGCGCCCGGACGGCCGTAGGCGATGGCGTCGCGGACGGTTCCCTGGAAGAGGTAGGCCTCCTGGGGGACGACACCGAGCCGGTGCCGGTAGGCGGTGATGTCGAGGTCGCGCAGGTCCGTGCCGTCGACCGTCACCCGCCCGCCCGTCGGGTCGTAGAACCGCGCGACCAGCTTCACCAGCGTCGACTTGCCCGCGCCGGTCTCCCCGACGAAGGCGACGGTCTGCCCGGCGGGGATGCGCAACGACACCGCGCTGAGCGCCTCTTCGGCCTCGTCCGCCAGGCCGTACGCGAAGTCGACGTCCTCGAACGCGATCTCGCCCCGCAGCGACGGCACCTCCAGGGGCTCGTCGGCGACCTTCGTCGACGTCGGTTCCCTGAGCAGTTCCTGGATGCGGCCCAGCGAGACGGTGGCCTGCTGGTAGCCGTCGAAGACCTGCGAGAGCTGCTGGACGGGCGCGAAGAACAGGTCGATGTAGAGGAGGTAGGCGACCAGCGCGCCGGTCGTGAGCGTGCCGGAGTCGATCCGGTGGGCGCCGACGATCAGCACCGCGGCCGCGGCCCCCGAGGCCAGCAGCTGCACGAACGGGAAGTAGACGGAGATGAGCCACTGCCCGCGGATCCGCGCCCTGCGGTAGCTGTCGCTGCCCTCCGCGAACCGCCGTGCGCTGGCGCCCTCGCGCCGGAACGCCTGGAGGATCCGCAGCCCGGACACCGACTCCTGGAGATCGGCGTTGACCACCGACACCCGCTCGCGGGCGAGTTCGTACGCCTTGACGCTCGCGCGGCGGAAGAAGAACGTGCCGATGACCAGGGGCGGCAGCGTCACGAAGACGACCAGCGCGAGCTGTACGTCGATCACGAGCAGGGCGACCATGATGCCGAAGAAGGTGACGACGGAGACGAAGGCGGTGACAAGACCGGTCTGCAGGAACGTCGACAGCGCGTCGACGTCGGTCGTCATGCGGGTCATGATCCGGCCCGTGAGCTCGCGCTCGTAGTAGTCGAGGCCGAGGCGCTGGAGCTGCGCGAAGATCTTCAGGCGCAGCGCGTAGAGGACCCGCTCACCGGTGCGGCCCGTCATCCGGGTCTCGCCGATCTGCGCCGCCCACTGGACGAGCACGGTGATCAGCGCGAGCGCGGCCGCCGCCCACACCGCGCCGAGCGCGAGCCGGGTGACGCCCTGGTCGATGCCGTGCCGGATCAGGATGGGCAGCAGCAGGGTCATCACCGCGTCGACGGCGACCAGGGCGAGGCTGACGAGCAGCGGGGCCCCGAAGCCGCCCAGCAGTCTGCGCAGTCCGTAGGAGTCCTCGGCCCTGACCGCGCGGGCCTCGTCGACGTCCGGGACGTCGTTGGCCGGGGGCAGCGCCTCGACCTGGGCGAGGAGTCCGGGGGTGGCGGGCATTCCTTCGAGGGCGTTGTCCCTGGGCTCGCGGTCGCCGGTCCACAGGTGCGGCGTCACCCCGCGCTCGGCGTCGAACTCGGCGTCCAGCTCGTCGCGTACCGAGGTGTCCTCCTGCGGTGCCGCCGGCAGGGCGTGGCCCGGGGAAACGCCGCCCAGCTCGTCGGGGTCGGTGAGCAGTCGCCGGTAGAGCGCGGAGCGGGCCTGGAGCTCGTCGTGGGTGCCGATGTCGGCGAGCCGGCCGCCGTCGAGGACGGCGATGCGGTGGGCGAGGTTCAGGGTGGAGCGGCGGTGGGCGATCAGCAGGGTCGTGCGGCCCTGCATGACGTGCTTCAGCGCCTCGTGGATCTCGTGCTCGACCTGGGCGTCCACGGCAGAGGTGGCGTCGTCGAGGACGAGCAGCCGGGGGTCGGTGAGGATCGCGCGGGCGAGCGCGACCCGCTGGCGCTGCCCTCCCGAGAGGGTGAGACCGTGCTCGCCGACCTTGGTGTCGTAGCCGCGGGGCAGCTCCGCGATGAAACGGTCCGCCTGGGCGGCACGGGCCGCGGTCTCGATCTCGTCCTGGGTGGCGTCGGGGCGGCCGTAGGCGATGTTGGCGCGCACGGTGTCGGAGAAGAGGAAGGAGTCCTCGGGGACGAGCCCGATCGCGGCGCGCAGGGACTCCGTGGTCAGCTCGCGGACGTCGTGCCCGCCGATGAGGACGGCGCCGTGCGTCACGTCGTAGAAGCGGGGCATCAGCAGCGAGACCGTCGACTTGCCGGAGCCGGACGAGCCGACGACCGCGAGGGTCTCGCCGGGCCGGATCTCGAAGCTCAGCCCGTCCAGTACCGGCCGGCTCTCCTCGTATCCGAACGACACGTCGTCGAACTCGACGGTGGCGGGCGCGTCGGCCGGCAGGGTCTTGGTGCCGTCCTTGATCGACGGCTGGGTGTCGATGAGCTCCAGCACGCGCTCGGCACCGGCGCGGGCCTGCTGTCCGACGGTGAGGACGACGGCCAGCATCCGCACCGGCCCGACGAGCTGCGCGAGGTACGTGGAGAACGCCACGAAGGTGCCCAGCGTGATCTGGCCGCGCACCGCCAGCCAGCCGCCGAGCGCGAGCATCGCGACCTGGCCGAGGGCGGGCACGGCCTGGAGGGCCGGGGTGTACTTGGCGTTCAACCGGATGGTCCGCAGCCGCCCCGCGAAGAGCCGCCGCCCGACCTCGCGCAGTTTGCCGGTCTCCTGGTCCTCCTGCCCGAAGCCCTTCACCACGCGGACGCCGCTGACGGCGCCGTCGACCACCCCGGCCACGGCGGCGGCCTGCGCCTGCGCGTACCAGGTGGCGGGGTGCAGCTTGGAGCGGCTGCGCTTGGCGACGACCCACAGGGCCGGGGCGACGGCCAGCGCGACCAGGGTGAGCGGCAGGGAGAGCGCCGCCATGATCCCGAGGGAGATCAGGAAGAGCAGGATGTTCCCGATGGTCATCGGGAGCATGAAGAGCAGGCCCTGGATCAGCTGGAGGTCACTGGTCGCGCGGCCCACGACCTGGCCGGTGGACAGCTCGTCCTGGCGCCGCCCGTCCAGCCGGGTGATCGTCTCGTACATGTCGGTACGGAGATCGTGCTGGACGTCGAGGGCGAGCCGGCCGCCGTAGTAGCGGCGGATGTAGGTGAGGACGTAGACGACGACGGCCGCGCCGAGGAGCACGCCCGCCCAGGGGGCCATGCCCCGGCTGTGGTCGCCGATGACGTCGTCGATGATCACCTTGGTGACCAGCGGGACCACCGCCATCACGGCCATGCCGCCCAGCGAGGAGCCGAGCGCGAGCACCACGTCCTTCGGGTACCGCCACGCGTACCCGGCGAGCCGCCGCGCCCAGCCCTGCTCCGTTGCCACTCCGGTGCCTTCCGTAGATCTCACTCCGCCGGAAGGCACCAACGCCGGGCGGAGCGGATTTCATCCCTCCGCAACAATCATCCGCCCGCCGGGCAGAGTGGCCGGGCGGACGGAAGAAGACGTACAGGCGTGCGAACGCGGGAGTACGGGCGTAAGGATGCCCGGGGTGCGGCCTCGGTCAGTCGGCCGGGACGGCCGGGAAGGCCTCCGTCGGATGCGAGGTCGGCGTGAACCGCTGGGCGGCGACGGTGACCGGCACGAGGTCCTTGTGGATGACCTTGGCGACGGCCTGAATGGTGGCGACGCCGTAGTCCATGGTGCCGCTGCCGACGGTGAGCACCGACATCATGTAGTCGTGGCCGCCGCCGTTGAAGGTGCCGAGGCTGTGCACCCGCCACGCGTTCGTGGAGCGCGAGAGCCAGCCGTTCTTGACGTGCACCGCGACCGTCGAGGGCGCCCCGGCCGGTGTCCCCCAGCGCTGCGAGGAGATGACCTGGCCCATGAGCTTCAGGATGTACGCCCGGGAGTTGTCGCTCAGCACCGTGTTCTTGGCGGTGACGAGCTTCAGCAGCTTCTGCTCGTCGGTGACGTTGATCTGCGTCAGACCCCAGTAGCCACCGGTGCCCGGCGTGGTCTTCGTCATCCCCGCCGCGGTCAGGAAGCCCTTGATCTTCGTCAGACCGAGCTGGTTCCACAGCTTGGTGGTCGAGGCGTTGTCCGACTGGGTGATCATCTTGGTGGCGAGCGACGTCTCGGTGCTCGTCAGATAGCGGTTGTGCTTCTTCGCGTCCCAGAGCAGCGCGGCGAGGACGGTGACCTTCACCGTGCTGGCCGAGTCGAAGGCGGTGGTGGCGCGGAGTGTGCAGGTGGTGTTCGTGGTGCGGTCGTAGAGGCCGACCGCGACCGTGCCCCTGCGGTTGGCGAGGGCAGCGGTGATGTCCTTCTGCAGCTTGGCGGCCAGGCCGGCCTTGCCCGACGTACAGCTGACCGTGGGCGCCGGCGCGGCGACCGCGGGGGCCGCGGCGACCGCGAACGGCACGATCACGCCGGCACCGAGGCTCGCTGCGAGCACACGGGCACCCCGGGATATCCGGTGAGTCATGGAGGCTTCCCATCCCCTTGAACCGATACGAACGCGCCCCCGGCGCGCTCGCCCCAGATGACTCACAGGGGGGTCCGAAAGTTGTACGGGTGTTCCGGGGACGGGGGTTCGGGTGTTCCGGCGGCGGGTGTCCGGGTGTTTCGGCGGCGGGGTCCGGACACACAGCTCGCCCCCAGGCGGACCACAGTCCGCACCCATCACGTCGCGTCATGGTGCGGTGGTGACGTCTGCCACTGACCCCTTGCCCGACGCCCCCACGACTCCCCACGCCCCGCCGCCGGCGCCCGCGCACGCGGAGCCCGCGGAGCCGGCGCCGGCCGCGCCCCGCTGGTCGCTGCCCGCGCTGCTCGCGATCCTCGTCCTGGCCGCGGTCCTGTACTCCTGGAACCTGTCGTCCGCCGACCTGAACAGCTTCTACAGCGCCGCGGTGCTCAGCGGTACGCAGAGCTGGAAGGCCTGGTTCTTCGGCTCGCTCGACGCGGGCAACTTCATCACGGTCGACAAGCCGCCGTTCGCGCTCATGATCATGAGTCTGTCCTGTCGGGTCCTCGGCTTCGGCACCTGGCAGATGATGGCGCCCATGGTCGCCGCCGCGCTCGGCACGATCTGGATCCTGCACTCCTGCGTGAAGCGGGTCTTCGGCCACCCGGCGGCCACCGTGGCCGCGCTGGTCCTCGCGCTGACCCCGATCACGGTCGCCATCAACCGCGACAACAACCCGGACACCCTCCTGGTCCTGCTGATGGTCGCGGCCGCGGCCCTCGGCCTGCGGGCCACCCGCGACGGCAGACTCCTGCCGCTGCTCGGCTCGGCGGTGTGCTTCGGGCTCGCCTTCAACACCAAGATGCTGCAGGCCTACATCGCCCTGCCCGCCGTCCTCGCCGTGTACGTGTACGCCTCCCGGCTCGGCTGGGCGAAGAAGGTCCGCAACCTGCTGCTCGCCACCGTGGCCCTGGCTGTCGCGAGCTTCTGGTGGGCGGCCGCCGTCTCGCTCGTACCGGCCGGCGACCGCCCGTACATCGGAGGCTCCACGGACGGCTCCGCCTGGGACCTGATCATGGGCTACAACGGCCTGGGCCGGGTGCTGGGCGGCGAGGGCAACGGCGGAGGCGGCGGGGGTGGCGGGGGCGGCACCTTCGCCGGGACCGCGGGCCTCAGCCGGATGTTCAACGACATCCTCGGCGGCCAGATCTCCTGGCTGCTGCCCTTCGCGGGCATCGCGCTCGTCGGCGGCCTGGTGCTGTGCGGACGCGCGCCGCGTACCGACGTGAGGCGCGCCGCGCTGGTGCTGTGGGGCGGCTGGACCGTCCTGCACTACCTGACGTTCAGCATGGCCGAGGGCACCATGCACCCGTACTACACGACCGCGCTCGCTCCCGGCATCGCGGCCCTGACCGGCGCGGGCGGCGTCATGCTGCTGGGCGCCTTCCGCGGCTCGGACGCCCGGTGGCAGTGGGTGCTGCCCGCCGGGCTCGCGGTCACCGCGATCTGGGCGATCGTGCTGCTGCGCCGGGCCGCCGACTGGAACGGCTGGCTGTGGCCGGCCGTCGGGGTGGTCATGGCCCTGGCGATCACGGGCCTGTTCCTCTTCCGTTCCGGCAACCGCGCCCGGCTGCTCACCGCGTCCGTGGCTGCGGCGGTCGTCGCGGCCCTCGCCGGCCCGGCGGCGTACGCCGTCGCCGAACCCGCGGCCGCCGCCGGCGGTATGGGCGGCGGCATGGGCGGCACCAACCCGACCGCGGGGCCGACCACCGGCAGCGGCGGCTTCGGGGGCGGTCCGGGCGGCGGCCGGGGCGGCTTCGGAGGCGAGGCCCCCGGCGGCGCCCCGCAGGGCGGTCCGAACGCCGAGGCGGGCGGACAGGCGGGCGGCCTCCCCGAAGGCGGGCAGGCCCCCGGCGGTGGCCTGGCACCCGGAGGGAACGGCGAGCAGCCCCAGGGCGGCTCCCCCGGCGTCGGCCAGGACGCGGGCCAACAGGGCGCCGGGAACGGGGAGTTCCCCGGTGGCGGCCAGGCGGAAGCCGGGAACGGCAGCGCCGCGGGCGGTACCGCTGAGCGGCCCGGCGGCGCGGGCGGCTCCGGCGGCGGCGGTGGCGGCATGGGCGGCACCACCAGCAGCGCCCTGGTCTCCTATCTGGAGAAGCACCAGGACGGCGCCAAGTGGCTGCTGGCGGTGCCCAATTCGCAGGGCGCGGCGCAGCTGATCGTGAGCACCGGCAAGCCCGTCATCTCCATGTTCGGCTTCACCGGTTCCGACAAGGCGATGACGCTCGCCAAGCTCAAGGAGCTCGTGCGCAAGGGCGAGTTGCACTACATCCAGCTCGGCGGCGGCATGGGCGGCGGGATGGGCGGAAACAACACGCTCAACTCGCAGATCACCGCGTGGGTGGAGAAGAACGGCACGGCGGTGAAGGAGAGCGCGTACGACAAATCCGCGGCGTCCGACTCCACTTCGGAGTCCGGGTCCGCGTCCGGTGCCGGGTCCGACTCCGGATCGAGTTCCGGATCCGGCGCGCAGGGCAGCGGACAGTCGGCCTCGACGCTCTACCGGCTGGACACCTCCGACGTCGGCTGACCCATCCGCCCGACACCCGGCGGCCCCTGACCACATGTCCGGTCAGGGGCCGCTCGGTCGTTCTGTCATGTCTCGCGTGGACTGCACGAGTTGTTGAATCCCGACACTGAACCGACACCTCCCCTTAACCCCCAGCACCTCATGCACATGTCACCCTCCCGGTTACCCGCTCCATTCAACCCGCGTAGAACGGACACCCCACGATGCCCGCCACGCACATACGCCGCTGGAAGACCCTGGCGCTGAGCACCTCCGCGGTCCTCGTCGGCCTCACCCTGCCGACCGTGGCCGCGACCCCCGCGAGCGCCACGACGACCGCGTACGACAGCACGTACTACAAGAACGCGGTCGGCAAGACCGGCACGACCCTGAAGTCCTCGCTGCACACCATCATCAGCAGCCAGACCAAGATCTCGTACTCCGCGGTCTGGGACGCGCTGAAGGTCACCGACCAGGACCCGAACAACAGCAGCAACGTGATCCTGCTGTACAGCGGCGTCTCGCGCAGCAAGTCCCTCAACGGCGGCGACGTCGGCGACTGGAACCGCGAGCACACCTGGGCCAAGTCGCACGGCAACTTCGGCGAGGTGACCGGCCCCGGCACGGATCTGCACCATCTGCGCCCGGCGGACGTCCAGGTCAACAGCATCCGCGGCAATCTGGACTTCGACAACGGCGGCAGCACGGTCACCAACGGCGGCGGCAGCCTCGTCGACTCCGACTCGTTCGAGCCGCGCGACGCCGACAAGGGCGACGTGGCCCGCATGATCCTCTACATGGCGGTCCGCTACGAGGGCGACGACGGCTTCGCCAACCTGGAGCCCGACGAGAAGGTCAACAACGGCAGCACCCCGTACATCGGCAAGTTGTCCGTGCTCAAGCAGTGGAACGACGAGGACCCGCCGAGCACCTTCGAGGAGAAGCGCAACCAGGCGATCTACGACACCTACCAGCACAACCGCAACCCGTTCATCGACCACCCGGAATGGGTGGAAGCGATCTGGTAGTCAGCGTGACCGCCTGAACTCCCTCCGTGACAAAGGGAGTTCAGGCGACTGCCGGGACCTGGGCGACGGAGCGCCGGGGAGTGTGTCGCACACTCCCCGGCGCTCTCGCGTTCCCGCGACCGCGGCCGGCGCGGTCAGCCCAAGTGCGTCGGGGCGAACATCCGCAGCACCGCCGGGAGGACGACCACCGAGGGGCCGGGGGCGGCCAGGGCCTTGGCCAGGTCCTCCTCCAGCGTCTCGGGGCTCGTGAGGACGCCCGGCACGCCGAACGACTCGGCGAGGGCGACGTAGTCCGGGCGGGACAGTTCCGTGGCGGTCGCCCGGCCGAAGGCGCCGGTCATGTACTCGCGGAGGATGCCGTATCCGCCGTCGTCCACGATGAGCCAGGTGACCGGGAGGTCGCACTGCTTCGCCGTCGCCAGTTCGGCGATGGAATACAGCGCGCCACCGTCGCCGGAGACCGCGAGGACCGGGCGGGAGGGGTCGGCCGCGGCCGCGCCCAGCGCCGCCGGGAAGCCGTAGCCGAGGCCGCCGGCACCCTGCGCGGAGTGCATGGTGTTGGCGCCGCGCGGGTCGAAGGCCGACCACGCCCAGTACGCCAGGATCGTCATGTCCCAGAAGGACGGCGACGTGGCCGGCAGGGCCCGGCGGACGGACGCCAGCACGTCCTGTTCCAGGGTGAGTTCCTGGGAGGCGATGCGCTCCGCGACCCGGCCGAGGACCGTGCTCACGCGGTCCGCCGCCGTCGGGTCGGGGCGTTCCTCCACCGTCTCCAGGAGCGCGGACAGCGCGAGGCGGGCGTCCGCGTGGATGCCCAGCGCCGGGTGGTTGGACTCCAGCTTGCCGAGGTCGGCCTCGATCTGGATCACCCGGCCCCGGGGCTTGAACGTGTGGTAGTTCGAGGAGAGTTCGCCGAGGCCCGAGCCCACCACCAGCAGGACGTCCGCGTCCTCCAGGAAGTCGGTCGTGTACCGGTCCTCCAGCCAGGACTGGAGGGAGAGCGGGTGTTCCCAGGGGAAGGCGCCCTTGCCGCCGAAGGTGGTGACGACGGGCGCGTTCAGCCTCTCGGCGAGCGCGCGCAGCTTGCCGGACGCGTCCGACCGGACGACACCGCCGCCCGCGATGATCGCGGGACGGACAGCCGAGGACAGCAAGTGGGCTGCCAGCGCCGTCAGTTCGGGGCGCGGGACCACGTCCTCGGGGGTCGCGTCCATCGCCGTGACCACCGGCAGGCTCGTCTCGTCGAGGAGGACGTCCTGCGGGATCTCCACCCAGACCGGGCCGTGCGGAACGGTCAGCGCCGACTCCCAGGCCGCCGCGATCGCGGAGGGGATCTGGGACTGCGTACGGACCGTGTGGACCGACTTGACCACGCCCCGGAACGAGGCCTGCTGGTCGGGGAGTTCGTGCAGATAGCCGTGGCGGCCGCCGCCGAGGCCGGCGGTCGGGACCTGGCTGCTGATGGCGAGGACGGGTGCCGAGGCGGCGCGCGCCTCCTGGAGCGCGGCGAGCGAGGTCAGCGCCCCGGGGCCGGTGGAGAGCAGCAGCGGCGCGGCCTCACCGGTGATCCGGCCGTACGCGTCCGCCGCGAACCCGGCGTTGTTCTCGACGCGCAGTCCGACGTACTGGAGCGAGGAGCGGCGCAGCGCGTCGAACATGCCGAGCGCGTGCTGGCCCGGCAGCCCGAAGACGGTCGTCGCGCCGAGACCGGAGAGGGTCTCCACGACCAGGTCTCCGCCGTTGCGGCCGGGGGGAGGGTTGAGCGCGGCCTCCGTCTGTGCGGCCGACGGGCGGAGCACCAGGTCGTGGTCGTGGGTCACTTGTTCCGGGCCTCCGCGATCTGGCGGGACATGATGGTGGTCAGTTCGTAGGCGGTGTGCGACGCCGCCACCGCGGTGATCTCGGCGTGGTCGTACGCCGGGGCGACCTCGACGACGTCGGCCGAGACGAGGTTGCAGGACGAGAGGCCGCGCAGGATCTCCAGGAGCTCGCGGGAGGTCATGCCGCCCGCCTCCGGGGTGCCCGTGCCGGGCGCGTGCGCCGGGTCGAGGCAGTCGATGTCGATGGAGATGTAGAGCGGGCGGTCTCCGATGCGCTGGCGCAGCTGGTCGGCGACCTCGTCGGCGCCGCGGCGGTAGACATCCGCCGAGGTGACGATGCCGAAGCCCATCTTCTCGTCGTCGGTGAGGTCCTGCTTGCCGTACAGCGGGCCGCGGATGCCGACGTGGGAGAGCGCCGAGGTGTCGAGGATGCCCTCCTCGACGGCGCGGCGGAACGGGGTGCCGTGCGTGTACTCGGCACCGAAGTACGTGTCCCAGGTGTCGAGGTGCGCGTCGAAGTGGAGCAGCGCGACCGGGCCGTGCTTCTTGGCGACGGAGCGGAGCAGGGGCAGCGCGATGGTGTGGTCGCCGCCCAGGGTCATCAGGCGGGCGCCGGTGCCGAGCAGCTCGTCGGCGGCGGCCTCCACCGTCTCCACGGCCTCGTTGATGTTGAACGGGTTCGCCGCGATGTCACCGGCGTCCGCGACCTGCGCGAGGGCGAACGGGGAGGCGTCCTGCGCCGGGTTGTAGGGGCGCAGCAGCCGGGACGCCTCGCGGATCGCGTTGCCGCCGAAGCGGGCGCCCGGCCGGTACGAGACGCCGGAGTCGAACGGCACACCGACCACCGCGACGTCGGCGGTGCCGACCTCGTCGAGGCGCGGCAGCCGGGCGAAGGTCGCGGGACCGGCGTACCGCGGAATGCGGGACGAGTCGACGGGTCCGCGGGGCGTCTCGTTGCTGCTCATGAGGGATTGCCTTCTTTCCTACGCTTCGTCGCGTATGTACAACTAAGTACAACTAGTACGACTCTACTGGGGAACCGGGACCGGTTCGGACACGGGTTCGGCGTCGCGGCCCGCGAGCCGCTCCCGCCAGGCGGCCAGCACCGCGGTGTCGGTCGCCGGTGTGGCCAGCGACACGATCAGGTACGCGGCCAGCGAGAGGAGCAGTCCGTAGTAGACGGGCTCGTTGGCGAGGATGCCGTACGAGGCCATCAGCCCGATGACGGCGACACCGCCGACGACGACGGAGGCGAGCGCGCCCTGCACCGTGCCGCGCTTCCACAGCAGACCGCCGAGGATCGGGACGAGCAGGCCGGCGACGAGCAGGTTGTAGGCGACGGTCAGCGCCTCGACGACGTTGTTGAGCGCGATCGCCGTACAGATCACGGCGATGCCCATGACCAGGATGAAGACGCGGTTGCCCTTGACCTCGTCGTGGTCTTCGGCGTCGCGCTTCACGGCGCCGCGCAGCCGGGACCAGATGTCGTTGTTGGCGACGGTGGCGCAGGCGATCAGGGCGCCGGAGGAGGTGGACATCACAGCGGCGAGGGCCGCGGCGAGCACCAGTCCGCGCACACCGACCGGGAGTTCGTCCTTGACGATGGTCGCGAAGGCGGTGTCGGCGCTGGGCAGCTTCGGGTACATGACCTTGGCCGCGGTGCCGATGACGGCGCCGGCCACGGCGTAGACCAGGCAGTAGGTACCGGCGACCGTGCCGCCCCACTTGGCGGTCCTGTCACTGCGCGCGGTGAACACGCGCTGCCAGATGTCCTGCCCGATCAGCATGCCGAACGTATAGATCAGCACGTAGGTGAAGATCGTCTCGCCGCCGATGCCCAGCGGGTCGAAGTACTCGGTGGGCAGCTTGGCCTTCATCTCGCTGAACCCGCCGGCCTTGACGACCGCTATGGGCAGGAGCAGGAGCAGCACGCCGACGGTCTTGACCACGAACTGCACCATGTCGGTGAGGGTGATCGACCACATGCCGCCGAGCGTCGAGTACGCGACGACGATCGAGCCGCCGAGGATGATCGCGAGCGTCCGGTTCATGTCGAAGAGGACGTCGAAGATCGTGGCGTACGCGATGGTCGAGGTGACCGCGAGCATCAGGGTGTACGCCCACATGACGACACCGGAGATGACACCGGCCCGGCCGCCGTAGCGCAGGTCGAGCATCTCGGAGACGGTGTAGACCTTCAGGCGGGCGATGCGGGCGGAGAAGAAAACGCTGAGCGCCAGCAGGCCGAGGCCGATGGTGAAGACCATCCAGGCACCGGAGAGCCCGTACTGGTAGCCGAGCCCGACACCGCCGATGGTGGACGCGCCGCCGAGGACGATGGCGGCCATGGTGCCGGAGTACATGGCGGGTCCGAGCCTGCGTCCCGCGACGAGGAACTCGCTCTTGGACTTGGCGCGGCGCATGCCCCACCAGCCCATGGCCAGCATGCCGGCCAGATAGACGACGATCACTGTGTAGTCGACGGCCATGGGGTCTCCTCCGAGCGCTCGGTGGCGTGTCGTGCAGATGAGGTGGGGACGAGCCGGCAACTGATCGCGGGGACATCCGCCCGTACCCACGGCTGCCGGTCGGGACGACACTAGGTGGCCGGAAAGCGACTGCGAAGTGTACGTTTCATCCATTCGCTCCGAACGGGATGGAGGAACTGTCCACCATGCCGGACCCACAGTCACCGTCCGCCCCGGCGGTACCGCCGACCCCTCCCGTACCGCTGTCGGCGCTCCTCGCCCGCGAGGACCTGGCCCTGCGCCTGATCGCCGGACCGGCGGAGCCCGACACGGTGATCCACTGGGCGCACACGTCGGAGATGGCGGACCCCTATCCCTACCTGCTGGGCGGCGAGCTGCTGCTGACGGCGGGGGTCCACGTCCCCGAGGCGGCCGGCTCGGACGAGGGCATCCCCGGGTCGGGCGGGGCCGACAGCCCGGGGGGCTACTTCGACGGCTATGTCTCCCGCATCGTCGCGGCGGGCGGTGCGGCGCTCGGCTTCGGCCTGGCCCCGGTCCACGACACGGTCCCGCGCGCCCTGGTCGCGGCCTGCGACACCTACGGGCTGCCCCTCCTGGAGGTCCCGCCCCAGACGACGTTCTCCGGGGTCGCCCGCGCGGTGTGGCAGCTCATGGCCCAGGCCCGGCTGGCCGAACTCCGCCGGGTGACCGAGGCCCAGCAGAGCCTGGCGGCCGCCGCCGCCCGCCCCGATCCGGTCCCGGCGGTGCTCCGGCAGCTCGCCCAGCGGGTGGGGGGCTGGGCGGTGCTGTACGGCCCGGAGGGCACGGAGCTGGCACGGGCCGGCAGGATCCCGCCGGCCCGCCCGCCGGAGGCGACCCGATCGGCACCCCGGACCCGCCCGGGCATCCCGGCCCACCCGGCGGACACGGGACCGTCGGGAGCAGCGCCCACGGTCGGGGGACCGACGGAGCGGACAGCCTCGACCGGGACCACCCGGGGCCCGTCTCCCGCGATCGGCGCACCCTCCCCCGGCGCACCCCCGGCGCCGGCGTCTCTCGGGGAGGTGCTCGCCGAGCTCGCCGGTGTCGTACGGCCCGGGGCCGCTCAGGGACCCACCCCTTCCTCCGCCACCGACACCGTGGGCGGCATCCATCTAGCGGCCTACGCCCTCGGCAGCGGCCAGGGCTTCGTCCTGGGCGTCGCCGCGCCACGCCGTGACCCCGGCGACCACACGATCGCCTCCGTCGCGTCCGTGCTGCTCTCCCTGCTCACCGGGGAGCACCAGAGCGGGAGCGGCGCGGCTCGGTCGGCGGCCCTGGTGCGGCTGCTGCTCGGTGCCGCGCCGGAGGCGGTGGCACCCCTTCTCGGCGGCGAGCGGTGGGTGGTCGTGCACGCGCGCCCCGCCGGGGACGGCCCCGCCCCGGACGCCGTCGCCGCGTCCGCGCTGGGAGCGGCGCTTGGCTCGGCGCTGGTCGACGTGAGCGGCGACATCGTCCGCGTCCTCGTCCCCGGCGACCGCGAGCCCACCGCGCAGCCGGGCTGGACCTGCGGGGTCAGCGCGCCCGCGGGCCCGCACGCGTGGGCGACCGCCGACACCCAGGCGGCCCGAGCGCTGGCCCGCGCCCGCGCCACCCGGGCGGCCCTGGTCCGCCACGGCGACCGTCCCGCGCTCGCGGACCTCGTCCCCCCGGCCGATGCCGAGGCCCACGCCCAGGCCCTTCTCGCTCCCGTCGCGGGGACCCCGGCCCTGACCGAGACGCTCCGCACCTGGCTCTCCCTGCACGGCAGTTGGGACCGCACCGCGGTGGCCCTCTCCGTCCACCGCAACACGGTCCGCCAACGCATCGCCCGCTGTGCCGCGTTGCTGGGGACGGACCTCGACGACCCCGACGTACGGATGGAGTTGTGGTTCGCGCTAAGGGACGACTGAGCGGGCGGCACGGAGCCGGCCGACGGGGGCCGCGGGTGGCTCCACCCCAGGTCCCGTACACCTGAGTGACGCACATCCCAGCGACCGGGACAGCCGCACCCTCGGCGGGAGAGCACCGGCACAATGGTGGTATGCCGATACCCGGGACTCCCAGCCGCGCCGAACTTGTCGACCATCTCGTGAAGACCCGTATCGCGGGCGATGTCGCCACGCCCCGCGAGAACAACCTCTCCCACTACCGCAAACTGGCGAACGGCGAGCGCAACTGGTGGCTCGGTCTGGAACTCGGCGCCCGCTGGACCGACGAGCAGGACGTGCTCGCGGTGATGGCGGAGCGGGTCGGCGTCAATGACGACCCGGAGTACCGGTACGGCCAGGACACCATCGACCCCGAGCTGACCTTGGACGCCCTGGACCGCCTCGCGGCCCGGCTGCGCAAGGCGGCCGAGGACCGGCAGCGGGTGCTGTTCGCGACCGGCCACCCCGGCGGACTGCTGGACGTGCACCGTGCCACGGCCGCCGCCCTGCGCGCGTCCGGCTGCGAGATCGTGGTGATCCCGGACGGGCTGCGGACGGACGAGGGCTACGTCATGCAGTTCGCGGACGTGGCGGTCCTGGAACACGGCGCCACGCTGTGGCACACGCACTCCGGCGAGCCGATGCGCGCGATCCTCACCGCTCTGGAGCGGGAGGGCCGTCCGCTGCCGGATCTGGTCGTGGCCGACCACGGCTGGGCCGGATTCGCGGGCCAACAGGGCCTGGACTCCGTCGGTTACGCCGACTGCAACGACCCGGCGCTGTTCCTCGCCGAGTCGGAGGGCACGCTCCAGGTCGTGGTCCCGCTCGACGACCACGTCCTCAGCCCGCGCCACTACGACCCGATGACGGCGTACCTGCTCAACGCGGCGGGTTTGGCGTGAACCCCGGCGCCGCCTAGGACCTGTCGACCGGACAGGTCCTAGATCCCGGCGATCGATCCGGGGGCGCGTTCGGCGCGTGCGAGTCCCCGGATCACCTGGAGCGGGCCGTGCCGCCGGACCGCGAGGCGGGCGAGCAGGTCGACCACCGGCGCGGTCACCCGCTCGGGGAAGTCCGGTGCGGGCAGGCCCAGGCTGTGCGCCAAGTCGTCGGCGTGGACGACGAGTTCCATCAGCCGCGTGAGCAGGAGGTCGTCGAGTTCGAGGGACCAGTCGCCCCAGGACGGCATCCGGACCGGGCGTACGGCGGGGGTCCCGGGAAGCTCCGCCCGCAGCCGTTCGACGGCCTCGCGGGCCCGTCCCACGAGCACCTCGTGGCCGTCCGCCGCCGTGGCCTCTCCGCCGCGCCGGATGCGGATGCTGACCGCGCCGTCGACTCCGGCGTCGAGCCAGGTCACCCGCTCCAGGTAGTACTCCCGCAGCGACACCACCGGCTCCACCGGAACCGGCTGCGCCAGCAGGTCCGGCAGGGCGAGTTCCGGCCAGACGGTGTGCCCCGCCAGTCCCTGGACACTGAAGTCCCGCAGCGCGCTGGGCTTTTCCCAGGCGGCGGCGACGGCGGGTTCGGCGAGCAGCCCGACGACCGTGTCCGCCGCTTCCAGGAAGACTTCCCGGATGCGTGCCCCGCGCCAGTTCCACGACTCTTCCCCATAGGTCATGGCCGCCATCCAACCTCAGCCGCCGGACCGCCTCAACCGCCTTTCACGGCCAGGGATTCAGCCCTTCGGACCGCCGCTGGGCGTACCCCGGTGTCGGGTCCAGATACACCCTGCTCACCGCGGGGAGCACCGCCCGGATCCGGTCCTCGGCCTGTTCGCAGGCCCACTCGATCTGGGCCGCGGTCGACGCGTCCCGGAAGTCGACCTTGGCGGCGACGAGTGCCTCGCGCGGTCCCTGCATGAGCGTCGTCAGCTCCAGTACGGCCTCCACGTGCTCCAACGCCAGCAGCTCCGCCCGGATCCGCTCCCGCATCGGCCGGGGCAGCGGCCGTCCGATCAGCAGCTCCGCGTTGGAACGGCCGAGCACCCAGGCGACGTAGAGCAGCAGGAGCCCGATGAGCAGCGAGGCGATGCCGTCCCAGACGCCCGATCCGGTGAGCTGGCCGCCGAGCAGGCCGCCCGCGGCGAACACCAGACCGACCAGGGCCGCCGAGTCCTCCATGACGACGGCCTTCACGGCGGTGTCGGGGGTGCGCCGGAGGTAGGTCTTGAAGGGGGCGTCCACCCGGGCGGCCTCGCCGCGCGCCTGGCGCAGCCCCGTCCGCAGGGAGAAGCCCTCCAGGAGGAAGGCGACGGCCAGCACGATGTACGACACGAGCGGGTCGCCGAGCTCCTCGCCCGCGACCAGGGTGTGGATTCCGTCGTAGATCGAGAAGACCGCGCCGCCGACGAAGGTGGCGACGGCGGCGAGCAGCGCCCAGATGTAGCGCTCGGGGCCGTAGCCCAGCGGATGCTCCTCGTCGGCGGGTTTCTCGCTGCGTTTGAGAGCCGTGAGCAGCAGCAGTTCCGTGACGGTGTCGGCGACGGAGTGGGCGGCCTCCGACAGCATCGCGCTGGAGCCGCTGATGACACCGGCGACCGCCTTGGCGAGGGCGATCCCGAGATTGGCGACGGCGGCGACGATCACCGTGAAGACACTCTCGCCGCCGCCGTCGTCCCCGCTGTCCCCGCCGCCGTCCGCGGGCCGCGCCGCTGCTTCAGTCATGCCTCAGTCTTACCGAGGAATGCGCCGCTATCGCGGGACGCGGACCACACCTTCCTGGATCACCGAGATGGCCAGCTTGCCGTCCTGGGTGTAGATCCGGGCCTGGCCGAGGCCGCGGCCGCCCGACGCGGAGGGCGACTCCTGGTCGTACAGCAGCCATTCGTCGGCGCGGAACGGGCGGTGGAACCACATCGCGTGGTCGAGGGAGGCTCCGACGACGTCGCCGGTCACCCAGCCGCCGCGCCCGTGGGCGAGCAGGATGGAGTCGAGGAGCGTCATGTCCGAGACGTAGGTCGCGAGGACGACGTGCAGCAGCGGGTCGTCCGCGAGCTTGCCGTTGGTGCGGAACCACACCTGGGAGCGCGGCTCGCGGACCTCGCCGACGGTGCCGTACGGCGGCGCGTCGACATAGCGCAGGTCGACGGACTCGCGGGCCTCCAGGATGCGTTCCAGTACGTCGGCGTCGGAGAAGACGTCGGCGTACAGCGGAAGCAGTTCGGCGGCCGTGGGCAGCGTCTCGGGGTCGGGCGCGGGCGGCATCGGGGCCTGGTGCTCCATGCCCTCCTCGTACGTCTGGAAGGACGCGGAGAGGTGGAAGATCGGCTGTCCGTGCTGGACCGCGACCACCCGTCGGGTGGTGAAGGAGCGGCCGTCGCGGATGCGGTCCACGGAGTACACGATGGGCGCGCCGGGGTCCCCGATCCGCAGGAAGTACGCGTGCAGGGAGTGGGCGAGCCGGTCCTCGGGGACCGTGCGCCCGGCGGCGACCAGGGCCTGCGCCGCCACCTGCCCGCCGAAGACCCGGGGGACGACGGCGGACCGGGACCGGCCGCGGAAGATGTTCTCCTCGATCCGCTCGATGTCGAGCAGATCGAGGAGACTCTGAAGTGCCTCACTCATGGGGCAGTTGTACCGCGCAGTCTTTTCGCGGACCTTACAGGCCCATGTCCTTGGCGATGATCGTCTTCATGATCTCGCTGGTCCCGCCGTAGATGCGGTTGACACGGTTGTCCGCGTACAGGCGGGCGATCGGGTACTCGTTCATGAAGCCGTAGCCGCCGTGCAGCTGGAGGCAGCGGTCGATGACGCGGTGCGCGACCTCGGTGCAGAACAGCTTGGCGCTGGCGGCCTCGGCCGGGGTCAGCTCACCGGCGTCGAGGGCCTCCAGGGCGCGGTCGGCGACGGCCTCGGCCGCGTCCACCTCGGCCTGGCAGGCGGCCAGCTCGAACTTGGTGTTCTGGAAGGACGCGACGGTCTTGCCGAAGACGGTGCGCTCCTGGACATACTCCTTGGCGAACCGGACGGCGGCCTTGGCCTGCGCGTAGGCGCCGAAGGCGATGCCCCAGCGCTCGGAGGCGAGGTTGTGGCCGAGGTAGTAGAAGCCCTTGTTCTCCTCGCCGAGCAGGTCCTCGACGGGCACCTTCACGTCGACGAACGCCAGCTCGGCGGTGTCGGAGGTCTTCAGGCCGAGCTTGTCCAGCTTGCGGCCGATGGAGTAGCCCTCGGACTTGGTGTCCACGGCGAAGAGGGAGATGCCGAAGCGGCGGTCCTCGGCGGTGGGCGCGGAGGTGCGGGCGCAGACGATCACGCGGTCGGCGTGGACGCCACCGGTGATGAAGGTCTTGGAGCCGTTGAGGACGTAGTGCGTGCCGTCCTCGGAGAGCTTGGCGGTGGTCTTCATGCCCGCGAGGTCGGAGCCGGTGCCCGGCTCGGTCATCGCGAGGGCCCACATCTCCTCGCCGCTCACGAACTTCGGCAGGAAGCGCTTCTTCTGCTCGTCGGTGGCGAGCGACTTGATGTAGGGCAGGCCGAGCAGCACGTGCACGCCGGAGCCGCCGAACTGGACACCGGCGCGCGCGGTCTCCTCGTACATCACGGCTTCGAACTTGTAGGAGTCGATGCCGGCGCCGCCGAACTCCTCGTCCACGCGGATGCCGAAGACGCCGAGCTCGGCGAGCTTGTAGTAGAAGTCGCGCGGCGCCTGGCCGGCGGCGAACCACTCGTCGTAGACCGGGACGACCTCGGCCTCGATGAAGGCGCGCAGGGTCTCCCGGAACGCCTCGTGGTCCTCGTTGAACACAGTACGGCGCACCGCCGCCACCTCCGCCTGGATACCTTGGGATATTTCTAAGCGCTTGCTCAGATACGAGGTTACCCGTCGGTCACGAGCGCCGTCCAGATGTCACCCCCCGAGACGCTCGTCACGCCCCAGGGGCCACGGGCGCCTCCGGAGCCACTGCCGCCACCCCGGGAGCCACGGAAGTCCCAGGGGCCACCGCAGCCGCTCCGAAGGCCCCCCGTGCCATCCGGTGGAGCAGCTCCGCCGTCCCCGCGCGCCCCGGGAGCGCGCCCGGCCGCCCCAGGTGCGGGGTCGAGTTCAGCAGGCCGAAGACGGAGTGCACGGCCGACCGCGCGGCGGGCTCGGTCAGTTCCGGGTACACCTCGCGGACCACCTCCACCCACAGCTCGACGTACTGACGCTGGAGCTGGCGCACGAGCTTGCGGTCGCTGTCCCGCAGGCGGTCCAGCTCGCGGTCGTGCAGGGTGATCAGGGGGCGGTCGTCGAGCGCGAAGTCGATGTGCCCCTCGATGAGCGAGTCGAGGAGCGTCTCGGCGCCCCCCTCGGCCTCCGCCACCCTGCGCTTGCCGCCCGTGAGCAGCTGTCCGCTGATCCCCACCAGCAGCTCGGCGAGCATCGCGTCCTTGCCGGCGAAGTGCCGGTAGAGACCGGGGCCGCTGATGCCGACCGCCGCTCCTATCTCATCCACTCCCACACCGTGGAAACCACGCTCGGCGAAGAGCCGGGCGGCTTCCTTGAGGATCTGCTCACGACGGGTCGGGGCGTCGGTTCTGGTGGCCATGAAAACAATTCTAGACATTGAGGTTAGCGGTCGTTAACCTGAAGGAAGTGCGTTAACGCTCATTAACTGGTCGACCACTGGTGAGGGGACCGCAGGATGCAAGAGGCACCGGAGCTGACGAGCGCGGCAGATCCCGCGTCGGAGGCCTGGAGGGCCAACGAGGCGGCACACCGCGCGCTGGGCGAGGAGCTGCGCCACAAGCTGGCCGCGGCGCGGCTCGGCGGCGGCGAGAAGGCACGCGCCCGGCACACCGCGCGCGGAAAGCTGCTGCCCCGCGACCGCGTGGACGCCCTTCTCGACCCCGGCTCACCGTTCCTGGAGCTGGCGCCGCTCGCCGCCGACGGGATGTACGACGGACAGGCCCCGGCCGCCGGCGTCATCGCCGGGATCGGCCGGGTCAGCGGGCGCGAGTGCGTGATCGTCGCCAATGACGCCACCGTCAAGGGCGGCACGTACTACCCGATGACGGTGAAGAAGCACCTGCGCGCCCAGGAGGTGGCGCTGGAGAACCGCCTGCCCTGTGTGTATCTCGTCGACTCCGGAGGCGCCTTCCTGCCGATGCAGGACGAGGTGTTCCCCGACCGCGACCACTTCGGGCGGATCTTCTACAACCAGGCGCGGATGTCCGGCGCCGGCATCCCGCAGATCGCGGCCGTCCTCGGCTCCTGCACGGCGGGCGGCGCCTACGTCCCGGCGATGAGCGACGAGGCCGTGATCGTCCGCAACCAGGGGACGATCTTCCTGGGCGGGCCACCGCTCGTGAAGGCCGCCACCGGCGAGGTCGTCACGGCCGAGGAGCTGGGCGGCGGCGAGGTCCACTCCCGGATCTCCGGCGTCACCGACCACCTCGCCGAGGACGACGCGCACGCGCTGCGGATCGTGCGCACGATCGTCGCCACGCTCCCCGCGCGCGGAAAGCTCCCCTGGGAGGTCACCGCAGCGGCCGAGCCCAAGGTCGACCCGTACGGGCTGTACGGCGCGGTGCCGGTCGACTCCCGCACCCCCTACGACGTACGCGAGGTCATCGCACGCGTGGTGGACGGTTCGCGCTTCGCCGAGTTCAAGGCCGAGTTCGGGCAGACCCTGGTCACCGGTTTCGCGCGGATCCACGGCCACCCGGTCGGGATCGTCGCCAACAACGGCATCCTGTTCTCCGAGTCGGCCCAGAAGGGCGCCCACTTCATCGAGCTGTGCGACCAGCGCGGCATCCCGCTGGTGTTCCTGCAGAACATCTCCGGGTTCATGGTGGGCCGCCAGTACGAGGCCGGTGGCATCGCCAAGCACGGCGCCAAGATGGTGACGGCCGTCGCCTGCACACGCGTGCCGAAGCTGACCGTCGTGATCGGCGGCTCGTACGGGGCGGGCAACTACTCGATGTGCGGCCGGGCGTACTCGCCGCGCTTCCTGTGGATGTGGCCGGGCGCCAAGATCTCCGTGATGGGCGGCGAGCAGGCCGCCTCGGTCCTCGCGACCGTCAAGCGCGACCAGATCGAGGCGCGCGGCGAGTCCTGGCCGGCCACGGACGAAGAGGACTTCAAGGCGCCGATCCGGCAGCAGTACGAGCGTCAGGGGAACGCCTACTACGCGACGGCCCGGCTCTGGGACGACGGAGTGATCGACCCGATGGAGACCCGGCAGGTCCTCGGACTCGCCTTGACCGCCTGCGCCAACGCGCCCCTGGGTGACCCCCAGTTCGGCGTCTTCCGGATGTGAGGGGACCCACCCATGTTTGACACGGTGCTTGTGGCCAACCGGGGCGAGATCGCCGTACGCGTCATCCGTACCCTGCGCGCGCTCGGCGTGCGTTCGGTGGCCGTCTTCTCGGACGCGGACGCCGACGCCCGGCACGTCCGGGAGGCCGACACGGCCGTACGGATCGGACCGGCGCCCGCGTCGGAGAGCTATCTGTCGGTGGAGCGGCTGCTGGAAGCGGCGGCCCGGACCGGCGCCCAGGCGGTGCACCCGGGCTACGGCTTCCTCGCCGAGAACGCCGCCTTCGCGCGGGCCTGCGCGGAGGCGGGTCTGGCCTTCATCGGGCCGTCCCCCGAGGCGATCTCCCTCATGGGCGACAAGATCCGCGCCAAGGAGACGGTGAAGGCGGCCGGGGTCCCGGTCGTCCCCGGCTCCTCGGGCAGCGGCCTGACGGACGCGGAGCTGATCGCGGCCGCCCGCGAGATCGGCGTGCCGGTGCTCCTGAAGCCGAGCGCCGGCGGTGGCGGCAAGGGCATGCGCCTGGTGCGGGACACCGCGGTCCTGGCCGACGAGATCGCCGCCGCCCGACGCGAGGCGCGGGCGTCGTTCGGCGACGACACCCTCCTCGTCGAGCGCTGGGTCGACCGGCCCCGGCACATCGAGATCCAGGTCCTCGCGGACGGGCACGGCCATGTCGTGCACCTGGGCGAGCGCGAGTGCTCCCTGCAGCGCCGCCACCAGAAGATCATCGAGGAGGCGCCCAGCGTGCTCCTCGACCCGGCCACGCGGGCCGCGATGGGAGAGGCGGCCGTCCAGGCCGCCCGCTCCTGCGGCTACCGGGGCGCGGGCACGGTGGAGTTCATCGTCCCCGGCGGCGACCCGTCGTCGTACTACTTCATGGAGATGAACACCCGCCTCCAGGTGGAGCACCCGGTCACCGAGCTCGTCACGGGCCTCGACCTCGTCGAGTGGCAGCTGCGGGTCGCCGCCGGCGAGCACCTGCCCTACGAGCAGCGGGACATCACCCTGACCGGGCACGCGGTGGAGGCCCGCATCTGCGCCGAGGACCCGGCGCGCGGCTTCCTCCCCTCCGGAGGCACGGTGCTCTCGCTGCGCGAGCCGCAGGGCGACGGTGTGCGCACCGACTCGGGCCTGTCCGAGGGCACCGAGGTCGGCAGCCTCTACGACCCGATGCTCTCCAAGGTCATCGCGTACGGCCCCGACCGCGCGACGGCGCTGCGCAGGCTCCGGGCCGCGCTCGCCGAGACGGTCACGCTCGGGGTCCAGACGAACGCGGGCTTCCTGCGCCGTCTGCTGGCCCACCCCGCCGTGGTGGCGGGCGACCTGGACACCGGTCTGGTCGAGCGGGAGGCCGCGGGGCTGGTCCCGGCCGAGGTGCCGGAGGAGGTGTACGAGGCGGCGGCGGCCGTACGGCTCGACGAGCTGGCCCCGTCGGGCGAGGGCTGGACCGACCCGTTCTCCGTGCCGAGCGGATGGCGGCTCGGCGGCACCCCCAGGCCGGTGGGCTTCTCCCTGCGGGTCCTCGACCCCGTGGAGTACACCCCGCGCGGCACCCACACCGTCACCGCCGACCGGGTCGCGGTGACCCTCGACGGGGTGCGCCACACCTTCCACCGCGCCGCCGACTGGATCGGCCGCGACGGCGACGCCTGGCATGTGCGCGATCACGACCCGGTGGCCGCGTCGCTCACCGGCGCCGCGTACTCCGGGGCCGATTCACTGACCGCCCCCATGCCGGGCACGGTGACCGTCGTGAAGGTCGCCGTCGGCGACGAGGTGACCGCGGGGCAGAGCCTGTTGGTGGTCGAGGCGATGAAGATGGAGCACGTCATCTCCGCGCCGCACGCCGGAACGGTCAGCGAGCTGGACGTCACACCGGGCACGACGGTCGCCATGGACCAGGTACTGGCGGTCATCACCCCCGCGGAGGAAACGGAATGAGCACTCCCGAACTGGGCCTGCCGATGGCCGTACCCGCCCAGGCTGTACCCGTCCAAAACCTGCCCGCCCGGGTGCGGATCTACGAGGTCGGCGCGCGCGACGGGCTGCAGAACGAGAAGACGACCGTTCCGACCGAGGTCAAGGCGGAGTTCATCCGGCGCCTCGCGGACTCGGGGCTGACCACGATCGAGGCGACCAGCTTCGTCCACCCCAAGTGGGTTCCCCAACTGGCCGACGCGGAGCAGCTGTTCCCTCAGGTCGCCGACCTGCCGGTGGCGCTTCCGGTGCTGGTCCCCAACGAGCGCGGACTGGAGCGGGCGCTGGCGCTCGGCGCCCGGCACGTGGCCGTGTTCGCCAGTGCGACGGAGTCCTTCGCGAAGGCCAACCTCAACCGGACGGTCGACGAGTCGCTCGCCATGTTCGAACCGGTGGTGAACCGCGCGAAGGCCGCGAACCTCACGGTCCGCGGCTACATCTCGATGTGCTTCGGCGACCCCTGGGAGGGGCCCGTCCCGGTCCATCAGGTCGTCCGCGTCTGCAAGGCGCTGATGGACATGGGCTGTGACGAGCTGAGCCTCGGCGACACCATCGGCGTGGCGACACCGGGTCATGTGCAGGCCCTGCTCGCCGAGCTGAACGAGGAGGGCGTGCCCACCAGCGCGCTCGGCGTGCACTTCCACGACACCTACGGCCAGGCGCTCTCCAACACGCTGGCCGCTCTCCAGCACGGCGTCAGCACCGTCGACGCCTCCGCGGGCGGCCTCGGCGGCTGCCCGTACGCGAAGTCCGCGACCGGCAACCTCGCCACCGAAGACCTCGTATGGATGCTCCAGGGCCTCGGTATCGACACCGGGGTCGACCTCGGCCGCCTCACCGCCACAAGCGTGTGGATGGCCGGACAACTGGGCCGACCCAGCCCGTCCCGCACCGTCAAAGCACTCGGTAAAACGACTCAGTCCCACCAGGAGTGATCCCCATGTCCCTGGACCACCGCCTCTCCCCCGAACTCGAAGAACTCCGCCGTACGGTCGAGGAGTTCGCCCATGACGTCGTGGCGCCGAAGATCGGCGACTTCTACGAGCGGCACGAATTCCCGTACGAGATCGTGCGGGAGATGGGCCGCATGGGCCTGTTCGGGCTGCCGTTCCCGGAGGAGTACGGCGGTATGGGCGGCGACTATCTCGCCCTCGGCATCGCCCTGGAGGAGCTGGCCCGGGTCGACTCCTCCGTGGCCATCACCCTGGAGGCGGGCGTCTCGCTGGGCGCCATGCCGATCCACCTGTTCGGCACGGACGCCCAGAAGGCCGAGTGGCTCCCGCGTCTCTGCTCCGGCGAGATCCTCGGCGCCTTCGGCCTGACCGAGCCGGACGGCGGCTCGGACGCGGGCGCGACCCGTACGACGGCCCGGCTCGACCCCGAGACGAACGAGTGGGTCATCAACGGCAGCAAGTGCTTCATCACCAACTCCGGCACGGACATCACGGGCCTGGTGACGGTCACCGCGGTCACCGGCCGCAAGCCCGACGGCAAGCCGCTGATCTCCGCGATCATCGTCCCCTCCGGCACCCCGGGCTTCACGGTCGCGGCCCCGTACTCGAAGGTCGGCTGGAACGCCTCCGACACCCGTGAACTGTCCTTCGCGGACGTGCGGGTCCCGGCGGCGAACCTGCTCGGCGAGGAGGGCCGCGGCTACGCGCAGTTCCTGCGCATCCTGGACGAGGGCCGTATCGCCATCGCGGCGCTGGCCACGGGTCTCGCGCAGGGCTGTGTCGACGAGTCGGTCAAGTACGCCAAGGAGCGGCACGCGTTCGGGCGCCCGATCGGCGCCAACCAGGCGATCCAGTTCAAGATCGCCGACATGGAGATGAAGGCCCACATGGCCCGCGTCGGCTGGCGCGACGCCGCGTCCCGCCTCGTCGCGGGCGAGCCCTTCAAGAAGGAGGCGGCGATCGCCAAGCTCTACTCCTCCACGATCGCCGTCGACAACGCCCGCGAGGCCACCCAGGTCCACGGCGGCTACGGCTTCATGAACGAGTACCCGGTCGCCCGTATGTGGCGCGACTCCAAGATCCTGGAGATCGGCGAGGGCACGAGCGAGGTCCAGCGGATGCTGATCGCCCGTGAGCTGGGGCTCACAGGCTGATCCTTCGGGTACAGCCGGAACACCGCGGCCACCATCGGGCACCCGCCCGACGGTGGCCGCGGTGCGTCCGGCGCCGCCACCCCGGAGATCCCTGGACCGGCTCGGTTCCTTCCGCTCCGGCTACGAGACCGTCGGCAACTGGGTCAAGGGCCACTGGGTGGTCACCCGGGGGCAAGGCCTGACCGTCCGTCACCTTGCCGAACCGATCAGGCTCAGACCATGAGTTGACGCGGCGCGGCTCCCGGTCCGGACCGGGAGCCACGCCGTCGCGTCAGCCGCACCGCACAGGCGGGGCGCGGACCCGTCACCGCGCCCCCGCCCTCTGGACAAGTGGTGAGGTTAGGCTAACCTACCTTCGAACTTGTCCGGCGGGCGCTTCCCCGCCCCGTGCCGAAAGCAGTCACTCTCATGCCCAACGCCCGTGCCACTCACCTCACCCGTCGCGGCATCCTCGCCGCGGGCGGCGCCCTCGGCCTCGGTGCCGTCCTCGCCGCCTGCGGCGACGACGACGCCTCGAAAAACGGTGGCTCGGACTCGACGAAGGCCGCCGAGAAGTCCGGCCCCTGGACGTTCAAGGACGACCGCGGCACGACGGTGAAGCTGGACAAGGCTCCGGCGAACATCGTCGCCTTCACCGGAGTCGCCGCCGCCCTGTTCGACTACGGCATCGAGGTCAAGGGCGTGTTCGGCCCGACCAGGACGAAGGACGGCAAGGCCGATGTCCAGGCCGGCGACATGGACATCAGCAAGCTGACGATCCTCGGACAGGAGTGGGGCCAGTTCAACATCGAGAAGTACGCGGGCCTCGCCCCCGACGTCCTGATCTCGACGATGTTCGACGGCGCGGGCACCCTCTGGTACGTCCCCAAGGAGTCGGCGGACAAGATCCTCAAGGTGGCCCCGAGCGTCGGTGTCTCCGTCTTCGACATCCAGCTGCCCCAGCCGCTGGAGCGCATGTTCGCGCTGGCCGAGTCCCTCGGCGCCGACGTGAAGTCCGCGAAGATCGTCGAGGCGAAGAAGAAGTTCGAGACGGCCGCCGAGCGGCTGCGCAAGGCCGCCAAGGCCCGCCCCGAGATCAAGGTGCTCGCCGGCAGCGCGAGCCAGGACATCTTCTACGTGTCCGGCTCCAACCTCTCCATCGACCTGGAGTACTTCAAGGCGCTCGGCGTGAACATCGTCGAGCCCTCCGCCAAGGCCCTGAAGGCCAGCGGTGGCTGGTACGAGAACCTGAGCTGGGAGAACGTCGACAAGTACCCGGCCGACATCATCATCATGGACGACCGCTCCGCGACCATCCAGCCGGCCGACATCACCGAGGCCACCTGGAAGAAGCTGCCCGCCGTCAAGGCCGGTCAGGTCATCGCCCGGACGCCCGAGCCGATCCTGTCGTACGACAAGTGCACCCCGATCCTCGACAAGCTCGCCGAGGCCATCGAGAACGCGAAGAAGGTCGCCTGATCCCCCTCCCGTGACCACCTGACGATGACTCAGGAGCACTTATGACGACGGCCGTAGCCGCCCCGTTCCGTTTCTTCTCCCTCCAGGTCGTACGGACGAGGCGGCTCGGTCCGTCCCTGGTCCGGGTGACCTTCGCGGGACCCGATCTGCGCGCGTTCCACTCCGACGGGCGCGACCAGTCCCTGTCCCTGTTCCTGCCGCACCCCGGCCAGAGCGAGCCGGCCGTGCCGATCGAGCTCGGCGACAACTGGTGGCAGGGCTGGCGCGAACTGCCCGACGACGTACGGGCGGTGATGCGCTCGTACACTCTGCGCGAACTGCGCCGCGACCCCGACGAGATCGACATCGACTTCGTGCTGCACGGCACGGAGCCGGGTGCGACCGCTCCCGCCGGACCCGCCTCGCGCTGGGCGTCCGGCGCGCGGGCCGGTGACCGTGTCGTGCTGCTCGGCCCCGCTGTCGAGGACAACCGGGCCATCCGGTTCCGGCCGCCCGCGGACACCGACCTCGTCGTCCTGTGGGGCGACGAGACGGCCGTCCCCGCCGCCTCGGCCATCCTCGAATCGCTGCCGGCGGGCCTGCGTGTCCGAGCGTGGCTGGAGGTCCATCACGCCGCCGACATCCAGGATGTGGTGACCTCGGCCGACGCCGAGATCACCTGGCTCGTGCGGGACGAACACTCCGACGCGAGCGCCCCGGGCTCCCCCTTGGCCCTCGCCGCCCTGCGGGCCGATGAACTCCCGCCCGCCGAGGCCCCGTACGCCTGGATCGCGGGCGAGTCCGGCCGCGTGAAGGAACTGCGCCGTCATCTGGTGCGCGAGCGCGGCTTCGACCGCAGGCGGGTCACCTTCGTGGGCTACTGGCGCCAGGGGCTGAGCGAGGAGCAACTGCGCGAGCAGGGCGAGTAGTTCGCGCCGCTCGCCACAACGCCTCCCGGAGGTTCGGACCGAGGCGTGCGAAACGAAAGACCCAGGTGGGGCGGGGTCGCACGATCGACTTAGGTTAGGCTAACCTAAGTTGAACGTCGCGACTCCGCCCTTTCTCCTGTCCCGCTCGGACTCTCCCCCGCACGGAGGACCCCCACATGCGCTCGCACCTGCTCAACGACACCACCGCGGACCGGTACCGCCGCTCCGTGACAGAAGGCGTCGAGCGGGTGGCGGCCAGACTCGCCACCACCGACCGCCCGTTCACGGGTGTCACGGTCGACGAACTCGCTCCCCGCATCGAGCGGATCGACCTCGACAAGCCCCTGCACGACACCACGGCCGTCCTCGACGAGCTGGAAGAGGTCTACCTCCAGGACGCGATCTACTTCCACCACCCCCGCTACCTCGCCCACCTCAACTGCCCGGTCGTCATCCCGGCCGTGCTCGGCGAGGCCGTCCTGTCCGCCGTCAACTCCTCGCTGGACACCTGGGACCAGTCGGCCGGCGGCACCCTCATCGAGCGCAAACTCATCGACTGGACCAACGAGCGGATCGGCCTCGGCCCGGCCGCCGACGGCGTGTTCACCAGCGGCGGCAGCCAGTCCAACCTCCAGGCCCTGCTGCTGGCTCGCGAGGAGGCCAAGTCGGAGCACCTCGCCGACCTGCGCGTCTTCGCCTCCGAGGTCAGCCACTTCAGCGTGCGGAAGTCGGCCAAACTCCTCGGCCTGAGCGCCGACGCCGTCGTCTCGATCCCCGTCGACCACGACAAGCGCATGCAGACCGTCGCCCTCGCCCGTGAGCTGGAACGCTGCAAGCAGGACGGCCTGGTCCCCATGGCCGTCGTCGCCACCGCCGGCACCACCGACTTCGGCTCCATCGACCCGCTGCCCGAGATCGCCGAGCTGTGCACCCAGTTCGGCGCCTGGATGCACGTGGACGCGGCCTACGGCTGCGGACTGCTCACCTCGCTGAGGAACCGGGACCGCATCGACGGCATCGAGCGGGCCGACTCCGTCACGGTCGACTACCACAAGTCCTTCTTCCAGCCGGTGAGTTCCTCGGCCGTGCTGGTCCGGGACGCCTCGACGCTGCGCCACGCCACCTACCACGCGGAGTACCTCAACCCGCGCCGCATGGTCCAGGAGCGCATCCCCAACCAGGTCGACAAGTCCCTCCAGACGACCCGGCGCTTCGACGCGCTGAAGCTGTGGATGACGCTGCGCGTGATGGGCGCCGACGGCATCGGAGAACTCTTCGACGAGGTCTGCGACCTGGCTGCGGAGGGCTGGAAACTGCTCGCCGCCGACCCGCGCTTCGACGTCGTCGTGCAGCCCTCGCTGTCCACCCTCGTCTTCCGGCACATCCCGGCCGCCGTCACCGACCCGGCCGAGATCGACCGCGCCAACCTGTACGCCCGCAAAGCCCTGTTCGCCTCCGGCGACGCCGTCGTCGCGGGCACCAAGGTCGGCGGACGCCACTACCTGAAGTTCACGTTGCTCAACCCCGAGACCACGACGGACGACATCGCCGCCGTCCTCGATCTGATCGCCGGCCACGCCGAGCAGTACCTGGGAGAGTCCCTTGACCGCGCTTGCTGAATCCACGAACACGACCTACGACTTCGTGGGGATCGGGCTCGGGCCCTTCAATCTCGGCCTCGCCTGCCTGACCGAGCCGATCGCCGAACTGAACGGCGTGTTCCTGGAGTCGAAGCCGCACTTCGAGTGGCACTCCGGAATGTTCCTGGAGGGCGCGCACCTCCAGACCCCCTTCATGTCGGACCTGGTCACGCTCGCCGACCCGACGTCCCCGTACTCCTTCCTCAACTACCTGAAGGAATCGGGCCGTCTGTACGCGTTCTACATCCGCGAGAACTTCTACCCGCTGCGCGTCGAGTACGACGACTACTGCCGCTGGGCCGCGTCGAAGCTCGGCAGCGTCCGCTTCGGGACGACGGTCGCGGAGGTGACGTACGAGGACGAGGTGTACGTCGTGCGGACCGAGGCCGGTGAGGTGTTCCGCGCCCGGCACCTGGTCCTCGGCACCGGCACCTCGCCCCACGTCCCGGACGCCTGCGCGGACCTCGGCGGCGACTTCATCCACAACTCCCGCTATGTGCACCACAAGCAGGAGCTGCAGGCCAAGGAGTCGATCACCCTGGTCGGCAGCGGCCAGTCCGCCGCGGAGATCTTCTACGACCTGCTGAGCGAGATCGACGTCCACGGCTACCGGCTGAACTGGGTGACCCGCTCGCCGCGCTTCTTCCCCCTCGAGTACACCAAGCTCACCCTGGAGATGACCTCCCCGGAGTACATCGACTACTTCCACGCGCTGCCCGAAGCGACCCGCTACCGCCTCCAGTCGGAGCAGAAGGGCCTCTTCAAGGGCATCGACGGCGATCTGATCAACGAGATCTTCGACCTGCTCTACCAGAAGAACCTCGGCGGCCCGGTCCCCGCCCGGCTCCTCACCAACTCCAGCCTCGAATCGGCGCGTTACGAGGACGGCTCGTACACCCTCGGCCTCCGTCAGCAGGAACAGGGCAAGGACTACGAGCTGAGCTCGGCGGGACTGATCCTGGCCACGGGCTACCGCTACGCCGAGCCCGCGTTCCTCGCACCTGTCCGCGATCGGCTGCGCTACGACGACCGGGGCAACTTCGACGTGGCCCGCAACTACGCCATCGACACCACGGGCAGCGGGATCTTCCTGCAGAACGCGGGAGTCCACACGCACTCGATCACATCGCCGGATCTCGGCATGGGCCCGTACCGCAACGCGTCCATCATCCGTGAGCTGCTCGGCACCGAGTACTACCCGGTCGAGAAGACCATCGCGTTCCAGGAGTTCTCCGTATGACCACCACGACCGCCATCGGCACCTTCACCGTCCGCCCCCTCGACCCCGTCGAGGACGCCCCGCTGCTGCACGGGTGGGTGACCCATCCCAAGGCCGCCTTCTGGATGATGCAGGAGGCGAGACTGCACGACGTGGAGCGCGAGTACATGGCCATCGCGGCGAGCGAGCACCACGACGCCTTCCTCGGGCTGCTGGACGGCGAGCCCGTCTTCCTGATGGAGCGCTACGACCCGGCGCACGTCGAACTCGTCGGCCTGTACGAGCTGGAGCCCGGCGACGTCGGCATGCACTTCCTGGTCGCGCCGAGCGACACACCCGTGCACGGCTTCACCCGGGCCGTGATCACCGCGGTGATGGAGCACCTGTTCGCCGACCCGGCGACCCACCGCGTCGTCGTCGAGCCCGACGTGAACAACACGGCCGTGCACGCCCTCAACGAGGCCGTCGGCTTCGTCCCCGAGCGGGAGATCCAGAAGCCGGAGAAGAAGGCGCTGCTGAGCTTCTGCACCCGGGAGCGGTTCACGAAGGCGGTGGCGGCATGACCCTCGCCGACAGCGTCGCCCATCTCTCCCCCGAGCGCTGGGCCCTCGCCAACCGCCTCCTTCTCCGCAAGGCGCTCGCCGAGTTCGCCCACGAGCGGCTGATCACCCCGCAGACCCTGCCGGACGGCCGGTTCGAGGTCCGCGGCGACGACGGACTGACGCGGTACCGCTACAGCGCCGTACGGCGTTCCCTCGACCACTGGCAGGTGGACGCCGAGTCGATCACCCGGCACCGCGACGGCGTCGAACTCCCGCTGTCCGCGCTGGACTTCTTCATCGAACTGAAGAAGTCGCTCGGCCTGAGCGACGAGGTCCTGCCGGTCTACCTGGAGGAGATCTCCTCCACCCTCTCCGGCACCTGCTTCAAACTGACCAAGCCGCGGATCCCGGTCCGCGAGCTGGCCGGCGCCGGATTCCAGGCCATCGAGACCGGCATGACCGAGGGCCACCCCTGCTTCGTCGCCAACAACGGGCGGCTCGGCTTCGGTGTGCACGAGTACCTCGCCTACGCCCCCGAGACCGCGAGCCCGGTCCGGCTGGTGTGGCTGGCGGCGCACCGCTCACGGGCCGCCTTCACGGCGGGGGTCGGCATCGAGTACGAGTCCTTCGTGCGCGAGGAACTGGGCGCGGAGACGGTCGAGCGGTTCGCCCGGACACTGACCGATCAGGGCCTCGACCCCGAGGACTACCTGCTCATACCCGTGCACCCCTGGCAGTGGTGGAACAAGCTGTCCGTGACCTTCGCCGCCGAGGTCGCCCAGCGGCACCTGGTGTGCCTCGGCGAGGGCGACGACGAGTACCTGGCCCAGCAGTCCATCCGGACGTTCTTCAACAGCAGCAGCCCCGAGAAGCACTATGTGAAGACGGCGCTGAGTGTCCTCAACATGGGCTTCATGCGCGGGCTTTCCGCCGCGTACATGGAGGCGACCCCGGCCATCAACGACTGGCTGGCCCAGCTCGTCGAGAACGACCCGGTGCTGAAGTCCACCGGTCTGTCGATCATCCGTGAGCGGGCGGCCGTCGGCTACCGGCACCTGGAGTACGAGGCGGCCACCGACCACTACTCCCCGTACCGCAAGATGCTCGCCGCGCTGTGGCGCGAGAGCCCCGTCCCCTCGCTCCAGGAGGGCGAGACCCTGGCGACCATGGCGTCCCTCGTCCATGTCGACCACGAGGGCCACTCGTTCGCGGGCGCGCTGATCGAGCGGTCGGGCCTGACGCCGGTGGAGTGGCTGCGCCGCTATCTGCGCGCCTACCTCACACCCCTCCTGCACAGCTTCTACGCCTACGACCTCGTCTACATGCCGCACGGCGAGAACGTCATCCTGGTCCTGAAGGACGGCGCCGTGCGGCGGGCGGTCTACAAGGACATCGCCGAGGAGATCGCGGTGATGGACGCGCAGGCGGTGCTGCCGCCCGCGGTCGAGCGGATCCGGGTCGAGGTCCCCGAGGACACGAAGCTGCTGTCCGTCTTCACGGACGTCTTCGACTGCTTCTTCCGTTTCCTGGCGGCCCAGTTGGCGGACGAGGGCGTCCTCGGCGAGAAGGACTTCTGGCGGACGGTCGCCGAGTCGGTGCGCGCGTACCAGGAGGCGACGCCCGAACTCGACGACAAGTTCCGGCAGTACGACCTGTTCGCCCCCGAGTTCGCGCTGTCCTGCCTCAACCGGCTCCAGCTGCGCGACAACCGGCAGATGGTGGACCTGGCGGACCCGTCGGGCGCGCTGCAGCTGGTCGGCACACTGAAGAACCCGATCGCCGGGTTCTGAGCACCGGGCCCGCCAGGAGCCCCACAGACAGGCGGGCGCCCCGGAGTACGGTCCTCCGGGGCGCCCGTCGGCATTCCGCTAGCGGGTGGGCCAGGGAACCTGGGGCGAGCGGTAGTAGCCGATGCCCAGGGCGTCCCAGCGCGGTCCCTGGGCGGCGAGCCGCACCTTGTAGGTGTCCCAGTCGTGTGTCGACGCGGGCGACCAGCCGAGTTCGGCGGCCCCGGGCAGCCTCGGGAAGGCCATGACGTCGATGTCGGCGGAGGTCACGATCGTCTCCGTCCACAGCGGCGCCTCGACGCCCTTGACGGCCGAGGCGGGCACACCGGGAAGGTAGGCGCCCGGGTCCCAGTCGTAGGCCCGCCGTACCTCCACCAGACCGGCCCAGTCCTGGCCGAGCGGGGTGTCGGCGGTGTACTTCATGTCGAGGTAGAGCCGGTCCGCGGGCGACAGGACGAGCCCGGTCCCGTTCTGCGCGGCACGGGCGACCTGCGCCTTCTCCTCGGCACTGGTGTCGTCGAGACCCCAGTACTGCGCGATGGCGCCCTTCGCCGGGGTGGCCCCGGTCAGCTGGTGCCAGCCGATCACCTTCTTGCCGTACTTGGCGACGAGGGGCTGCACCTTGTCCATGAAGGTCACATAGTCGGCGTGACTGGTGGAGTGGGCCTCGTCGCCGCCGATGTGGAGGTACGCGCCCGGAGTGATCGCGGCCAGCTCCCGGATCACGTCGTCCACGAAGTCGTACGTCAGCGGCTTGTTCACGCACAGCGAGGAGAAGCCGACGTCGGTGCCGGTGTAGAGCGGCGGCGCGATCCCGTCGCAGTTCAGTTCGGCGTACGAGGCGAGGGCGGCGTTGGTGTGTCCGGGCATGTCGATCTCCGGGACGACCTCCAGGTAGCGCGAGGCGGCGTACCGGACGATCTCGCGGTAGTCGGCCTTGGTGTAGAAGCCGCCCTGTCCGCCGCCGACCTGGGTGGAGCCGCCGTGGGCCGCCAGCCGCGGCCAGGAGTCGACGGCGATGCGCCAGCCCTGGTCGTCGCTCAGGTGCAGATGCAGTTTGTTGACCTTGTAGAGCGCCAGTTCGTCGATGTAGTGCTTGACCTGGGCGACGGTGAAGAAGTGCCGGGAGACGTCGAGCATGGCGCCGCGGTAGCCGTAGCGCGGGGTGTCCTTCACGGTGCCGCCGGCGATCAGCCAGGGTCCCCGCTGTACGGACTTCTTCTCGACGGCGGCGGGCAGCAGCTGACGCAGGGTCTGGACGCCGTGGAAGAGGCCCGCGGGCCGTCCGGCCGTGATGGTGACGCCCGAGCTGCCGCTGTCGAGGCGGTAGCCCTCCTCGCCCAGTCCCTTGCCGCCGAGCCGGAGCCGGATCTCTCCCCCGCCGTGCGAGGTGACCGGCAGCCGGTAGCCGGTGGAGGGCCGCAGGATGTCCGCGAGGTACGCGCCGACCGTGCGGGCCTCGCGCGAGTCGTCGACGCGGATGCGGGTGTCACCGGTGATGCGGTAGGGGGACCCGCCCGGGTCGACCGAGGCGGGGGCCGGGACGACGCGGCCCAGCGGAGTGACGGTCTCGGCGCGCGGTGCCGCGCCGACGAGGGAGATACCGGCTGCCGCCACGAGCAGCAGCGTACCGAGAAGGCGGGGCGTTCTGTGGTGCTGTCTCACATGCGCTCCCTTCGGTGCCCGGCCGAGGCCCGCGGCCTGCCCTCGGCCGCGCCCTTCGCCGTGCCCTTCGAATTGGTCGAGACCACTCTCCCGCAGACGCGGTGAAACAATCCCCCTCATGGCGGAAATCATCCAGCGGGACGGCACGTGGATCTTCGACGGGGACGCGCTGCGACTGACCCCCGGGCGGGACAAGAACGTCGGCCTGCTGCGCAGGACGTTGGGTGAACTGACCGTGCCGCTCGGCGCGTTGGCGGGTGTCTCGCTGGAGCAGGGCAGGAAGGCCGGGCGGCTCAGGCTCCGGCTGCGCGACGGCGCCGACCCGCTGCTCCAGGCGACGGGCGGCAAGCTCGCGGAGCCGAACGACCCGTACCAGCTCACGGTGGAGGCCGACCGTTTCGGCGTCGCCGAGTACTTCGTGGACGAGGTCCGGAGCGCGCTGCTTCTCGACCAGGTGCCGTCCGACCCGGTCGACGGCTATCTGCTCCCCGGCCCGGCGGTTCCGCTGTCCGCCTCCGCCGGTGACGGCACGGCGAGCTTCGACGGCGAGCGCGTACGCCTGGAGTGGAACTGGAAGACGGAGGACGCGAAGTCGGCGGCGGGCGCCCGAACGCTCGCCCTCGGTGACATCACGGCCGTCGAGTGGCATCCGGCGGCCGGCCTGGAGAACGGCTGTCTGCGCTTCGTCGTGCGCGGCGCCGAGACCAAGGCGCCGGCGAAGTACGACCCCAACTCCGTGGAGCTGTGGGGCTTCAAGAAGGACCCGTTGATGGCGCTGGTCGCGGCGGCCGTGCAGGCACGGCTGCCGCATCCGGCCGCGGCGTTGGAGGACCGGCCGCCGGCCGAGGAGCCGGCCCGGGCGGCGATCCCGGGGCCCGCGTCCGAGGCCGACCACGACGCCCTGCTGCGCAGGCTGCGCGAACTCGGCGAGCTGCACAGGGAGGGCGTCCTGACGGACGAGGAGTTCACCCTGGCCAAGCAGGCGGTCCTCAAGCGCCTGTAGGAACGGGCGCTGGAGGACCGCCGCTCGCGGGGGCCGGCCGCCCGCCAGGGAGGCGGTACGCCCCGCCTTCCGGGCGTACCGCGGAGCCGGGACCTACTTGGCCCGGCGCGCCACCGTGAAGTGGTCGACCTCTTCACCGGTCTCGGCGATGCCGCGGACCTTCAGCGTGGCCAGGCGGCCCTTCGGGGCCGGGGTGACGTCGACGCGCAGGAACGAGTAGTTGAGGTAGCGCACGCGCGACCAGGTGACCGTCTCGTTCTGCTTGCCGTCCTTGAGGTTGATGAAGGAGGCGACGGACTCGACCTCGTTCTCGTGGCCCTCGTAGGACTGCGGGGCGGTGAACGCGTACAGGCTGCGGCCGGCCGCGCCCGCCGTCACGTACACGACACCGTCGGTCTCCGGGTACGCCGTGCCGCCGATCGGCAGCTTCTTGGTGACCGCGTTCGCCTTGATGACGTCCGTGCGCTCGTACTGGTGGTTGTGGCCGTTGATCACCAGGTCGACGGTGTACTTCTCGAAGAGCGGCACCCACTCCTGTCGCACGCCCCCCTCCGAGGCGTGCGCCGTGGAGGTGCAGTACGCGCAGTGGTGGAAGAAGACGACGATGAAGTCGACGTCCCGCGAGGCGCGGTACTTCTTGAGCTGCGCCTCCAGCCACTTGGTCTGGGTGCCGCCGGAGATGCCGAGGTTGGCCGGGATCTCGAAGGAGACGTCGTTGGCGTCCAGCGAGATGATCGCCGTGTTGCCGTGGACGAAGGAGTAGACGCCGGGCAGGTTGGCCTTGTCGGGGCCGTTGTCCGGAAGCGTCCAGCGGGCCTCCTCGCCGCCGTACCCGTTGGGCGAGTACCAGGCCTCCATGTCGTGGTTGCCGTAGGCCGGCATCCACGGGACCTGCTTGGCGACCGTCTCGGTCTGGGCGAGGAACTGGTCCCAGATGCGCGAGTCGAAGCCGGTGTCGGCGGTCTTGCCCTGGCCGGCCGGGTCCGCGTACGCGATGTCGCCGGCGTGCAGGTGGAAGGCCGGGTTCTGGGCGAGCAGCAGGGCGTCGTTGGCGAGGCCGTGGTAGCCGACGCCCTCGTCGCCGAAGGCGGTGAAGGTGAACGGCTCTGCGTGCGAGGGCGCGGTGGTGAAGGTGCCGAGGGTGCCCAGGAGGTGGGGCGCGGCCGGGTCGAAGCCCGCGTGGCCGACGCCGTAGTAGTAGGTCCTGCCGGGGCGCAGGTGGGTGAGCTTGGCGTGCAGGTAGTACTGGGTGTGGTCGCCGCTCGCGCCCACGCCGGCCGGGGTGTAGAGGGTGCGCACCTCGGCCTCGATCTTGCGGGAGAGGTCCCAGGGGTGGGCGCCGATGCGGATGTAGGGCTTGCTGACCGCCGTCGGCACCTGCCAGGAGACGGTCATCTCGGTGCGCGGGTCGTTGCCGAAGGCGAGGTGGCGGCCGAAGGGGGCGACGAGGGCGCCGTCCACCTTCTCCGTCGAGGTCGGGGCGGCCGTCCGCTGCGCCGGGGCCGCGGCCTGCGCGACGCCGGGTACGAAGGCGCCGCCGGCGACGGCACCGATGGTCACGGCGCCGCCTCTGATCATGTTGCGCCGCGAGAACGTGGCGCGAAGGTACTCGTGCTGCTCGGCCATGGTCATCTTCTCGGCGAGCTGCTCGGGTACGCCCATGCGTGGAGTGTCCATGGCTCCAGAAGTTGCTCCGGGCGATCGACGCTGCGCAAGACGCTGGATGGACAGCCTGTAAACAGCGGTCCATAAGAGATTCAACAAGGCCTTGCCCGATATCGGGCAGGATTCTTGCGAATCGGTTTGCGGTACTCCAGGATCAACGGGTGCACGACGAACTTGTTGATCATTTGACGCGGTCGACGCCCCTGAACCGGGGCGAGGCGCTGCGAGTGATCCAGGACGTGCTCGCCTACTTCGACGAGACGACCGAGGAGTACGTCCGTCGCCGCCACCGCGAACTCCAGGCCCAGGGCCTGGTGAACGCGTCGATCTTCGAACGGATCGAGGCGGACCTGAAATATCGCGCGGTCGCACCGCCGGAGCTCTCGCTCAGGCAGTTGCGCCGCATCGTTTACGGCTGAGGGACTTCACCTGTATGTGCGGAATCGTCGGATACATCGGCAGGCGTGACGTGACACCGCTGCTGCTCGAAGGCCTCCAGCGCCTGGAGTACCGCGGCTACGACTCGGCGGGCATCGTCGTGACGTCCCCCAAGTCGGCGGGCCTGAAGATGGTCAAGGCCAAGGGCCGCGTGCGTGACCTGGAGGCCAAGGTCCCCAAGCGCTTCGCCGGCACCACGGGCATCGCCCACACCCGCTGGGCCACGCACGGCGCCCCCTCCGACGTGAACGCGCACCCCCACATGTCCGCCGACAACAAGGTCGCGGTCGTCCACAACGGCATCATCGACAACGCCTCCGACCTGCGGAAGAAGCTCGAGGCCGACGGCATCGAGTTCCTCTCCGAGACCGACACCGAGGTCCTCACCCACCTCGTCGCCCGCTCCCAGCAGGAGAAGCTGGAGGACAAGATCCGCGAGGCGCTGCGCGTCATAGAGGGCACCTACGGCATCGCGGTCATGCACGCCGACTTCCCCGACCGCATCGTCGTGGCGCGAAACGGCTCCCCCGTCGTGCTCGGCATCGGCGAGAAGGAGATGTTCGTCGCCTCGGACATCGCCGCGCTGGTCACCCACACCCGCCAGATAGTCACGCTGGACGACGGCGAGATGGCCACGCTCAAGGCCGACGACTTCCGGACGTACACGACCGAGGGCACCCGTACGACGTCCGAGCCGACCACCGTGGAGTGGGAGGCGGCGTCGTACGACATGGGCGGCCACGACACGTACATGCACAAGGAGATCCACGAGCAGGTCGAGGCCGTGGACCGCGTGCTGCGCGGCCGTATCGACGACCGGTTCTCGACGGTCCACCTCGGTGGCCTGAACCTGGACGCCCGCGAGGCCCGCGCGGTGCGCCGCGTGAAGATCCTCGGCTGCGGCACCTCGTACCACGCGGGCATGATCGGCGCCCAGATGATCGAGGAGCTGGCCCGTATCCCCGCGGACGCCGAGCCGGCCTCCGAGTTCCGCTACCGCAACGCGGTCGTCGACCCGGACACCCTGTACATCGCCGTCTCCCAGTCCGGTGAGACCTACGACGTGCTGGCCGCCGTCCAGGAGCTGAAGCGCAAGGGCGCGCGGGTGCTCGGCGTGGTCAACGTCGTCGGCTCGGCGATCGCCCGTGAGGCGGACGGCGGCATGTACGTCCACGCGGGCCCCGAGGTCTGCGTCGTCTCGACGAAGTGCTTCACCAACACCACCGTCGCCTTCGCGCTGCTCGCCCTGCACCTCGGCCGCACCCGCGACCTCTCGGTCCGCGACGGCAAGCGGATCATCGAGGGCCTGCGCAGGCTGCCCGCCCAGATCGCCGAGATCCTGGAGCAGGAGGACGAGATCAAGAAGCTGGCCGCGCAGTACGCCGAGGCCCGCTCGATGCTCTTCATCGGCCGCGTCCGGGGTTACCCGGTGGCCCGTGAGGCCTCTCTGAAGCTCAAGGAGGTCTCGTACATCCACGCCGAGGCCTACCCGGCCTCGGAGCTCAAGCACGGCCCGCTGGCGCTCATCGAGCCCGCGCTGCCCACCGTCGCGATCGTCCCCGACGACGACCTGCTCGAGAAGAACCGCGCCGCCCTGGAGGAGATCAAGGCGCGCAGCGGGCAGATCCTCGCCGTCGCGCACCGGCACCAGGAGAAGGCCGACCAGACGATCGTCGTCCCGAAGAACGAGGACGAGCTGGACCCGATCCTGATGGGCATCCCGCTCCAGCTCCTCGCCTACCACACGGCGTTGGCGCTCGGCCGGGACATCGACAAGCCGCGCAACCTGGCCAAGTCGGTCACCGTCGAGTAATCCGCGGTCGGTTGATCCGCCGGCGCGCAAGTCCCCCGCCGTCGGCCGGACATGAACGATCCCCGTGCGCACCACCCGCGCACGGGGATCGTTCTTCAAGGGCCGGAGCCGCCCAATACCCCGGCCCGCGCCGAGGTCAGCCGGTGGCCGTCACCCCCCGGCCGGCGGCGCGTCGCGGAAGTGCCGTGGGCCAGTGGGCGAGTGCCGCGGTCGCCGCGTACCAGGCGACCGCGCCCGCCACGACGGCGAACCAGCCGCCGGCCTTGGACAGGTCGGCGTTGTCCGCGAAGCGGCCGATGGCGAGGAGCAGCAGGGAGACGAAGAACAGCCCGTAGGTGCCCTGGCCGAGGACGTCCCCGCCCGCGAGGGTGAGCGACAGGACGACGAGGGCGAACAGCAGCAGGAAGAGTCCCGCCGCGTTGTCGGAGACCTGGCCACCGGCCGAGACGGCCCAGGTGAACCAGAGGGCGCCGAGTCCCGTGAAGGCCGTACCGCCGGCGGTATCACGGTCACGGAACGCGAGCAGGCCGGCGACGAACAGCGCAACGCCGCCTACGTAGTGGGCAAGTGATGTGGCGTCAGCCGCCTTCACGCCGTCGATCAGGTCGGTGTATCCGAGGCCGAAGGCCAACAGGGTGATGCCGAGCGCGAGTCGGCCGACGATCGTGGTGGTACTTCCCGCAGAGACGTCATTGTCCACGGCGGGCTCCCTTCATGCCTGTGCAGTTGTGCTGCGTCGTACCGGTCGCCGCTGAAGGACCGGCGTCCCGTATATGCCCTTCACAAAGGCACAAACACCTCTACGCGCCAGTAGGTTCACGCACCGCGCACAGGACGCCTACCGCTCCGTCCGGGGGCCGTCCCACCTGGGACGACGGCGCGTCACGGAATGACGATGACAGGACGCTTGGCGCGCTTGGCGAGCCGCCCCGCGACCGAGCCGAAGATGCGCCCGACGATGCCGTGCGTGGAGCCGACGACGATCGCGTCCGCCTCGTACTCCCGGCCCACCTCTTCGAGTTCGTGGCAGATGTCACCGCCGCGCTCGACCAGGATCCAGGGCACCTCGGCGAGGTATTCGGCGCAGGCGAGCTCCAGCCCCAGCACCTCGGTGCGATGGTCGGGAACGTCGACGAAGACCGGCGGCTCGCAGCCCGCCCACACCGTGGTGGGCAGCCGGTTGGCCACATGGACGATGATCAGGCCCGAGCCCGAGCGGTGGGCCATCCCGATCGCGTAGGCGAGGGCGCGCTCGCTGGACGTCGAACCGTCGAAACCGACGACGACGCCGTGCTTGAAGGCGGGATCGCAGGACTGGCGGGGTTCTTCCGCCGCCAGGGGCTCGGCCGCCGTGGGATCGGCGAGCGGGCGCTTGCGGTCCGCGGGATCGAAGAATTCGTGACCGGCCATGGGTGTCTCGGCGTTTGGATCCTCGTGGTGGGGACGACAACGATCGGCAGAGCAGTGTCTGGGAAACATCTTCCCAACCCCATACCCCCAAGGGTACGGCGGCACGCCTCCTCTGCCCAGATCCCGCGCGCCTTACGCGGCATTCCAGGGAGCATGCACGAGAGGGCGCCCGTAACGCAATGGTTGCTGCCCCGTACAGGCGGTTTGCACAGGGTTCACCGAGGGACGGGATTCCATCGCCCCCGCAGGGCCGTACGGCCCCTTCCGGACACACGCACCACCGGCCGGGCAGTGACCGGCCGGTCGAACACGCGTTGAACCGGTCGCAGCCGCCGCCATGGAGAGCATGGAGCACACCGGAGCACCAGGGAGCAGCACGTGAGTACCAGGGAGCAGCACGCGCCCGGACCCGGCGCCACCCCGCATCCCTCCGCCCCCTCAGCACCCTTCGCGCCCTCCACACCCTCCGCCTCCGCCACGCCCCCCGCGCCGCCCCCGTCCGGCTCGCGCTCCGGATCACACCCCTCGGCGCCCCCGGTGACGGACACGGTGAGCGACGTGGTCCGCTGGGCGGCCTTCAGCTGTGTCCTGGTCCCGGTGGTTCTCCTCTGGTACGGCACCTCGCTCGCCGGCGCGGCCGGCACGGCCCTGGGTCTCGCGGCCGTGACCGGGGCCTGTCTGGTCCTGTTGCGCCGGTCCGAGCGGGGCGCCGCACTGCCGCCCGAGGCGCAACGGGACGCGTCGCGCTCCCGTGCGCGGCAGCGGACTCCGCAGCAGCGCGGACGCCACGGACGGTCCGGCCCGGGGACGGCGGGGGACACAGCGCGCGGGAGTGGAGCGGGAGCGGGGACGGGAGCCGACGCGCGCGGCAGAAGCGGCGCTGGAGCTCACCGAGGCGGTCGGCGCGGCGGGGGAAACCTGCCGGACGACTGACCGGTTTGCGCGCACGACTACGCTTCTTTTCAGCCAACTTCTGGTTGTGGCGCATCCCTTGCTCGAACGACCCCCCAACCCCCGTTCCACCTGCACTGAAAGGGGTACGGAGGGCGCGCACACCCTACGTGGATTGGCCACTGCCACGAGGCGCACTTCCCTGCACGGCCCACGAGTGCAACGCTTCGTGATCGAATGCTTCACGCCAAGTTGCCATGTCGACATTCTGCGGAGTACCGAACTGGTCACCTTGGCGCCACGGGACACAGTAGATTCGATCTTGTCTTACGGCGGGGGACTCGTGCAGGACCGAGGGGAAACGTGCAGGAGCGACACAACCGAGGAGCCGCGACCACCGAGGGGGGCTTAGCAGGATGAGCCACGACTCCACTGCCGCGCCGGAAGCCGCGGCCCGGAAGCTGTCCGGGCGACGCCGCAAGGAGATCGTCGCGGTGCTGCTGTTCAGCGGCGGCCCCATTTTCGAGAGTTCCATACCGCTGTCGGTGTTCGGGATTGACCGCCAGGACGCCGGCGTGCCGCGCTACCGCCTTTTGGTGTGTGCCGGCGAGGAAGGCCCGCTGCGGACCACAGGGGGCCTGGAACTCACCGCACCACATGGCCTGGAAGCGATCTCCAGGGCAGGCACGGTGGTCGTGCCCGCCTGGCGGTCGATCACCTCGCCACCACCGGAGGAGGCGCTCGACGCACTGCGCCGCGCCCACGAGGAGGGCGCCCGGATAGTCGGACTGTGCACCGGCGCCTTCGTGCTCGCGGCGGCCGGTTTACTGGACGGCCGTCCGGCGACCACCCACTGGATGTACGCACCGACCCTGGCCAAGCGCTATCCGTCGGTGCACGTCGATCCCCGCGAACTCTTCGTGGACGACGGCGACGTCCTGACATCGGCGGGTACGGCGGCCGGAATCGACCTCTGTCTCCACATCGTGCGGACGGACCACGGCAACGAGGCGGCCGGCGCGCTGGCCCGGCGCCTGGTGGTCCCACCCCGGCGCAGTGGCGGCCAGGAGCGCTACCTCGACCGGTCACTGCCGGAAGAGATCGGCGCCGACCCCCTCGCGGAGGTCGTCGCCTGGGCGCTGGAGCATCTCCACGAGCAGTTCGACGTCGAGACGCTGGCGGCTCGCGCGTACATGAGCCGCCGCACCTTCGACCGCCGGTTCCGCTCGCTGACCGGTAGCGCTCCCCTGCAGTGGCTGATCACTCAGCGCGTCCTGCAGGCGCAGCGCCTCCTGGAGACCTCCGACTACTCGGTCGACGAGGTCGCGGGCCGCTGCGGCTTCCGCTCGCCGGTCGCGCTGCGGGGTCACTTCCGGCGCCAGCTGGGTTCGTCCCCGGCCGCGTATCGGGCGGCGTACCGCGCTCGCAGGCCACAGGCCGACCGCTCGACGGAAGCGGACGGCCCGACAGGTCAGGTCGGACCGCCACCGTCGATGCACCAGGAGCACCCGGGCCCGGTCCCGATGCAGACCCGTCGCACCGCGGCGGCCGGCGCGCTCGGCGCGACGGCGTCGCTCTCCGCGGAGGCGCTGCGGGAGCGCTCGGAGCTGTACGCCGCGAGCAGGCCCAGCCTGCCCGGGCAGCGCAGCGCGCCGTAGTCCGGCGGCGGGAAGACGCGCGCGGGGCCCACACCTTCGGGTGCGGGCCCCCTCGCCTGCGTGCGCGGCCCCGACACGATCCGCCGACCCGGCGGGGCGCACGGGCGGGTCCACCTGACCGGGGCGGGCCGTAGGGTGAGACACATGAACGATCGCATGGTGTGGATCGACTGCGAGATGACCGGGCTCTCGCTGTCGGATGACGCGCTCATCGAAGTGGCCGCGCTGGTCACCGACTCGGAACTGAACGTGCTCGGCGAAGGTGTGGACATCGTGATCCGCCCGCCGGACGCGGCCCTGGAGACGATGCCGGAGGTGGTGCGCCAGATGCACACGGCCTCCGGTCTGCTGGAGGAGCTCGCCGGGGGCACGACCCTGGCGGACGCCGAGGAGCAGGTCCTCTCCTACGTACGTGAGCACGTCAAGGAGCCGGGTAAGGCCCCGCTGTGCGGGAACTCCGTCGGCACGGACCGCGGTTTCCTGCTGCGCGACATGGCGACGCTGGAGGGCTATCTCCACTACCGGATCGTGGACGTCTCCTCCGTCAAGGAGCTGGCCCGCCGCTGGTACCCCCGGGCGTACTTCAACAGCCCGGAGAAGAACGGCAACCACCGCGCCCTGGCCGACATCCGCGAGTCCATCGCCGAGCTCCGCTACTACCGCGAGGCGATCTTCGTCCCGCAGCCCGGCCCCGACTCCGACACCGCCCGCACCATCGCGGCGAAGCACGTCCTGCCCACCGAATAGGCCTTTGACGGGGCCCTGATGGGCCCCGGAAAAAGCCGTGCGCGAGCACCCCTTCAGACCCTGTACACTTTTTCTCGGCCGGTCAGGGAAATCCTGAAGACCGGACATGGTGGGTGTAGCTCAGTTGGTAGAGCACCTGGTTGTGGTCCAGGTGGCCGCGGGTTCAAGTCCCGTCACTCACCCTGAGTAATCAGCCGGTGACCTGTTGAACAGGTCACCGGCTGATTGCGTTCCACGACGGCATCGGTCCGTGATCCAGCGGGCGAAACGGGGGGTGTGATGGAAGCCGGGAACACCTCGCGGCTCGATCTCGTGCCGCTGCGGGTGGAGCACGCCGAGGAGATGGCCGAGGTGCTGTCGGATCCGGCGCTGCACACGTTCATCGGCGGGGAACCCTCCACTCCGCAGTCGCTGCGGTCCCGGTACGAACGCCTCGTCGCGGGCTCCCCCGATCCCGCCGTGCTCTGGTGCAACTGGGTGCTGCGGGAGCGTACGGAGGGATTCCTGGTGGGGACGGTCCAGGCGACCGTCTCGGGAGAGGTTGCGGAGATCGCCTGGGTGGTGGGCACGCCCTGGCAGGGGCGGGGATACGCGGTGGAGGCGGCGCGGTCGCTGGTCCGGCACGTGATCCGCGCGTTCCCCGTCCGCACGGTCGTGGCCCACGTGCACCCCGCTCATCACGCGTCAGCCGCCGTCGCCGCCGCGGCGGGACTCGCCCCGACCGGCAACGTCCAGGACGGCGAGGTCCGCTGGGAGCTGACCGTACGGCGGTGATCTCACCTCTCCCGGGTCCCTCCGGCGGCGTCCCGGGTTCCGCCGGCGGCGCGCCACGCGGCAGCGAAACGGTGCACGTCGGGGAAGCGGTCGTCCGGAGCGGGAAACGTGGCGCGTTCGATGACCGCCGGCTGCCGCGCGGTGCCACGCCAGGCGCGTTCCTCGTCACCCGAGTTGAGCAGGAGGCGGGCGGCGCGGCCGAGGGTGAACACAGGTCGGTCTTTCGCCTTGCCGCAACCTTTGGGGATGGTCGGGGGTAGCGCCACCCCCCGTCCGGACCCCTGTCCGCAAGCCCGTTCACATTCTGGTCTCCCCGCACGGCAGGCATCGCCGGCCCACGAGAACGCGGCAGGGTCACGCGTCCCGCGCGGTCGCGAGGGTCCGACGTGGCGCCGCTCGACGGCGAGATCGCCGCAGCGGTCGTGCCCGGTGGCGGGCACGCGAAAAGTGCCTTCCCGCTCGGACTGCGGAGACCTGGACGTGTCTCATTCATCCGAGCCCAGAAGGCACTTTCGCGTCGCCGCTCAGGGTCCGCACGCGCCCCTGAGCGAAACGTGCCGGCTAGCAGGCCTTGTTCTTGATGCCCGAGCCCTTGGTCCAGGCGATCCCGCCGTAGACGAAGGACTCCTTCTTGTTCTTACCGATCGAGAAGTCCGGGTCCCGCCGTGCGGCCACCGTGACACTGAAGCACGCCTTGTGGGAACAGCTGTTCTTCACCTCGACAAGGCGGTTGAAGCGCTTGTTGTACCAGCGCACCACTGTCACGCAGTTGCTCGCCTGCGACGAAACCTGCGACACCCGCGGCGCCGAGCTCTTCGATTCGGCCATCGCCTGACCCCCGAACCCGGCCAGCGAACCGACGAACGCGGTCGCGGCAGTAGCCATGGCTACAGTCTTTCGCATTGTTCCCCCTGATCATCGATGTGGGGGCGCGCCGAAGTCCTGGTCAAGGACGGCTCCCCCGGTTCGACGGCAACGCTATGCGAAAGCGATCAGAGGACTCCATAGGTAATCCCGCTCCCCTGAGCCGGCAGTCCATGGACGGCCGAAACGCCCCTTCCGTTTGCATACGCCACAGGTGACAGCGGCCGCGCAACTCACCCTGGAAGGGCTTTCACCGCGTGCGCGAATGCTTTCGTTGGCAGATGTGACGCTCGCCACGCACCGCTTCCCGCCAGTCCTTCAACGCTTGAGCAACCAGGGAGGGCTCGGGCACCCCGGCCCACCCCGAGTCGTCAGCCGGGGACCGAACACCGCGCCGGGGGCATCGGCTTCATGACGACGCCCGCACCACCAGTTCCGCCGGCAGCACCAACTGTCGCTTCTCCAGGCCCCGGGAGACCGCGGGACGGCGGTCCGCTATCTCGCCGAGGAGGAGGTCGATCATCGCGCGGCCCATCTCCTCGATCGGCTGGCGGACGCTGGTGAGGGGCGGGTCCATGTGGCGGGCGATGGCGGAGTCGTCGTAGCCGATGAGCGCCACGTCGTCGGGGATGCCGCGACCGCTCTCGCGCAGCACCTGGCGGGCGCCCGCCGCCATGACGTCGGAGCCGGCGAAGACCGCGTCGAGGTCGGGACAGCGCTCCAGCAGCAGGGACATGGCGCGCCGGCCCCCGTCCTCGGTGAAGTCGCCGGGGACGATCAGCCGGTCGTCCACCGCGTGGCCCGCGTCGAGCAGGCCCTGGCGGTAGCCGTCGACGCGGCGCTGGGCGCCGTAGACGTCCATGCGGCCGGCCAGGTGGACGATTCTGCGACGGCCCCGGGCGATCAGGTGCTCCACGGCCGCGCGCCCGCCGCCGTAGTTGTCGGAGTCCACCGACGGAAGCGTCTCCTCCGCCGAGCGCCGGCCGCTGATCACCGCCGGGATCTCCAGTTGGGAGAGCAGGTCCGGGAGCGGGTCGTCGGCGTGGACCGAGACCAGCAGGACGCCGTCCACGCGGTGCGCCGCCAGGTACTGGGCGAGGCGTTGGCGCTCCCGGTCGCTGCCCGCGAAGATCAGCAGCAACTGCATCTCGGTCTCGGAGAGTTCGGCACCGACACCGCGCAGCATGTCCGAGAAGTACGGTTCAGCGAAGAACCGGGTCTCGGGTTCGGGGACGACCAGAGCGATCGCGTCCGTGCGGTTGGCCGCGAGGGCGCGGGCCGCCGTGTTCGGGACGTACCCGAGCTCCGCCACCGCCGCCTCGACCGCGGCGCGGGTCGCGTCGCTGACCCTGGGGGAACCGTTGATCACCCGGGAGACCGTGCCGCGGCCCACCCCGGCGCGCGCGGCCACCTCTTCGAGGGTCGGCCGCCCGCCGCTGCGGCCCCGCGCTCCGTGGACTGCCATGGCCTCCGCCTCCCGTCGATACCAAGTGGCCTGGAATCTAACAGCCCCGTCCGAGGAGGCGAGCGTCACCGGGCCACCGTCCCAGGAGCCCTTGCCGCACCGGCCGCTCGTCTTCGGACACCGAACGAGCTATAAGACTCTTCTGGCCATGTGGCGGAATGACATCTTCAGCTAACAGGCCGATAACTGAACGCATCTCTCCGCTCCCCCACCCTTGACACCCCCGCTGGAACCGACGACTCTTCAACACATCACCTGTGGGAGCGCTCCCACAGTACCTGACACATACACATCCCGCACGTTCCCCGCCCGAGCCGCAGCGAGAAACAACGGGCGCCACCAATGCAGTTGGCCGGGGGGTCGGCACGTCAGGCAACAGGAGGACGCAATGCGCACGAGTACCCGCCGGTCCCGCAGGCTGGGGGCCATCGCGGTCGTCGCCGCGCTGGCTACGGGACTGCTGGCCGGCTGTTCCAGCGACCCGGACGACGGCTCGTCGGACGCGAACAACGGTGGAAGTGGCAAGGGCAAGACGACCCTGACCATAGGCACGTTCGGCGTCTTCGGCTACAAGCAGGCCGGCCTCTACGACGAGTACCAGAAGCTGCACCCTGGCATCACGATCAAGGAGAACGTCACCACCCGTACCGACGTCTACTGGCCCAAGACCCTCACGCGCCTCCAGGCCGGTTCCGGCACCGACGACATCCAGGCGATCGAGGTCGGCAACATCACCGAGGCCGTCCAGACGCAGGCCGACAAGTTCGTCGACCTCGGCAAGGACGTCGACAAGTCGCAGTGGCTGGACTGGAAGACCGCCCAGGCCACCACCAAGGACGGCAAGACGATCGGGCTCGGCACCGACATCGGTCCGATGGCGATCTGCTACCGCAAGGACCTGTTCGAGAAGGCCGGTCTGGAGACGGACCGCGTCAAGCTCGCCGAGCAGTGGAAGGGCGACTGGTCCAAGTACGTCGCCGTCGGCAAGGACTACATGAAGAAGGCGCCGAGCGGCACCAAGTTCGTGGACTCCGCCTCCTCGGTCTACAACGCGGCGCTCGGTGGCGAGAGCGAGCGGTACTACGACAAGGACGGCAACGTCATCTGGGACAAGTCCTCGGGCGTGAAGAAGTCCTGGAACGCCGCGATGACCGTGGCGACCAGCAACATGTCGGCGAAGCTGAAGCAGTTCGACCCGACGTGGGACCAGGGCTTCGCCAAGGGATCGTTCGCGACGGTGGCCTGCCCCGCCTGGATGATGGGCTACATCCAGGAGAAGTCCGGTGACGCGGGCAAGGGCAAGTGGGACGTGGCGGCCGCGCCGACCGCGGCCAACTGGGGCGGCTCGTTCATCGGTGTCCCGACCGCGGGCAAGCACCAGAAGGAAGCCGTCGCGCTGGCCAAGTGGCTGACCGCGCCCGAGCAGCAGGCGAAGGTCTTCGCCAAGCAGGCCAGCTTCCCGTCGACCCCGTCGGCGTACGCGGACCTGAAGCCGGCCGCCGCCACCACGGCGTACTTCTCCGACGCGCCCATCACGCAGATCTTCGGCGACTCGGCGAAGACCATCCCGGTCCAGTACTTCGGCACCAAGGACCAGCCGATCGGTACCGCGATCACCGACGTGGGCATCCTCCAGGTCGAGCAGAAGGGCAAGTCCCCCGACCAGGGCTGGAACGCGGCAAAGGCTGAGGTCAAGGACGTGCTCGGCCAGTGACCAGCTCCAAGCAGGCTCTCGCGCACCCCGCGACGAGCGCCGACGCCGCGCCCGGCTCCCAGCCGGGCGCGGCCCGGGGCGCTCAGGGTCGCGGTACGCCGCCGCCGGGCCCGGGTTCCTGGCGCAGCCGGCTGTACCGCTGGGACATGAAGGCGTCGCCGTACGCGTTCGTCGCCCCCTTCTTCATCATCTTCGGAGCCTTCGGGCTGTTCCCGCTGCTGTACACGGCCTGGTACTCGCTGCACAACGTGCAGCTGTCCGGCCTGGACCACCAGACCTGGGTCGGCCTCGACAACTACACGAACCTGCTGTCCTCGGAGTTCTTCTGGAACGCCCTGGGGAACACCTTCACCATCGGCGTGATCTCGACGGTGCCGCAGCTGATCATGGCGCTCGGGATCGCCCACCTGCTCAACTACCGGCTGCGCGGCTCGACCGTGTGGCGGGTCGTGATGCTCACCCCGTACGCCACCTCGGTGGCGGCGGCGACGCTGGTCTTCACGCTGCTCTACTCGTGGGACGGCGGCATGGTCAACTGGCTGCTGCACTTCGTCGGGGTCGACCCGATCAACTGGCGCGAGTCCGACTGGGGCGGCCAGTTCGCCGTCTCCTCGATCGTGATCTGGCGATGGACCGGCTACAACGCGCTGATCTACCTCGCGGCGATGCAGGCGATCCCCGCCGATCTGTACGAGTCGGCGGCTCTCGACGGCGCGGGCCGCTGGCAGCAGTTCCGCCATGTGACGGTCCCGATGCTCCGGCCGACCATCCTGTTCACGGTGGTGGTCTCCACCATCGGCGCGACCCAGCTCTTCGGTGAGCCGCTCCTGTTCGGCGGGGTCAGCGGCTCGAAGGGCGGCTCCGCGCACCAGTACCAGACGCTCGGCCTGTACATGTACGACCAGGGCTGGGGCATCGGCAACCTCGGCAAGGCGTCAGCGATCGCATGGACGATGTTCCTGATCCTGCTGATCGTCGCCGCGATCAACCTGCTGATCACCCGACGGCTGAGGAAATCCCAATGACCACCACTGAACTGACTGTCCCTCAGGCAGAGGCGAAGGGAACCCCGGCCGGCCGGGCGCCCGGACGCCGCCGGGTGCTCGGCGCGGGCAAGCAGCTGCACGCGGGCCCGGTCACCTACGTCGTCCTGACCGTCTTCGCGCTGGTCTCGCTGGCTCCGCTTGTCTGGACGGCCATCGCGGCCTCACGCAACAACGTGCGGCTGGCGCAGGCGCCCCCGCCGCTGTGGTTCGGCGGGAACCTGTTCAAGAACCTCCAGGCCGCGTGGGAGCAGGCCGGGCTCGGCACCGCGATGGTCAACTCCACGATCGTCGCCGGGACCATCACCGTCGGTACGGTCGTGTTCTCCACGCTCGCCGGGTTCGCCTTCGCCAAGCTGCGGTTCAAGTTCTCCGGTCTTCTTCTGCTGCTGACCATCGGCACGATGATGATCCCGCCGCAGCTCGCCGTCGTACCGCTGTATCTGTGGATGAGCGACCTGGGCTGGTCCAACCAGCTGCAGACGGTCATCCTGCCCACCCTGGTGAGCGCCTTCGGCACGTTCTTCATGCGGCAGTACCTGATACAGGCCCTGCCCTCCGAGCTGATCGAAGCGGCGCGGGTGGACGGCGCGAACAGTCTGCGCGTGGTGTGGCACGTCGTGTTCCCGGCGGCGCGCCCCGCGATGGCGGTGCTCGGCCTGCTGACGTTCGTGATGGCCTGGAACGACTTCCTGTGGCCGATCATCGCCCTGAACCAGCAGAACCCGACGGTGCAGGTCGCCCTCAACTCGCTGGGCACCGGCTACATCCCCGACCAGGCCGTCATCATGGCGGGCGCGCTGCTCGGCACGCTGCCGCTGCTCATCGCCTTCCTCCTGTTCGGCAAGCAGATCGTGGGCGGGATCATGCAGGGCGCCATCAAGGGCTGACCGCCCCTCCGGGGGCCGGGTCACCGCCGCCTCGGCCCCCTCCGTCCGCCTCTCCTCCCCTCCTCCAACCCGTCGGTCTTGACGACCCCCTTGGGAGCGCTTCCATGCCTGAGTCCGTAACGCCCGTGACTTTCCCTCCGGCCTTCCTCTGGGGCGCGGCGACCTCCGCGTACCAGATCGAGGGGGCGGTACGGGAGGACGGCCGTACGCCCTCGATCTGGGACACCTTCAGCCATACACCCGGCAAGACGGCCGGCGGCGAGCACGGTGACATCGCTGTCGACCACTACCACCGCTACCGCGACGACGTGGCCTTGATGGCGGACCTCGGACTGTCCGCGTACCGCTTCTCGGTCTCCTGGTCGCGGGTGCAGCCGACCGGCCGGGGCCCCGCGGTCCAGCGCGGCCTCGACTTCTACCGGCGCCTGGTCGACGAGTTGCTGGCGCACGGCATCAAGCCGGCCGTCACCCTCTACCACTGGGATCTGCCGCAGGAGCTGGAGGACGCGGGCGGCTGGCCCGAGCGCGAGACCGCGCTGCGGTTCGCGGAGTACGCGCAGATCGTCGGCGAGGCGCTGGGCGACCGCGTGGAGCAGTGGATCACGCTGAACGAGCCCTGGTGCAGCGCCTTCTTGGGGTACGGCTCCGGGGTGCACGCCCCTGGCCGGACGGACCCGGCGGCGTCGCTGCGCGCGGCCCACCACCTGAACCTCGCGCACGGGCTCGGCACTTCGGCGCTCCGCTCCGTGATGCCGTCCCGCAACTCGGTCGCGGTGAGCCTCAACTCCTCGGTGGTCAGGCCGGTTTCGCAGGACCCGGCGGACCTGGACGCCGTCCAGCGCATCGACGACCTGGCCAACGGCGTCTTCCACGGCCCGATGCTGCACGGCGCCTACCCGCAGACCCTGTTCGCGGCGACGCGGTCGGTCACCGACTGGTCGTTCGTCCAGGACGGCGATCTCCGGACGATCCACCAGCCGTTGGACGCGCTCGGCCTCAACTACTACACGCCGGCGCTGGTCTCGGCGGCCGCCGCGCCCGCGGACGGCCCGCGCGCGGACGGCCACGGCGCCAGCTCGCACTCCCCCTGGCCGGGAGCGGACGACGTCACCTTCCATCAGACCCCGGGCGAGCGCACGGAGATGGGCTGGACGATCGACCCGACGGGCCTGCACGACCTGATCATGCGGTACAGCCGGGAGGCTCCGGGCCTGCCCCTGTACGTGACGGAGAACGGCGCGGCCTACGACGACAAACCGGACCCGGACGGCCGCGTCCACGACCCCGAGCGCATCGCCTATCTGAACGGCCACCTGTCCGCCGTGCACCGCGCGATCGCCGACGGCGCGGACGTGCGCGGCTACTACCTCTGGTCCCTCATGGACAACTTCGAGTGGGCCTACGGCTACGGCAAGCGCTTCGGCGCGGTCTACGTCGACTACGCGACCCTGATCCGCACCCCGAAGTCGAGCGCCCACTGGTACGGCCGGGCGGCCCGCACGGGGACGCTGGCGCCGGTGACGCCCGCCGAGTAGGCCACCGCCCGGGGGACACGGGGGAAGGGGCGCGACACCCGAGGGGGGTGCCGCGCCCCACCGGCGTTCCGGCCGGCCGGACGAGCATCCGCGGGTTCGCGACGCCTACCGGACGAGTCCCGCGACGATCGCGGTCAGCGTCCGTTCCACCACCGCGTCGCGCTGGTCCGGAGGCAGGAGGGCCAGCGGGCCGTCGAGGATGAGCAGGGACAGTCCGTGCACGGTCGACCAGGCGGCCACCTCGGCGGCGGGGCGGTTCTCCTGCCGCATGCGGCCCGTCGCCACCAGGGTGTCGAGGCTGTCGGAGAGTTCCCTGAACGCGGCGAACTCCGCGCCGGTGTCCGGCGCTTCGAGACCGGTGAAGTCCCGCTCCGCCGCCGACGTGGTGCGGCAGAAGGCGGTCCGGTAGAGGCCGGGGTGCTCGATCGCGAAGCGGACGTAGCCGCGCCCGATGGCCTCGGCCCTGCGCACGGCCTCCTCGCCCGGGTCGCCGGTCGCGGGCAGGGCGCGTACGGCCTCGGTCATCGAGGCGGCGAGCGCCTGCTGGCCGTGGATCTTCACCTCCTCCAGCAGTTCTCCCTGGCCCTCGAAGTGGCGGTAGGCGGCGGTGGGCGACACCCCGACGCTGCGAGCCGCCTCCCGCAGCACGACCCGCTCGGGGCCGCCCTCCGTCGCGAGTTCGACCGCGGCCTCGATCAGGGCGTTGCGGAGGTCGCCGTGGTGGTAACGCGCCTTGCCGCCGCCCGTTCGCGCGCGGGCACCCGCCCTCCCCCTGCCGACCGCGCCGGAGGCGGCACCGCCGTCCGCGACGGGGCCGTCGTCGCCATCCGTACCGGGGGCGCCGTCCCCACCGGAGGCGCCCACACCTCCCGTGCCGGATCCGCCGTTGGCACCGGAACCGCCGTCCACGCCAGAGCCGCCGACGCCGGCCGTACCGGGGCCCCCGCCCGCACCGGAGCCACTGTCCACGCCAGATCCATCGTCGCCACCGGCTCCGGTGCCGGTGCCACGCGCACCGGAGCCGCCGCCGACACCGGTCCCCGCGTCACCGCCGGTGTCCGCTCTGCCGCCCGTGATCGATTCCATGTCCCCATCCTGCCCGAATCAGTGGTTCCGCCAGCCCCCCGTCCCGCCTTCCACCACGCCGCCGACTTTTAAAGTTGACGCCGTTAACATCCTATGCCATCGTCGATGTTAACAGCGTGAACATCCGGAGGCGATCATCGTGTTCGACCGCATCGCACAGCTGGCTCTCCATCGGAGCCGGCTCCTGCTCACCCTCGCCGCAGTGGCCGTGGTCGCCATGGCGGCCGTCGGTCTCGGGGCATTCGGCAAGCTCCAGAGCGGCGGCTTCGAGGATCCGAGCGCCCCCTCGGCCCGCGCGCAGACCCTCATCGACGAGAAGTTCGGCGGCGAGAGCAACCTCGTCCTGCTCGCCCGGTCCGACGACGGCGGCGCCATCGGCTCCCCCGCCACCGAGCGCGCCGGGCGCGACCTGACCTCCCGCCTCAAGGCCGATCCCACCCTGTCGAACGTGATCTCGTACTGGGACACCGGCGCTTCCGCGCTGACCTCCCGCGACGGGAAACAGGCCCTCGTACTGGCCCACGTCAAGGGCGACGAGACCGAGCAGGGCGACAACGCGTCGAAGGTCATCGACCGCTACACCGGCGACCGGAACGGGCTGACCGTGCGGGCGGGCGGCGAGGCCGCGGTCGGTGACGAGGTGCCCACCCAGGTCGCCAAGGACCTGGCGGTGGCCGAGTCCATCGCCGTACCGCTGATCCTCGTCCTGCTGGTGATCGCCTTCGGCAGTGTCGTCGCGGCGCTGCTCCCGCTGGTCATCGGGCTGATCGCGATCGTCGGCACCTTCGCCGAGCTCTATGTGCTGGGCAGCCTCACCAGCGTGTCGGTGTTCTCGATCAACCTCACCACCGCGCTGGGCCTGGGCCTCGGCATCGACTACGCGCTGCTCATGATCAGCCGGTTCCGCGAACACCTCGCGGAGGGGGCCGAGGTGCCGGACGCCCTGCGGCACACGGTCCGCACCGCCGGACGCACCATCACCTTCTCCGCCGCGACCGTCGCCGCCGCGCTCGCCGCGCTGCTGGTCTTCCCGCAGTTCTTCCTGCGCTCCTTCGCCTACGCGGGCATCGGCGTGGTGGCCATCGCCGCCCTGAGCGCGCTGCTGGTCATGCCGGCGCTGCTCGCCGTGCTGGGCCACCGCATCAACAAGGGCCGCCTGCCCTGGGCGAAGACGGTACGCAGCGCCGAGGCCCCGCTCTGGGCCCGGCTGTCGCGCACGGTCATGCGCAGGCCCGCCCTGACCGCGCTCCCCGTCCTGGCCGTCCTGCTGCTCGCGGCCTCCCCGCTGCTCGGTGTCGTCTTCGGCACACCCGACGAACGGGTCCTGCCCGAGAGCGCGCAGAGCCGGCAGGTCGCCACCGCCGTGCAGCGCGACTTCACCGGCAGCGACGAGTCGGCGGTGCAGATCGTGACGACGGGCCGGGTGTCACCCGCCGAGCTGAGCACGTACGCGACCACGCTCTCGCGGCTCGACGGCGCGGCCCGCGTCGAGACCTCCGCCGGCACCTACACCGACGGCCGGTCCGGTCCGCCCGGACCCGCGGCCGTCTCGCTGGGCCGCCCCGACGCCCAGCGGATCAGCGTCGTCACGGATCTCACCCCGAAGTCGGACGAGGCCCAGGACCTGGTCGAAGCCGTACGGGCCGTCGACGCGCCCGGCGGGACCGAAGCCCTGGTCGGCGGTACGGACGCCCGGCTGGTCGACTCCAAGTCCTCGATCGCGGACCGGCTCCCGGCCGCCATCGGCCTGGTGGCCGGCAGCACCTTCGTGATCCTGTTCCTCTTCACCGGCAGTGTGGTCCAGCCCCTGCGGGCCCTGGTCCTGAACGCCGTGAGTCTCACCGCGGCCATCGGTGTCATGGTGTGGATCTTCCAGGACGGTCATCTGTCCTCCCTGTTCGGCTTCACGCCGCAGCCGATGGACACCTCGATGACCGTGCTGATGTTCTGCATCGCCTTCGGTCTGTCCATGGACTACGAGGTCTTCGTGACCAGCCGTATCAAGGAGCTCCATGACGCGGGCGCGGACACCGAGACCGCGGTGACCAGCGGGCTCTCGCACACCGGCCGGATCGTGACCATGGCCGCCGGACTGCTCGCGGTGAGCTTCTTCGCCTTCGGGACGGCGCATGTCAGCTTCATCCAGATGTTCGGCCTCGGCAGCGGTCTGGCGATCCTGATCGACGCGGTGGCCGTACGCGGGGTGCTCGTCCCGGCCGCCATGCGGCTGCTCGGCCGCACCGCCTGGTACGCGCCGAAGCCCCTGCGGGCGGTGCACGGACGGCTCGGCCTCAGTGAGGGCTCGATCCCCGAGGACACGTCGGCCGCGCCGGGACGGTCACCCGCCGAGGTCTGACCGACCCAGCTCGAACCAGGTCGCCTTGCCCCGGCCCGGCCCGTGCCCGCACACACCCCAGCGGTCGGCACCGTTCGAGATGAGCTGCATCCCCCGGCCTCCCTCTTCATCGGGGCCGGGGGTGCGGAAGTTGGGGAGGCCGGGCGCCTGGTCGTGGACGAGGACACGCAGGCGCCGGGGGCCGGCCCAGCCCGCGTGCAGGGTCACATGGGTCGAACAGCCGCGTCCGGTGGAGGCGTTGATGGCGTTGGTGACCGCCTCGGAGGTCAAGAGCACCGCGATGTCGGTCAGTTCGGGCCGGTGGGACGCGGCGAGGAGAGTGCGGACGGTCTCCCGGGCGGTGCGGACCCAGACGGGGTGGGGCGGGAAGACGAGGGAGACGTCGGTGGGGCGTGGGGGGTCCTCCATCGGAGGGGCTCCTTCGGGTTGCGCGCGACCGTGGTGACCAGGTCCGGGGTCCTCAACTCCGCTGAGGGTGGGGGTACTTCCTCGGGGCGCGGGGCGGGTGGATCGCTTCGACGGTACGTTCATCTGTGATCTGAGTTCAATCGTGAACGCCACATATGACCCATGTGGGTGACCTCGGAGGCAACAGGGTGCCGCCGCCGATGTGATCGCGGCACACTGCGCACGGCTACAGGGAGGGAACATGCCACCAAGGAGCAGGCCCAGCGAGCGTCAGCGGCGCTTGGGCGCCGAGCTGCGCAAACTCCGTCTGCGTGCGCGGATGTCCACCGATGTCGCCGCCGAACTACTGGAGGGTGAGCGCTCGCGAGTCAGCCACATCGAGGCCGGACGGCTGAACGTCTCCCACAACCGGTTGTACGGGCTGCTCCGCGAGTACGGCTGCCCAGCGGGGGCCCACTTCGACGAACTCATGAGCATGGCCCAGGCGAGCGGAAAGGGTTGGTGGGACGAGTTCGACGACACGATCGGCCCCACGGCTCGGAACCTGGCGGAGCTTGAGTCCCGCTCCGCCGTACTGCGCACACACGAACCGCTGTTCATCCCCGGGATGCTTCAGACCGAGGAGTACGCACACGCGGTGCTCAGTGAGACGGAGATGGATCCTCAACGGGCCCGCCGGTACGTCGAGTTCCGCCTCGCTCGGCAGCGCGCCCTGCGCGGCGACGCGGCAGTGACGTACCGAGCGGTCATCCACGAGGCCGCGTTGCACGCGCAGGTCGGCGGCCCACAGGTCATGCGCCGCCAGCTCCTCCGCCTGATCGAGGTTTCCCGACTGCCCAACGTGACCGTGCAGATCTTTCCGTTCGCGGGCGGCGGGTACTCCGCGTACAGCCGCAGCTTCGCCATTTTCGGGGGCGTCGCACCGGAGTTGGACACGGTCTACCTGGAGCACCCGATGACTTCGCTCTTCCTCAGCGATGGAGAACACCTCGCCGAGTACGCCAAAATGTTCGAGCGGCTCACCGAGTTGGCCCTGGCTCCGGTCGACCCGGAGTCGGCCCCGGAGAGCCACGCGTCGCGCGACTCGCTGAGCCTGGTGCAACACGTCATGTACGCCCTCTGAGAGGAACTGAAATGCCCCAACTCGTCTGGCAGAAGTCCTCGTTCAGCGGTGGCGGCGAGGGCGAGTGCGTAGAGCTGGCGGCGACGGCGACCGGTCACATCCACCTCCGTGAAAGCGATCGGCCCGGTGACATCGCCACCTCCACACCCCACGCCCTGGCCGGCCTGCTCCACGCGCTCAAGGACGACTCCTGGGGGCCGCCCCGGGGCCGGTGAGAACGACTACGACGCCCCGGCCGGGTGGGGGGTGGAGAAGTCCGGCCGGGGCGCGCAACCCCCGTTTCACAGTGGCTTGTCGGGCTACTTCAGCGCGCCGAACGCCTTGGAGAAGGCGCCGTCGCTCTGGACGATGGAGCTGCAGACCGCGTCGGCGGAGTTCTTGGCACCGCCGGCGCACTGCTTGTCGCGGGTGGCGGACCACATGGACAGCCAGCCGATGCCCTTGGACTGCGCGAAGGTCACGAGCTGCGAGGCGTCGTCGACCTTGAAGATCTCCGACGCGACGTCGTTGACCCCGATCATCGGGGTGATGGCGACGGCCTTCCAGGCGGCGCTGTCGGAGAGGCCGAGGACGCTCTTGACCTGCGCCTGCGTGGCCGTCGCGGCCTGCTCGGCGTAGGTGCCCATGTCACCGCTGTACGCGGGACCGTAGTCCATCGCCATGATGTTCACGGTGTTGATCTTCACGCCGTTGGACTTGGCGTTGGAGAGCAGGTTCACACCGTCCTGGGTGAGGCCCTCCGGCATGACCGGCAGGGTGAAGGAGACGTCCAGGTCCGGGTGCTGCTGCTGGAGCTTGGCGATGGCCTTCGCGCGGGTCGTGTTCGCGGCCGTGTTGGGCAGCGCGCCGCCCTCGACGTCGAAGTCGACCTTCGTGAGCTTGTAGGCGTCCACGGCCTTGCCGTACGCCGCCGCCAGCGCGTCGGCCGAGGAGCAGGTCGTGGCCAGCTCCGAGCCTGAGGCACCGCCGAAGGAGACCCGGACGTCGCCGCCCTTGGCGCGCAGCGCGCCGATCTGCGACGCCACCGCGTCACTGGCGAGGTCGCTCACGCCGCCCCACTTGGGCGTGCAGCCGCCGCCGTCGGTGATGAACGCGAGGTTGTAGTTCTTCACGCCGGTGGCCTCGGCCGCCTTGACCAGGTCGAAGGCCGGGTAGAGGGAGGTGTCGACGTAGGGCGCGAAGCCCGCGGTGGTCGTGCTGCCGCTGCCCGAGGTCTGCGAGGGGGACGGCGTCGCGGTGGCGGTCGCCGTCGGCTTCGGGGTCGCGCTCTGCGAGGCGGTGGCGGTCGGGGTGGGCGTGGCCGTCGGGGAGGCGGTCTGCGTCGGACGGCCGCTCGGCTCGGGCGTCGCGCCGTCGTCCACCGAGCACTTGGTGCCGTCGATGACACAGCCCGTCGGGTTCGCGGTGCCGTTCACGACGAAGCCGACGGTGACGGACTCGCCGGCCGCCAGGCCGTCCTTGTCCCAGGACGGCGGCTTCACGGTGACGTGCTGTCCGCTCACCGTCGACGTCGCGTTCCACAGCGAGCTGAGCTTGGCGCCGGACGGGAGGTCGAACTCCAGCGTCCAGTCCGCCTTCGTCCCACCGGTGTCGTTGGTGATGACGTACTGCGCGGTGTAACCCGTGGACCAGTCACTGGTCTTGGTGTACGCGGCGCCGACGCTCGCCGCCTGCGCGGTACCGGTGAACAGGAGGGCGCCACCACCGACCACGGCCGCGGCGACGATGCCGCCTATCGCCTTGTTCCTGCCACTGACCTTGCGCCGGTGCGTACTGCTCATCGCGTGCCTGCCTTCGCGGATTCACGGGGGTTCGCTGGGGACGTCCCAGGGGGTGCGGCATCACGCTAGCGATCCGGAATCGGTCAAACCGGTTCATTCGGACGGAGGTCGAGGATCTTAGGGTGCGCTTAAGGAAGGCATCGGGAGCGGTTAATGGTCGAGACCAATGTGGGCGGATGGGCGGGTCCGGCGGCGGACACGCCGCGGCCTCAACTCACGCCCGCGCCACGCCCCCAGCTCACACCCGCGCCGCGCTTCCGGCGCCGTACGCTGCCCCGGTGTCCACGCCGGACCGGGGCCCTTCCGTCCAGCTGGATCCAGATGCGCACCTCGGTTCCGCCCAGCACGGAGGAACCGATCCGGACGTCCCCGCCCGTCGACTCCGCGAGCCGTCGCACGATGTCCAGGCCTAGGCCCGTCGACCCGTCGTTGCCCGAGCCCCGTCCGCGCGCCATCGCCGCCACGGGGTCCACGATTCCCGCGCCCGCGTCGGACACCAGCATGATCACGGCGTCCTCGCCGTTGTGCACGTCGACCGCGAAGGCCGTGCCCTCGGGGGTGTGGCGAAAGACATTGCCGAGGAGGGCGTCGAGCGCGGCGGCGAGGTCGGCGCGGGCCACGGGTATGCGGACCGGCCGGTCCACTCCGGCCACCCGCACCTTGCGGCCCTCGTCCTCGGCGAGCGCCGACCAGAAGTCCATGCGCTCACGGACGACCTCGGCCGCGTCGCACCCGGCGCCGATGCCGATCGCCGCGGTCTGCGGCTTGGCCTCCCGGGCCGTCCGGATGATCGTGTCGACCTCGCGCTCCAACTGCGCGACGGCGGCCCGGGTCTGCTCGGCGGCCTGACCGTCGCCGAGCGAGGCGGTGTTGAGACGGAGCACGGTCAGCGGTGTGCGCAGACGGTGCGAGAGGTCGGCGGCCAGCTCCCGCTCGTTGGCGAGCAGTTGGACGACCTGGTCGGCCATGGAGTTGAAGGCGACGGCGGCCAGCCGCAGTTCGGTGGGCCCTTCCTCGGGCACGCGGGAGCCCAGCTTCCCCTCGCCCAGCTCGTGCGCGCTCTCCACGAGGCGCTGCGCGGGCTGCACCATCCGCACGCCCAGCCGGTCGGCGACCGCGACGGAACCGATGATGAGGGCGACGCCGACCGCGGCGAGGACCGCCCAGGCCGTACCGACGCCATTGCTGACCTCGGCCTCGGGGACGTACACCTCGACGACCGCGATCTCGCCGGAGCTGAGCGCGATGGGCTGGAGCAGCGTGGAGCCGCCGGGCACCTCCGTGGTGGAGGCCCGGCCGAGCCTGCGGGTCATGGTGATGTCCCTGCCGGCGGCGCGCCGCTTGCCGATCTCGACCGCCGGCTTGCCGTCGGCGGCGGGTATGTGCACGCCCATGCCCTCGTCCGAGCCGGCCGAGGCGACGACCCGCTCCAGCTCGTCCCGGTCGGTGGTGATGGAGAGCGCGGGCGCGACGGCGGCGGCCTCCCGCTCGGCGTTCGAGAACGCCCGGTCGCGTGCCATCTCCTTGATCACCAGGCCGAGCGGGATCGCGAAGGCGACCACGACCATCGTCGTCACCGCCACGCACACCTTGACCAGCGCCCACCTCATAGCGGCCGCTCCGCTCGCGGCGGCTCCAGCTTCACGCCGACGCCCCGCAGCGTGTGCAGATAGCGCGGCCGCGCCGCCGTCTCCCCCAACTTCCGGCGCAGCCATGACAGATGGACGTCGATGGTCTGGTCGTCGCCGTACGCCTGCTGCCACACCTCGGCGAGCAGTTCCTTGCGCGGCACGACGACGCCGGGGCGCCCGGCCAGGAAGGCGAGCAGGTCGAACTCGCGCCGGGTGAGGTCGAGTCGTACGCCGTCCAGTTCCGCCTGGCGGCGCAGCGGGTCGATGGCGAGCCCGCCGACGCGGATGACCGTCGACGCGGGCGCTTCGCCCGCGCTCGTCCGCGAGCGGCGCAGCACCGCCGCCATCCGCGCCGACAGGTGCTCGACCGAGAACGGCTTGGTCAGATAGTCGTCCGCGCCCGCGTTCAGCAGTCGGACGATCTCCGTCTCGTCGTCCCGCGCGGTGGCGATGATCACCGGGACATCGGTGATCCCGCGCAGCATCTTCAGCGCCTCGGACCCGTCCAGATCGGGCAGTCCGAGGTCGAGGATCACGACGTCGAAGGAGAAATGGGCGACCTCGCGCAGCGCCTCCAGGGCGGTGCCGACGCTGCGCACGATGTGCGCGGCCTCGGTCAGATGCCGGATGAGGGCCGAGCGAACGAACTGGTCGTCCTCGACGACGAGCACACTTGCCATGGGCGGCACCGTACGCCATCCGGGCGATGCCGTCCGGTGCCTGTGGACAACGCCCGCGGGGCGCCTGTGGACAAGCCCGGCCCGCCTTCGGTGGACAACTCGGTTCCTGACAGGGCCGTGAGACACCCGTGGGGCGCGTGGTGCAGTATGGCCGCGATGCGCAGAGGACTCGTTCACGTACTCGCGTGGTCGCTCGCCACGGGCGCGGCGGTCACGCTGTCGTGGTGGGGTGTCCACACCGTGATGACGGGGACGGCGTACGACCCGCCGCGGGCCCTGCCCATCACGGCGGGCGGCGCGACGACGCAGGAGTCGAAGCCGCTGGCGTCCTCGACGCGGCGGGCCGAGCCCTCCCGGAGCGCGTCGAACAGTCCGTCCACGAGCGCGAAACCGAGCGCGACGCCCTCGAGGAGCGGGCCTCCGAGCGGCAGCCCCTCGTCGGCCGCCGCGACCTCGGCGGCCTCCCCTGGCTCCTCCGGGCAGGTCAAGAGCTACGCCACCGACGGCGGCCGGGTGGTCTTCGACATCGGCGGCGCCTACGCGACGCTGGTGTCCGCGACGCCGGAGACCGCCTGGTCGATGCAGGTGTGGAAGACGGAGTCGTGGATCCGCGTGGAGTTCTCCTCGGGCGCGGACCGGGTGTCGGTGTTCTGCACCTGGCACGACGGGCCGCCGCACGTGGAGATCGGGACGTACTGACCGCCCGACCCGGCGAGCGGGCTGCCGGACCCGCGGGCGCGAACGGAGTCGGAGGCCGGGGCTTGCTGACGCCGGGTCAGCGGAACACCGACGGCGGCGGTGCCGGTGAAGCCACCGCCACCGCGTCCGTGACCGGTGCCGCGCCGCCCGTGAAGTCCAGGAGTTCCTTGCCGTGTTCGACGCGGGCGGGATGCGGGTCGGAGGCGGCGCGGCGGGTCAGTTCGGCGATCGGCAGCGGCCGGCCGGAGGCGACGAGGACGGCGTTCCCGAAGCGCTTGCCACGCAGCACCGTCGGATCGGCGACCAGGGCGACTTCGGGGAAGACGGCTGCCACGGTGGCGATCTGGCCGCGGAGATGGGCGAGCGGAGGCCCGTCGGCGAGGTTCGCGGCGTAGACGCCGGAGTCCTTCACCACCCGGCGGATCTCCGTGACGAACTCGACGGACGTCAGATGCGCCGGTGTGCGCGCGCCGCTGAACACGTCCACGATGACCAGGTCCGCCCAGCCGTCGGGCACCTTGGCGAGGCCTTCCCGGGCGTCCATGGACCGCACCCTGATCCGGGCGTTCGGATCCAGCGGCAGTTCGCGGCGCACCAGTTGGACGAGGGCCGCGTCGCGTTCGACGACCTGCTGGGTGGACCGGGGGCGGGTGGCGGCCGTGTAGCGGGCCAGGCTGAGGGCGCCGCCGCCGAGGTGCACGACGTGCACGGGCTTGCCGGGCGGGGCGACGAGGTCGATGACATGGCCGAGGCGGCGCTGGTACTCGAAGCTCAGGTAGGTGGGGTCGTCGAGGTCGACGTGGGACTGCGGTGCGCCGTCGATCAGCAGGGTCCAGGCGCGTGCCCGGTCGCGGTCGGGCATCAGCTCGGCGAGCCCGCCGTCGACGGCCTCGACGACCGCCTCGGCCGCGGCCTGTCCGCGCCGCCCGCCGCGCCCCGTGTCGCGGCCGTCGTCCACCCGCTGATTCTTCGCCCGTGCCATCCCGCCATTATCGGGGCGCGGGGGCGGGTCGGCTCAGCGACCGGTCACTGGGGCACCCCGACGAGCGCGGGGATGTCCGGGGCCGAAGCCGTCCCGGCCACGAAGGCGGCCGCGCTCCTTGGCGACCGCGACCACGACCACCCACGCACGGAGGCCGCCGAGGCCGCGAGGCGGGGCGGGACATCGCCACGAGCGCCGACGGGCTCACGGCCGTCGTCCCCGGGCCTCGCTCGCGGCCGCCCTTGGGCATCGGGGCGCGGGGATCGGGGCGGCGCTCACCCGGCCGTCGTCGGAGCGCGGCCAGGCGCGCTCACCGGCAGCCGTCCGCCGCCTCGATCAGCCGCGCCGCCTCGCCCAGCGCGGCCCGCAGCACCGCCGGGTCGGTCGCGAGATCCGCGCCGCCGGGCGGGAGCAGCCAGTCCGAGCCCTCGACCGGAGGCTCGGGGGCCATCCGCAGGCCTCGGCCGTCGGTCTGCGTGCAGGTGCTGCCGGGCACGTCCCAGGCGTCGGCGGTGCCGGGCGGCACCAGGAAGCCGAGGGTGTCGCAGCCGCCGTCGTGCAGGACGGGCCCCACGGCGTCGCCCGCGCCGCGGCGCAGGATGTCGACCGCCTCCAGCCCCTGGCGTGCCGGAACGGTCACCAGGTCGCACTCGGTGGCCGGCCGCGGCGGGACGCCGCGCTCCGGGGACGGACCGTGCTGCGCGGTCGACGGCGGTGTACGGAACTCGGTGCTCTGCATGATCTGCATCCCGGCCTCCAACGGAACCCCTCCTCATGACGAGTGGGTCGGGAGTTCGGGCGGCTCCCGGTCCACACGGTTCAACGCGCCAGGACGTCAACGGCTACGGCGAAACTCCGCCACAAAGGATGGCAGTTCATGGCAGATCGTGGATGAGATATCCGGTTTGTAGCCAAACCCAGCGTTGCGGCGTTGTCACAGCAGGTACGTTCTTGCCCGCCGGACGCAGGGCACCTACTGGGCACAACCCGGTCAACTCGCCCCGAATTCCGGCATGGTTCGACGGTTCGTAAGAGAGGGCCCGGCCATGGCGTCGTCAACGGTGACCTCGTCCCCGTCCCCCCGGCCACCACGGCCGAATCTCGCCTTCCGGCGGTTGCGCGGCCAGCGCTCCCCGGGCGAGTTCGCCGCGGCGGTGCGGCGGGCCGCGCGCGAGATCGGAGAGCGGGTCAGCTGCGACGCGCGCTACATCGGGCGCGTCGAGGCGGGCGAGATCCGCTGCCCCAACTACGCGTACGAGCGGGTGTTCCTGCACATGTTCCCCGGCCGCACACTGACCGACCTCGGTTTCACTCCCCGCTCATGGGTACGCGGACGCGGGGCGCGCGACACGGACGAGGCTCCCCTCTCGCACTCCACGGACCCTTCACACGCCCCCTATGAGACGGACGAGGCGCACGAGACGTATGAGACGCCGGGCCGGCATCGCCCCCCGACGCCGCACACCGCGCACCACCTGCACGACCCGCATCATCCGTACGACCCGCACCACTCGCGGGACCCGTACGACCCGTACGAGAAACGCGATCAGAACCACGAGGAGAGCGACGTGCAACGTCGCGCATTCATGACCGGAGGCACCGCCACCGTGGCGGCGGCCTCACTGGGACCCTTCGCGGGCGCCTTCGGCGGCAACGCCGCGGCCGCCGGACGACGCGTCCACCGGGCGGGTACGTCCGAGGCGGGCGCCCTCGAAGAGGCCGTCCGCAGGATCCGGCTGCTCGACGATCGGCACGGGGCCGACGGGCTCTACCGGCGCGCCGCGACACCGCTGCGCACGGCGTACGCGCTGCTCGACGCGGGCACGACCCGGCAGGCAACCGCCGACCGGCTGTACTCCGGCGCGGGCGAACTGGCGATCTCGGTGGGCTGGTTGGCCCACGACTCCGGGCGCTTCGACGACGCGCGCTCGCACTACGCGGAGGCCCTCGCGACCGCCCGGATGGCGGGCGACCCGGGCCTCGAAGCCCACGCCTTCTGCAACACGGCGTTCCTCGCGCGGGACGCGGGACGGCCGCGTGAGGCCGTGCGCGCGGCCCAGGCGGCACAACGCGCCGCGCGCCCGCTGGGCTCCCCCCGGCTGCTCTCCCTGCTCGCGCTCCGCGAGGCGGGCGGCTGGGCCGGGCTCGCCGACCGCAGGGGATGCGAGCAGGCGATGGCACGGGCCCAGGCGCTCTACGAGCGGGGCCCCTCGGAGACGGACCCCGAGTGGATGACCTTCTACGGAGAGGCCGAACTGGAGGGTCTCGAAGCACAGTGCTGGTCGACGCTGGGCGACTGGCCCCGGGCGGCCCGCCACGCACGCCGCGCAGCCCACCTCCAGGACCCGCACTTCTCCCGCAACATCGCCCTCTACACCGCCGAACTCGCCGACGACCTGGCCCGCGGCGGCCGCCCCGACGAGGCCGCCCTCGCCGGTCTGCGCGTCCTGGACCTGCTGAACGAGGTCCAGTCCTCCCGCATCCAGACCATGCTGGCGGCCACGGCCCGCGTCCTGCTCCCGCACCGCCGTGCCTCGGGCGTCTCCGCGTTCCTCGACCGTCACGCGAGCCTGCCGCGCACGGCGTGAACGCCGCCGCGGGCGCCGGTCAGGCGCTCAGGTGTCCGCAGTCGTTCCACACCTCGATCGCGGGCTCCCCGTAGGCCCAGCCGAGCACCGACAGAGAGGTCGGATTGAGGCGGATGCGGGCCGCGAAGTCCAGGGGAAGGCCCAGCCAGCGGGCGCCTATGGAACGCAGGATGTGCCCGTGGGCGAAGATCAGGAGATCGCGGTCCTCGGAGCGGGCCCGGGAGACGACCTCGTCCGCGCGCGCGGTGACCTGCTCCAGGGTCTCCCCCTCGGGGACACCGTCACGCCAGATGAACCAGCCGGGGCGGATCCCCTGGATCTCCGCCGGTGTCATGCCCTCGTAGGCGCCGTAGTCCCACTCCATGAGCGTGTCCCAGGTGGTCGCGCGCTCCCCGAAACCGGCGAGTTCGCACGTCTCGCGCGCACGCGCGAGCGGGCTGGTGAGCACCTCGACTCCGGAGAGCAAGTCGAAGGGCGCCCGGTGGAGCCGCTCGCCCAGCAGCTTGGCACCGCGCCGCCCCTCTTCCAGGAGCGGGATGTCGGTCCTGCCGGTGTGCTTTCCGGACAGCGACCATTCCGTCTGTCCGTGCCGGGCCAGCAGGATGCGCGGTGCCATGAAGAGGAGCCTTTCCGGAACGGGCGCCACGAGTGAGGGCTGGGTTCACCCGATGACGACTGAGGAGTCGGTCACTCCATCATCGCTCACCGCCGCTCCGGGCAACCCGGGGGGCGATCTCCGCGTCTTTGAGGACCGGGGCGCCCCTTCGGGGCATTCACGTACACCGTAAAATCCGGGTGGCCACGGACCGTCGTCAGCAGACTGCGGACTGTCGGGCACCACGAGCAGATGGGGGAGGGCGATCGGATGCCGCAGACCGATGCACCGCGTACCGAAGCGGCACCACGCGCCCGGTCGGGCCGGTGGACCGAACCGCTCACGTCCGCGGCGGCGCGGGTCCGGCTCCGCTGGTGGACCGAACTCCCGCTGATCCTGCTCGTGTACGCGTCGTACTCGGCGGGCCGGCTGCTCGCCCGGGGCGACACCGCGAGCGCCGTCGGCCACGGCCTCGAGATCCTGCGCATCGAGAAGCTCCTCCACCTCAACGCCGAACACCCGCTGAACCGGTGGTTCACGCGTGAGGCCTGGCTGGGTGTGCCCGCCGACTTCTGGTACGCGTCGCTGCACTACCTGGTGACGCCCGCGATCCTGATCTGGCTCTTCCGCTCCCGCACCGTGCGCTACCGCGCGGCCCGCACCTGGCTGATGACCTCCACGTTCATCGGTCTGATCGGCTTCACCCTGCTGCCGACCTGCCCGCCCCGGCTGCTGTCGCCCGGCCACGGCTTCGTCGACACGATGGCCCAGTACAGCGACTACGGCTGGTGGGGCGGCGAGGCGAGCGCGCCGCGCGGTCTGGGCGGGATGACGAACCAGTACGCGGCGATGCCGAGCCTGCACGTGGGCTGGGCGCTGTGGTGCGGAGTGATGCTGTGGCGCCACGGCCGCACACCCGCGGCGAAGGTCGCCGGCGTCGTGTATCCGCTGTTCACCACGATCGTCGTGATGGGCACGGCCAACCACTACTTCCTGGACGCCGTCGCGGGCGCCGCGGTGATGGGGGCCGGCCTGCTGCTGACCCCGTTCGTGACGCGGACGGCGAACCGGCTGCGGACGCTGCCGGCGGCCCGTGTCCCGTGGGTCGCGGGTGCCGCACGGGGCGAGGGTTCCACAATTGTCAGTGCGGGGTGCCAGACTTCCCCGGGTGAACGAATTCCCCGACAGCGCGAGTCCCGAACCGGGCCGGGAGCCGAGCCGGGTGCCTCCCCCACGGACGCGGGGGACGGCGCTGCGGCAGCAGCTCGCTGAGCTGCGCGGTCCGGACGTAGCACCGAAGGCGCTCGACGCGCGGGCCCTCGCGGCGCTCGCCGCCAACCCCGGATGCGACCGCCGCGCCCTGCTGGACGGCGCGGGCGTCGACAAGGCCAAGCTGGCGAGTGCGCTCGGCGCCCCGTCCGCGTTCGGGATGTCGCAGTTCGCCTTCATGCGCGGCAACGCGTTCGAGGCGCGGGTCAAGGCCGACGGCGGTGCCGAGTTGCTGCGGCTGGTGCACGAGAAGCTGGACCCCGACGCCGAGCCGCCCGGCTCCGGTGCGGTGCCCGACCTGAGCGCGATCGGCCCCGAGGGACGCGCTGCGCGTACGGCGCTGGCGCTGCGCGAGGCCACCGGGGCCGGCACCTGGACGCTGCTCGACCACCCCATGCTCGCCCTCGACGTCGCGGGCTCCGCCGCCTTCCTGGAGCCGGACGCCGTGGTCGTGCACCCCGACGGCGGCTGGACGGTCGTCGAGATCAAGTCGTTCCCGATGCTGGACGGTTCGGCCGACCCGGCCAAGGTGGGCGCCGCCGCCCGGCAGTCCGCGGTGTACGTCCTCGCCCTGGAGGAGGTCGCCGCCCGCCTCGACCCCGCCCCCGAGGTCCGCCACCGCGTCCTGCTGGTCTGCCCCAAGGACTTCTCCAACCTCCCGGCCGCCTCGGCCGTCGACGTCCGCAAGCAGCGCGCGGTCACCCGCCGCCAGCTCGCCCGCCTCACCCGCGTGGAGGACATCGCGGCCGCCCTCCCCGAGGGCAGCTGCTTCTTCCCCGGCCTGCCGGCCGAGGAGCTGATCACGGCCGTCGAGGCGGTCCCCGCGACCTACGCCCCCGAGTGCCTGTCCGCCTGCGAGCTGGCCTTCCACTGCCGTGCCCGCTCGCGCGAGAAGGGCGCGGTGACGTCCCTGGGCCGCTCGCTGCGCGCGGAGCTGGGCGGTCTGACGACCGTCACCGACGTCCTGGCGGCGGCGCACGGGGAGGCGGGCGACCCCGAGGACCCGGCCGTCGCGGCCCTCAGGAGAGCGGCGCGGCTGCGGGCGGAGGCCCTGACCGGTGCCACGTCACGGGCCCACGCCCGAGCCGTGGTGGCCCCCGTGCCGCTGACCGGCGCCTCGGAAGGCCAGGGGGCGACCGCATGTCGCTGATCGCCACCCTCGCCCGGCTGGAAGCCGTCGAGAGCGGCCGGGCGCAGCCCGCCGCCACCGTGCGCCACCGCCATCTCGTCGAACGGCCTCTGGTGTTCGTGCCGCTCACCACCGCCGGCGAGGCGGGAGCCCCGCTGGGCGCGCTCGTCGGCACGGACCGGGACGCGCCCCGGCTGCTGGTCGTGCCGCAGCCCCGCGACCGCGACCTGCGTTTCGCGTTCCTCGCCGAGCTGGCGGACGTCGTCCTGCCGTACATCGACACGTACGCGGACGTGGTCGAGGCGGCCGAGCGCAGCGAGACCGACCCGGAGACCGGCAAGCGCGTCAAGGTCGAGGTCGAGCTGTGCGCGGACGCGCCGCAGCTGATCGTGCCGGGCCGCGCGGGCATCGAGTTCATCCGCCTTCTCGGGCGCTCCACGCGTTTTCGCCGGACCGCCGAGCAGGATCCCGAGGCACCGCATCCGGCACCGCCCCGGGTGCCGTTGTTCGGGCGCTGGCTGACCCACTTCGGGGAGCGCGCCCGGGTGCCCGGCTCCGCCCTGCTCCTCGCGCTCACCGACGTCCTGTCCCGGCACTGGGCCACCGGACAGAGCAGCCTGGAGGACCAGCACCTCGGCGCGCTGCTCGCCTGGATCGATCCGCCGGACGGCGAGCCGGGGGCCGAGGCCGCGGTGCGGGCCGAGCTCCAGCGGGACGGGCGCGGCCAGCTCGTCTGCCCGCCCGCCGGACCCGCCACCGACCCCGCCTTCGACAACCAGCTGCTGGCCCCCGCCATCGAGCGATACGACCGCGCGCGCACCGCGCTGGCCGCCGCCGAGGACGGCATCGAGGCCGACGACCGGCTCGGTGAACTCACCGCCGCCGAGCGGGACATCCGCGAACTCGTCGAGCGCGTCACCCGGCCCACCTGGGACGCGGTCTGGCGGGGGCTCGACCTGTTGCGCACGCTGCCGGAAGGGGCGCACGCCGCCGACCGGTGGACCCGCGACCGCTGGTCGTTCACCGGACACCGCGACCGGGTCGTGGCGGGCGAGCCGCCGCAGCCGCGCCGCGACGACGCGGTCACCGCCGCGAACAAACTGGCCACGCGCGAGCGCGAACAGTCCCGTCTGGAAGCACAGGAGGCCCTCGACGACCCGCTGGTCATGGCGGGCCGGCGGCTCGCCGGAGAGGCGTTCGCCGGAGAGGTCACCGACGTCGTGATGGCGTACAGCGAGGGCAAGCGTCCGAGCCCCCGCCCGCTGGTGACCGTCCGCACCGACGACCGTCCGCACCTGGGGGAACGGGCCAGGGTGTACCGGTCGTTGGGCGGGAAGCCGCAAGCCGCGGAGTTCGTGGAGCTCGACGACGAGGGCGCCTCCGTGGTGCTGCGGATCGTCGACAAGATGGGGCGCGGCAAGGAACCCGAGACCGGGTCCCTGCCGGAGAAGGGCGACCTCGTCTGCTTCACCCTCTTCGAGCACGAGCAGCGCGGCGGCGCCAAGCTGCCCGACCCGGAGGAGACGCCGTGGACGCACGGAGGGCCGCCGGGTGAGCCCGACGCCCTGCCGCTGCCGGACCCGGTGACCGAGGAGGACGTCCTTTGACCGCCGTGTTCGACCCGGGTGCCGAGGCCGCCCGCGCCACCGACGCGATCCTGCGCGACACCCTGCACGGCACCGACCGCGGTGTCGTGGTCGACTCTCCGCCCGGCGCGGGCAAGTCGACCCTCGTCGTCCGGGCGGCACTCGAACTGGCCGCCGCGGGGCGCCCGTTGATGGTCATCGCGCAGACCAACGCCCAGGTCGACGACCTGGTGCTGCGGCTCGCCGAGAAGGCCCCGGAGCTGCCGGTGGGGCGGCTGCACAGCAGCGACTCCGACCCGTACGACAAGGCGCTCGACGGCCTGGACCAGGTGCGCAAGTCGACGAAGGCGGCCGACCTGGCGGGCCTGGACGTCGTCATCTCCACCGCCGCGAAGTGGGCCCACGTCAAGGGTGTCGAGCCCTGGCGGCACGCGATCGTCGACGAGGCGTACCAGATGCGCTCGGACGCGCTGCTCGCCGTGGCCGGGCTTTTCGAGCGGGCGCTGTTCGTGGGCGACCCCGGGCAATTGGACCCGTTCGCGATCGTCGGTTCGGAGCAGTGGGCGGGACTGTCCTACGACCCGTCGGCGTCCGCGGTGACCACGCTGCTCGCGCACAATCCGCGACTGCCGCAGCACCGGCTGCCGGTGTCCTGGCGGCTGCCCGCGTCGGCGGCGCCCCTGGTCTCGCACGCCTTCTACCCGTACACGCCGTTCCGCAGCGGCACCGGTCACGGCGACCGGCGGCTGAACTTCGGTGTCCCGTCGGACGGTTCGGGGACCGACCGGGTCATCGACGAGGCGGCCGAGTCGGGCTGGGGCCTGCTGGAGCTGCCCGCCCGGCACACACCGCGTACGGACCCGGAGGCGGTGCACGCGGTGGCCGAGGTCGTACGGCGGCTGCTCGACCGGGGTGGTGCGGCCACGTCGGAGCGGTCGGAGGATCCGGTGCCGCTGACGGCCGACCGGATCGCCGTCGGCACGGCGCACCGGGACCAGGCCGCGGCCGTACGGGCCGCGCTGGCCGGCCTCGGGGTCGCGGACGTCACCGTCGACACGGCGAACCGGCTCCAGGGGCGGGAGTTCGACGTCACGGTCGTCCTGCATCCGCTGTCGGGGCGGCCCGACGCGACGGCGTTCCATCTGGAGACCGGGCGCCTGTGCGTGCTCGCCTCCCGGCACCGGCACGCGTGCATCGTGGTCTGCCGGGAAGGGGTCGCCGAACTGCTGGACGACCATCCGTCGACCGAGCCCGTACAGCTCGGAGTCACCGTGAAATTCCCGGACGGTTGGGAGGCCAATCATTCGGTGTTGTCCCATCTGGCGGAGCATCGGGTGGCGTGGCGGTCCTGAGCCCCGTGCGCCGGGCGCACCCGGCGCACGGAGTCCCGGCCCAGGGGGCGCATTCGACCCTCCGGGCCCACTTGCGCGACCGGGGGACAATGGACGGTGGCCCTTTACCGAGAGGGGCCCCTGAACCGTACGAGGAGGAGAAGACATGGCGGAGCCCACGCCGCGTCGGAACGAACCGCGGCTACGCCCCGCGCCCCTGCTCTTCGAGCCCGCGGAAGCCGCCGGGGATCCGGAGCACTTCTTCGACCTGGAGTCGATCGACGATCCGCGTGCCCTGCTGGACCGGGCCACGGAGCTGACGCACGCGTTCCGCGCCGCCGCGGACCGGGCGGTCGAGTTCCAGGCCATCGCCGCCGCGCAGCTCGCCGATCCGCGCCGCTTCGACCGGCTGACCGCCGCCTCGATCGCCGAACGCGCCGAGTGGACCGAGGACTACGCGAAGAAGATGGTCGAGTTCGGCCAGGACCTGCTCCGGGGCACGGAGGGCAACGGACACGGTCACGGCGTGACCGACCCGATCTGAGCCACGCGCGACCGGGACCGGGGCTGGGAGTGGGGACGGGGCTGCGGACGGCTCCGACCCTCGCGCTCGGCACTGAGGAGCAGCCCCGACCCCCTCGCGCTCGGGACTGCGGGGGCCGATCGGGGGACCTCGGGGCCCGCTCGGCGACCGGCGGCGGAAAGGCTCACCCCCGCCGGTCCACACCCCCTGCGCACCCCCTTGGCATATGCCAGCCGGGCAAGATACTCCACCTCACCCACTCCTGTCCCGATTTCCGGCAACCCTCCGGGACGGACCGCTCACCCCCGGTAGATGTATGCGGCATGAGCAGCACACGGAACCCGGCAAGCAGCACCCCCCACAGCCCCGGAGCGCCGTTGCCCGAGCGGCTGGACCTCTCGGGCGTCACGTCCGAGGGAGCCGCCTGGCTCGCCTCGGCGGGGACATATCCGCGGAGCACGCTCGCCCTCTGGCGCGAACGGCCGAGCGCCCCGGTCGTCCTGCCCTGCGGCAGCACCTTCGACATCGTCAGCGCGCCGGCGCTCTTCGGGCGGCGGATGCTCGACCGGCTCTGGGAGGACGGACCGGGCTCGGGCCCGGTGGCGGTGCACCGCGGGCGGATGCTGCTGTTCGCCGCGCCCGGCACCGCCCAGCGCCTCCCGTCGCTGATGCGGTGGGAGGAGTGGGGCTCGGACGCCTCCGCGGGACGTGAGTACGGGGGACAGGGCGGGCATGTGGGGCGGTGCCGGGAGGTGCCGCCGCTGCTCTGCCACGGCACGGGGGACGCGGTCACCGTGCCCGCGCCGAGCACGGGCGCCGAGGGCGGCGGGCCGGACACCGCGCGGCCCGATTCCCGCTGGCTGGTCGCCCCCGACACGCGGCAGCCCTGGCTCCCCGGCCCCGAGATCCTGCTCTGGGCCGCCGTACGGGCGGCCCGTGCGGCGGCGTCGGCGGCGGTGCGGATATCGATTTTTCCTCCCGCCGATCAGGATGCTAAGGTCTACGACGTCAGCAGGCGCCGCTAGCTCAGTTGGTTAGAGCAGCTGACTCTTAATCAGCGGGTCCGGGGTTCGAGTCCCTGGCGGCGCACGCCAACGAGAGCGGGATGATTCGCGGAAACGCGAGCATCCCGCTCTCGTCGTTTCCGTACACTTCTGCCCACCGCCCGCGCCCGCGCCCACCGCAGCGAACAGCGCCACGAGGGTTCAGCCTGTCGTGATCTTCACCGTCCAGGCCCCCGAAGCCGTCCGGTCCTCCGCCTCGACGCGGACCTTCGCGCCCGGGACCGTGAAGCTCTCACCGAGGCCCACCGGCGCGTCCGCGAGAGGCGGGTACACCGACTCCTCCCAGCAGGACTCGGAGTCGGGGTGGGCGTCGAGGACCTGGATGGGGCCGCTGCCCGACTCGGTCTCGCTGCGGACCCGGTAGACCAGGATGCCCTGCGCGCACGTCGAGTCGTCGTTGCCCGCCGAGCCGCGGGCCTCGAAGGCGAGCGCGCTGTCGGGGCCCGTCGGGACCACCGCCAGCTTGGTGCCGCGGCCGGAGCCGAAGATCTGCGAGCCGGGGAGGGCCGCCACGCCCACCGCGGACGAGGAGGCGCCCGGCACACCCGAGCCGTCCGAGGCCGCCCCCTTCCCGCGCGAGGAGGGATCCGGGCCGTACGGGGAAGCATCCGGGCCGTACGGGGAGGGATCCGACCAGCGCGAGGACGCGCCGGGACCGCGCGAGGCCGCCCTCGGCCCACTCGGTGCGGCCTGGGCAGCCTGGGCGGCCGGGGTGGAAGCCAGAACCCCGGCGCCGACCGCCCGGCCGGCGCTCGCGCCCGCCGCGCCCGTCGCGGAGCCGACCGGTCCGGATCCCAGCGGCTCCAGCGTGAGGCGGGTGCTGCCGGTGCCCTGTACACACGCCACCTGGTGCGGTTCCAGCCAGCCCAGCCGCCACTTGTGCCACCCGAAGAGGTCGGGGGCGAGACCGAACTGGCTGCCCATGAGGTCCCAGTCGCCCACATAGGTGTCCCAGTCGCCCTTGCCGTCCGAGGGGCGGTGGTAGAGGTCGGGCAGATCGAAGACATGGCCGGTCTCGTGCGCGAGGACGAGGCGGTCCGGCGGGTGCTTCTCGAAGACCGTGACGACGCGGCGGATGTCCTTGCCGTCCGCGCGCAGGGGTGTGTCCAGGTTGACGACCTTCGTGGCGTCGGAGTCGACGCCCGGTGCGTCCGGGTCGGCCACGAAGTAGACGACGTCGTAGCGCGAGAAGTCGACCTGTGGATCGGCGACGGCGAGGGCGTCGCGCAGATAGGCGGCACGGTCGGAGGCGTTCCAGTCGCGCTGTATGGCGTACGAGGTGGAGGCGTGCGGCATCTGGATCCAGGCGCGCCGGGGATGGGGGCGGACCGTGAACCTGCCGTACGAGGCACGCTCGAAGAATCGGCTGGTGGCCGGGAAGTAGTCGCCGGTCAGCTCGGCGGGCGTGGTGCGCGGGGTGGAGTCCGGGAAGGACAGGAAGACCATCACCGCGTCGAGGGGACGAGTGGGGCGCACATAGGCGGAGTTCCAGGTGTCGACGCCCTCCGAGTGATGCGCGGCCGTCCGCGTCAGGGCACAGGGGGACGCGAGGGACTCGGCGAGCGCGGGGCCCGGCACCAGGGAGGTCGCGGCGAGCGCGGTCATCGAGGTGAACACGGCCGCGGTGCTGCGCCAGCGCGGCGCCCCGTCACGGGCGAGGCCGCGCAGGACCTCACGGGTGAGAACCCTCAGGGGGAGCGGACGCGGCACGTCGACCTCCGGATGCGGATTTCGGGACACCGCACCCAGCCTGATTCAATTTGTATTACTTCGCCCTGTTTGTCTGCCCCGGAAGAGTGAGAGGGCAGACGCGCCGACACCCCCGGACCTTCACGGAACGTCACATGCGGTCGGCGGGGGAGGGAACCCGTCCAGATACAGGCAGAAACGATCTGTCAGAACGGGTGGTTGTTCCGGGACACTGGACAGTGGCTGCACCATCCGGAGGTCAGCCTCTATGATCGGCACACTTTCCTGCACGGACACGGCTTGTGCGGCCGCCCATCACCGGCCGACCACCCCGAGAGACCCATACGAAGAACGAGTGCACTGCGGGAGCGAGCGGTGAGCGGAACGTCCGAAGGGCCGGCGCCCGCGGGAGACCTCGTCCGGCCGACCGTCACAGAGCGTCACGTCGACACATCTCCTCGTACGTCCGCGGGGTCATCTCCCGGCCCACCCGTCCCTTCCGCACCGCACGTAACGGCGGGACCGTCTCCCGGGACGCTCGCGCCGACGGCGGTTCCCGACGGAACGTCACCTCGGACCTTCCACGCGGCCTTCGCCACCGCTCCCCTCGCGATGGCCGTCGTGGACCGCGAGGGTCTCGTCGTCACCGCCAACGAGTCACTGGGCACGCTGCTCGGCGCCGAGGCGCGGACGTTCGCCGGGCGGCTCGCCGCCGACCTGGTGGGCCTGGCGACCGACGCCCGCACCTGGCACGCGTACCGCGAGGTGCTGGGCGGCCGGCAGGCCCGGCTGCGCTGCACCCGTCGGCTCAAGCACCCCGACGGCCACGCGATCTGGGTGCAGGTCACGGTCGCGCCACTGCCCCCGCAGGAGCGGGCGGTCCTGATCTCGGTCGCCGACATCGGTGCCCGGCGCGAACTCCAGGCGCGGCTGCGCCACTTGCAGATGCACGACGCGGTGACCCGGCTGCCCAACCGCACCCTGTTCTTCGAGCGCCTGTCGGCGGCTCTGGAGGCGGAGGCGTACGAGGAGGGCGGCACCGGCCGGATCGGGCTCTGCTATCTGGACCTGGACGGGTTCAAGGCGGTCAACGACACCCTCGGCCACCGGGTCGGGGACCGGCTGCTCGCGGCCGTCGCGGAACGTCTGACGCGCTGCGCGGACGAGGCCGGCCTCACCAGGGCGGCCACTCCCCTGGTGGCGCGGCTGGGCGGCGACGAGTTCGCGCTGCTCGTCGAGGACTCCACGGGCACCGACCAGTTGGCGGACCTCGCGGAGTCCGTGCTGAAGGCGCTCCAGGCGCCCTTCGACCTGTCGGGGCAGCGGCTGTCGCTGTCGGCGTCCATCGGGGTCGTCGAGCGGCGCGCCACCGGCACGACCGCGACCGGTCTGATGCAGGCCGCGGACACGACGCTGTACTGGGCGAAGGCGGACGGCAAGGGCCGCTGGACGCTCTTCGACCCGGAGCGCAACGCGCACCGCATGACCCGCCAGGCCCTGTCGTCCACGCTGCGCGCGGCCGTCGAGCGGGGTGAATTCGCCCTGGAATACCAGCCGTTGGTGGGCATGGAGGACGGTGGCGTGCACGGGGTCGAGGCGCTCGTCCGCTGGAACCACCCGCGGTTCGGGGTGCTCACGCCGAATCGGTTCATCGGACTGGCCGAGGAGGACGGTTCGATCGTCCAGCTCGGCCGCTGGGTACTGGCCACCTCCTGCCGCCAGGCCCGCCGCTGGCAGCTGGACCATCCGGACGCCCCGCCGATCTTCGTCAGCGTCAACGTCGCCGTGCGTCAGGTCTGGGACTCCGATCTGGTGGCGGACGTGGCGGAGATCCTGGCGGAGACCGGACTGGCCCCGCATCTGCTCCAGTTGGAGCTGACGGAGTCGGCGGTGATGGGCTCGGCGGGCCGGCCGCTCCAGGCGCTGCAGGCGCTCAGCGACATGGGCGTGCGCATCGCGATCGACGACTTCGGCACCGGCTACTCCAACCTCGCCTACCTGAGCAGGCTCCCGGTGTCCGTGCTGAAGCTGGACGGCTCCTTCGTCCGCGGCTTCCAGTACGAGAACGCCGACGGCACGTCCGCCCACCCCAACCCCGCCGACGAGGTCATCGTCGAGGCGCTCATCCAACTCGCCCACCGGCTCGGCCTGACCGTCACCGCCGAGTGCGTGGAGACCGCGTCGCAGGCGTCCCGGCTGCGCGGGATCGGCTGCGACACCGGCCAGGGCTGGCTTTACTCCCGGCCGGTGGCCCCGGACCGCATCTCCGCGCTGCTGATGTCGGCCGCCTGCCCGCAGACCTGAGCGCCCCGGCCCTCAGAGCCGAGTGTCCCGCTCCTTCGGCAACCCGTAGGCGTCCGCGATCAGTTCGTACGAGCGCAGGCGTACGTCACCGCTGTGCGCGTTGCCTGTGATCATCAACTCGTCGGCGCCGGTGCGCTTCTGGAGGTCGTCGAGGCCGGCGCGCACCTCGTCGGCGGTGCCGTGGATGACGTTGGAGTTCCAGGAGTCGATGAACTCCCGCTCCAGCGGGCTGAATTCATAGGCCTCCGCCTCCTCCGGGGTCGGCACGAGACCCGGGCGGCCGGTGCGCAGACGCACCATGTTCAGCGCGGCGGCCAGCACCTGGCGGCGGGCCTCCTTCTCGTCGTCCGTGGCGAGGGCGGAGACGCCGATGAGGGCGTACGGGGCGTCGAGGACCGCGCTCGGCCTGAACGACTCGCGGTAGAGGTCGAGCGCCGGGATCGTGTTCTGCGCCGAGAAGTGATGCGCGAAGGCGAACGGGAGACCGAGGGCTCCGGCGAGGCGGGCGCTGAAGCCGGAGGAGCCGAGCAGCCAGATCGGGGGCCGGTGCGGGGACTGGACCCCGCCCGGCGAGGTCGACTGGACGGGCCCGGGGACGGCGTGGATACGGGCGTAGGGGTGGCCGTCGGGGAAGTCGTCGTCCAGGAAGCGGGTGAGTTCCGCGAGCTGCTCGGGGAAGTCGTCGGCGCCCTCGTTGAGGCGCTCGGTGCGGCGCAGTGCCGCGGCCGTCGCGCCGTCCGTGCCGGGGGCCCTGCCGAGGCCCAGGTCGACGCGGCCCGGGGCCATCGCTTCGAGGGTGCCGAACTGCTCCGCGATGACCAGGGGGGCGTGGTTCGGGAGCATCACTCCGCCTGAGCCCAGTCGGATGCGGTCCGTGTGGGCGGCCAGGTGGGCGAGGATCACCGCGGGCGAGGAGCTGGCCACGCCGGGCATGGAGTGGTGTTCGGCCACCCAGTAGCGGTGGAAGCCGCGGGATTCCGCGAGGCGGGCGATCTTGACGCTGGTGCGCAGTGCGTCGGTCGCGGTGCGGCCCGCGCCCACGGTGACCAGGTCCAGTACGGACAGGGGCACGGGGGCGGTGCCCTGTGCCGTGCCTCGGATCTCGCCCGTCTCGGCCGTCTCGTTCACCGGGGTGCCTCCTGTTGCGTACGCGATGCTGTCTTCCGCGTACGAACAGGAGGGTGACTCCGGTTATTCCCCGGGCCCCATGGCGGGAGGCTTTCTCCCGGGGCTCGGGTCGAGTTGATTCGCCCCCTCCGCCCCTGCCCGTCCCTACCTGGGGCTCCGCCCCAGACCCCGATCCTCAAACCGGAGGGGCTGGATCTTCACGCCGGAGGGGCTGGATTTTCACGCCGGAGGGCTGGGTTCTCACACCTGGACGAGCGGTTCCCTCGTGAAAAGGGTGCCCAGGTCGGGGGCGTTCACGCGGCGGTCGGTGAGGCGTAGGGCCTCCCAGGCCGTGACCTGGTTCGCGGTGAGGACCGGTTTGGCGAGGGCCTTCTCCAGGGCCGGGAGGTGGGAGACGGTGTGCAGGGCCGTGTCGGGGAGGAGGATCGCGTCGGCGTCCGGGCGGTCCGCCTCGCGGGCCAGCGCGAGGGCCCGGTCGTAGTCCCAGCCGGCGACCTCGGCGGCGGTGACGACACCGCAGCCGCGCACCGCCACCACCTCCGTGCCGGTCTCCTTCAGGAACGCGGCGAAGAGCGCGGCCACGTCGTCGGGGTAGGTCGCCCCGATCGCGACCCGGTGCGCCCCGATCTCCCGCGCGGCGTGCGCGAAGGCGAAGGATGTCGAGGAGGCGGGCAGGCCGGCCGCCATGGCGAGGCCGCGGACCTGCTCGTGGGCGCCCTGCAGTCCGTGGACGAAGCTGCCGCTGGTGCACGCCCAGACCACGGCCTCCGCGCCGGACAGGCGCAGCTCCTCGACGCCCGCCGCGAGGCGCTGCGCCGAGCCCATCTCGAGGAGCGCGTCCACACCGTGGGCGTCCTCCCCGATGTCCGTGTGGACGACGGTCAGGCGGATGTCGCTGCCGAGCAGTTGCTCCATGCGCGGGTAGTCGTCCTCGGCCGCGTGGCCGGGGTAGAGGAATCCGAGTGCGGTCATGCCCAACCTTCCTGTTCTTCGGGAAGTACGGGTCCCCGGCGGGCGGCCTGATCAATCAGCCGCTGATAGGGACCCACCGCCCGGGTACCCAGTTGGCGCAGCGCCGCCCACATCGTCACCTGGTTGGCCGAGATCACCGGCATCCGCAGTTCGGCCTCCAGCTGGGGGATGACGTCGTACGTCGGAAGGTTGGTGCAGCTGATGAAGAGGGCGTCCGCCGCGCCGCGTGCCGCCCGGCGGGCCATGTCGGCCACATCGCGGTACGGAACCTTCCAAATGTGCCTGGTCGGGCCCATGAAGGCGCGCTCCGTGACGGTGATGCCGGTCTCCGCGAGGTACTCCTCCAGGGACTCGGTGACCGAGACCGTGTAGGGGGCGACCCGGCGGGCACCGAGTTCCTCCAGTGCGGCGAGGAGGGCGCCGGAGGTGGTGAGCGAGGGGAGCGCGCCCGCCCGTGTCATCGCCTCGCACATCGCCCGCTCCCCGGCGACTCCGCCGACGAAGCTGCCCGACGTGCACGCGTACGCGACGACCTCGGGCGCGACCGCGTTCAGGGCCCGGACCGCGTCGCCGAGCGTCTCGTGCTCGGAGACCAGGCGGGCCAGGTCCAGGCCGGCCTCGACGAGCACGAACGGGGTGCGGGTCAGATGCAGGGAGACGTCGTCCGGGACCCACCGCCACAGCTCACGGTCGAGGGCGAAGTCGAACGGGGCGACGACGCCGACCCCGCGCTGCGGATGCGGACCGCCGAGAAAGGAAACGTCCACGGCAGGCACCGGCCTCGGAGAGGGAAACAGGCGGGCAACGGACCGTATGCGAGCCCGTGTTGACGAAGGTAGGTTCGGGTGCGAGCGTGGTCAATCCGCGCATCTCAGACGGCTCGGCCCCCGTTCGCCCGCACGTCTCCCCGGTCATCCCGCCTCAGGTTCCCCCAGAAAAGCGGACTCGCATTGCGAAACGGTTTCTCCCGATGAACGCCCGTATGTCCCCTGGCGCGTCCCACCCGTCGACCCCGGTCACCCTGCTCGTCCTGGACGCCGACCCGCTCCCCCGTCTCGGCCGGCTCACCGGTCGCGTACGGATCGAGCACGCCGACGCGTCCACCCTCGCGGAGCGGCTGCCGGGCGCGGACGTGCTGCTCGTGTGGGACTTCACCTCGGACGCCGTGCGCCGCGCCTGGCCGGGCGAGGGGCCGCGGCCGCGCTGGGTGCACACCGCGAGCGCGGGTGTGGACCATCTGATGTGCGCCGAGCTCGCCGCCTCCGACACGGTGGTGACCAACGCGCGCGGGATCTTCGACCGGCCGATCGCCGAGTACGTCGCCGCTCTGGTGCTCGCCATGGCGAAGGACCTGCCGCGGACCTGGGACCTGCAGCGGCGCCACGAGTGGCGGCACCGCGAGTCGCAGCGGGTGGCCGGGACCCGGGCCTGTGTGGTGGGGTCCGGGCCGATCGGGCGGGCGATCGTCCGCACCCTCAAGGCGCTGGATGTCACGACGGCTCTGGTGGGGCGTGTCCCGCGTACCGGGATCCACGGCCCGAAGGAGCTGGACCGGCTGATGGCGCGGGCCGACTGGGTGGTGTCCGCGGCGCCGCTCACCGAGGAGACGCGCGGCATGTTCGACGCGCGGCGCTTCGGGATGATGCAGCCCTCGGCCCGCTTCATCAACGTGGGGCGCGGGCAGCTCGTGGTCGAGGAGGCGCTCGCCGAGGCGCTGTCGAAGCGGTGGATCGCGGGTGCGGCCCTCGATGTCTTCCAGGACGAACCGCTCGGCCGCGACAGCCCGTTGTGGGAGGTCCCGGGTCTGATCGTGTCGCCGCACATGAGCGGGGACACGGTCGGCTGGCGGGACGAACTGGGCGAGCAGTTCGTGGAGTTGTACGAGCGCTGGGCGGCGGGCAAGCCGCTGCCGAACGTGGTCGACAAGAAGCGCGGGTACGTGCCCGGACACTGAACTCCCGCAGGAGGGGCCTATGCCGGAACTCACCGAGCTGACGGCGGTACAACTCGTCGACGGGTACCGCAAGGGCGAATTCAGCCCCGAGGAGGCGACGCGCGCGACCCTGGAACGGGCCGGCCGCGTGCAGCCGGGCGTGAACGCGTTCGTCGGTCTCCTCGCGGACGAAGCCCTGGTCCGGGCACGGGAGTCGGCGGACCGCTGGCGCCGGGGCGAGCCCGCGGGCCTGCTGGACGGCGTGCCCGTCACGGTGAAGGACATCCTGCTGCTGCGCGGGCATCCGACGCTGCGCGGCTCCAGGACCACGAGTACGCGGGGCCGTTGGGACGAGGACGCGCCGTCCGTGGCCCGGCTGCGTGAACACGGGGCGGTGTTCCTCGGCAAGACGACCACGCCCGAGTTCGGCTGGAAGGGCGTCACGGACTCACCGCTGTCGGGGGTGACGCGCAATCCGTACGACGTCACGCGCACCGCGGGCGGCTCCAGCGGAGGCAGTGCGGCGGCCGTGGCGCTGGGCGCGGGCCCGCTGTCGCTCGGCACGGACGGCGGCGGCAGCGTCCGGATCCCGGCCGCCTTCTGCGGGATCTTCGGACTGAAGCCCACGTACGGCAGGGTCCCGCTGTATCCGGCCAGCGCCTTCGGGACGCTCGCGCATGTGGGCCCGATGACCCGGGACGCCGCCGACGCGGCGCTGATGCTGGACGTGATCGGCGCACCGGACGCCCGCGACTGGTCCGCGCTGGGGCCGGCCGGCGGCTCGTTCGTGGACGCCCTCGACGGCGGGGTGCGGGGTCTGAGGGTCGCCTACTCGCCCTCGCTCGGCGGGCAGGTCGCGGTCTCCCCGGCCGTCGCGGCGGCGGTACGGCGGGCGGTGGAGCACCTGGCGGGCCTCGGCGCGCATGTCACTGAGGCCGACCCCGACTTCGCCGATCCGGCGGACGCCTTCCACACCCTGTGGTTCAGCGGCGCGGCCCGGGTGACCCAGCGGCTCGGGCCCGGTCAGCGGGCCCTGCTCGATCCGGGGCTGCTGGAGATCTGCGGCCGGGGCGCCCGCTTCAGCGCGCTGGACTATCTCGCCGCGACGGACGTACGGATGGCGCTCGGCCGCCGGATGGGCCTCTTCCACACCTCGTACGACGTGCTGGTCACCCCCACCCTGCCGCTGACGGCCTTCGGGGCGGGTGTCGAGGTCCCGGCCCGGTCGGGTCTGCCCCGCTGGACGGGCTGGACCCCGTTCACGTACCCCTTCAATCTGACGCAGCAGCCCGCGGCGACGGTCCCGGTCGGCCGGGACGGCGACGGTCTGCCGGTGGGTCTGCAGATCGTCGCCGCCCGGCACCGGGACGACCTCGTCCTGCGGACGGCCCACGCGCTGTACGAGACGGGAGTCGCCGGGGTGGCACCCCCGTCGCCGCTGCGCTAGTCGTGCTCCGCGACTGCATCCAGGTCAGAGGCGCCGGAAGCTGAGCGTCTCCCCCGCGGCGCCGGAGCGCCACAGGTCGTTGCAGGCTTCGGCCATCGCGTCGAGGCCGTCCACCAGTTGGCCCCAGACGATGCCCGGGACCCAGCCCACGTCCCCGTTGAGGAGCAGGTTGTTGCGTTCGAATTTCGCCCAGGACATCTCGGACCAGGTCCTGATGTTCGATTCCGGCCATGTCATCGAGTCGGGTCCCCCGGAGTGGATCTTCAGCGATCCGGAGCACGAGCGGACCAGGGAATTCCTCAGCGCGGTCCTCTGAAGTCCGGGAGTGAACGCGGGGCGGACGGGGAGCACATCCGGGAAGGCGCGAGGTCCGACCCCTGGGGCATGCCCGATGCGCCATGCCTTTGGCATATGCCAGGGTGGTGCGTTCCTGCTGAGAGGCGTGGAGCGCACCACCAATCTCGTCAACACACGCTCACTGATGGCTTCTTGACGGCTATCGTGGAGTGAGCCCAGCTGTCCGGGCCGACGTCATTTTTGAGCCGGGCCATGAAGCGCAGGGGGAAACCGTGGCGCTGATGAACGAGCCGACCGCGCCGTACCACTCGGCCCAGGACGCTCTCCGCGTCCTGGAGACGGTGTCGCAACACACGACCGGCGTCACCGAGGCCGAACTCGCCCGCCAGGCCGGCCTCGGCGCCGACCGGCTGACCGCACTGCTGCGCATGCTCCGCCGGGAGGGCTACGTCGAGCAGGTCACGGACGGGGCGTACGTCACCGGCGCCGCCCTGAGCCGCCTCGGTTCCGCGCAGGGCCGCGACCAGGCCCTGCGCGAGAAACTCCAGCAGACGATCGACCGGCTCCGCGACTCGGTCGGTGCCGCGATCTACATCAGCCGGTACATCGACGGCGAGGTGCACGTCACCCAGTACGCGGAGAGCCCGGCCACCCCCGCGGTCAACGAATGGGTCGACTTCCGTTCCTCCGCGCACGCCAGCGCGGTCGGCAAGAGCCTGCTCGGCCAGCTCGACCACAACGGCCGCCGTGACCACCTCTCCCGCCACAAGATGGCCCGCCTCACCTCGCGGACCATCACCAGCGAGCGGCTCCTGCTGTCCCGCCTCGACTCGCAGCCGGCCACCGTGCCCGTGCTCGACCTCCAGGAGTACGCGATCGGCACGGTCTGCGCGGCCGTCCCGATCACCGCGGGCTCCTCCGTCGGCTGTCTCGCCCTCTCCCTCCCGGTCGAGCATGCCCACCGGCTCCGCCGCGCCGCGGACACGCTGAACCGCGGGGCGACTCCGGTGCTGCTCTCCCTCGCGATCTGACCGCCGCCGCACCGGGCGCACACCGGGCCCGCACCGGGTCGGCGGCCCGATCCGCCCGGCGGTCGGCCGGGAAGCCGGTCACGCGGTCGGACGGGTGGCCGAGCGGGTGGTCGGAAGCACCCCAGCGGACCAGGTAGTATTTCTTTTGTCGCCGCCCGCGAAGCGGGAGGCGAGAGTCATGCGCCGCTAGCTCAGTTGGTTAGAGCAGCTGACTCTTAATCAGCGGGTCCGGGGTTCGAGTCCCTGGCGGCGCACCTTGGTGAAAGGCCCTCCACGCATGTGGGGGGCCTTTCACGTATGTCCCGGACGTCCGTACGACCCTGGGGACCCGCCTACTCCGACGTGACGAACTCGGTCAGCACCCGCGCCAGCAGCCCCGGATCCCGCGCCCCGCACAACTCGCGCGCCGAGTGCATCGACAGTCCGGCAACCCCCACGTCGAACGTCGCCACGCCGAGGCGCGCCGCGGTGATCGGGCCGATCGACGTCCCGCACGGCATCGCGTTGTGGGAGACGAACGGCTGCCACGGCACCTCGGCCCGTTCGCACGCGGCGGCGAAGGCCGCGACACCGGTGCCGTCGGTGGCGTACCGCTGATTGACGTTGACCTTGATCACGGGGCCGCCGTTGGGCAGCGGAGCGTGGTCCGGGTCGTGGCGTTCGGCGAAGTTGGGGTGGACGGCGTGGGACATGTCCGAGGAGACGCACAGGGCGCCGGCGAGGGCGCGGTTGAAGTCCTCCGCCCCGCCGCCGCGGGCGGACACGGTACGGCCCAGCACCCGTTCCAGGAACGGGCCCTGGGCGCCTGAGTCGCTTCCGCTGCCGACCTCCTCGTGGTCGAACGCGGCGAGCACCGGGACGGACGCGGGCGGCCGTGCGGCGCCGGCGGCGGCGACCAGGGCGGTGACGCCCGCGTGCACCGAGATCTGGTTGTCGAGGCGCGGCGCGACGATGAACTCCTCGTCCACGCCCAGGTACCCGGGCGGCTGGATGTCGTGCAGCATCAGGTCCCAGCCGAGAACCTCGGCGGCGTCGGCGCCGGCCTCGTCCGCGATCCGGCCGAGCAGGGCGCCGGGCCGGGGACCGCCGAGCCCCCACAGCGGGGCCATGTGCCGCTGCCGGTCCAGGGCGAGCCCCTCGTTCACGGTCCGGTCGAGGTGGATGGCGAGCTGCGGCACCCGCAGCAGCGGCTTGTCGACGCAGACCAGCCGGGTCGAACCGTCGCGCAGAGCCAGTCGCCCCGAGACGCCCAGATCACGGTCGAGCCAGGTGTTGAGCGGCACGCCGCCGTAGATCTCCACGGCGATCTGCCGCCACCCCGCCGAGCCGGTGTCCGGCGTGGGCTTGACCCGCAGGTTCGGGGAGTCGGTGTGGGCGCCGACGATCCGGAACGGGGTGCGGGCGGGAGCGCCCGGCGGGACGTACCAGGCGAGCAGCGCTCCCCCGCGGACGACGTACCGGCCTCCCTCGGCCCCGGCCGTCCAGTCGTCCCGCTCCCGCAACTCCGCGAAGCCCGCCTTCTCCAGGCGCTGCGCCGCGCTCGCCACCACGTGGTAGGGCGAGGGGCTGGCCCTGACGAAGGCGAGCAGATCGTCGTTGTGTCCGCGGTCGAGCGTGTCATGCGTGGGGGACATGAGTGCCTTTCGGGTGCTGTCGAGGGCTGGGGGTGGGGGCCGCCGGACCGCCCGGCCGGGCGCACGGTCCGGCCGGAGCGACGGTCCGTCCCGGAGGCGGCCGGACCAGCAGGGGCACGACAAGACGGTGGGTGGGGCCGGGCCCTGTCGTCATCCGCCGTGTCGCCGCCGGCCCCGCCGTCACCCGTCTTGTCGTCTCCGGCCTTGTCGTCTCCGGCCTTGTCGTCGCCGGCCTTGTCGTCGCCGGCCTTGTCGTCGCCGGCCCGGACGTGAGCCGGGGCGGGATCGCCCGGCGGCTTCCGTGTCCGCGACCCGGATCAGGCAACGCAACGCCCTTCTTCCCTCGGCTCGGGCTCTGGCGCACGGGCCTCCTCGGCGCACGCGCCCGGATATCCTCCCCGCGGGAACCGGCCGGGATGCATCGCTTCGACGTCGTTCGCAAGACGTCGAGGGGCATCGGCGGGCGTCGACTACGCCCGCAGATAGGCGAGTACGGCCAGTACCCGGCGGTGCGTGCCCGCGGCCTGAGGCAGCCCCAGCTTCCCCAGGATGTTGCCGATGTGCTTGCCGACGGCGGCCTCGGTGACGACCAGTTCCCGCGCGATCGAGCCGTTGGACCTGCCCTCGGCGACCAGGCCGAGGACCTCGCGCTCGCGGGGTGTCAGCGCGTCCAGCGGATCACGCCGCCGGCGCAGCAACTGCCGTACGACCTCGGGGTCGACGACCGTCCCGCCCGCCGCCACCCGCTCCACCGCCTCCACGAACTGCTCGACCTGTCCGACGCGGTCCTTGAGGAGGTAGCCGACGCCGGTGCCGTCCCCGGTGTCGAGGAGTTCGGCCGCGTACGCGCGCTGGACGTACTGGCTGAGCACGAGCACCGGAAGGCGCGGATCGGCGGCGCGCAGCGCGAGGGCCGCGCGCAGCCCCTCGTCCTGGAAACCGGGCGGCATCCGTACGTCGGTGACGACAAGGTCGGGGGCGTACGCCGACACGGCGTCCCGGAGCGCCTCCGCGTCGCCGACGGCCGCGACCACCTCATGTCCGAAGCGGTCCAGGAGCCCCACCAGCCCCTCCCGCAACAGCACGCTGTCCTCGGCGAGTACGACTCTCAGCAAGGGATCTCCATACGCAGCACGGTGGGACCGCCCGGTGGACTGTCGACGGTCAGTGTTCCATCGAGGACGGCCAGCCGGTCGGCGAGACCGGTGAGGCCGGAGCCGCCATGGCCCGTGACGCGGCGGGTGCCGGACGGTGCGGCGCCTCCCCGCCCGTCGTCCCGCACCTCGATCCACAGCCGCCGCCCCCGCCCTCCCCCTCGCCCCCGCCGGTCCCCCTCCCCGCATCCGGCGCTGATCCATGCTCGGTCCGCGCCGCTGTGCCGGCCCACGTTCGCGAGTGCCTCCCGCACCGCGAAGTACGCGGCGGACTCGACGGATTCGGTGAACCGGGGCAGGGCGACATCCACCTCCACGGGGACGGCGGACCGATCGGCGGCGTCGGCGATCGCGTCCGCGAGTCCGTAGTCCGCGAGCACCTGGGGATGGATGCCGTGAATCAACTCCCGCAGCTCGCCGAGCACTTGGTCCGCCTCCCGGTGTGCGGCCGCGAGCCGCCCGGCCAGTTCGGGCGGGGCGTCGAGCCGGGCCAGCCCCAGCGTCATGCTCAGGGCGACCAGCCGCTGCTGGGCCCCGTCGTGCAGATCCCGTTCGATCCGCCGCCGTTCGGCCTCGAAGGCGGCCACCAGCCGGGCCCGGGACTCCGTAACCTCGGCGAGGCGCTGTTCCGCCTCGCGCGGGGCGATCAGCAGCCGGGCGAGGGCGGCGCGGCCCCGGGCGTACAGCGCGAGCGGCCACAGGAGGACGAGGAGCAGGAGGAGTCCGCAGGCCGCGCACAGGAAAGCCGTCCCATAGGTGTCGACCAGCCACAGCTTGGCGATCCGGGTGTCGCCCCCGGAGAGCGCGAGCTGGACGGGTGCTCCGGCCATCGCGCCGGGGATTCCGAGAGCCACGGCCAGGACCACCAGGTCCAGCGGCCAGAGCACGAAGGCGAGCAGCACGGCGTACGCCAGTTCGCGCCAGGTCGCCTGCTCGGCGAACCGGACTCCGGCCCAGGCCGCCAGTCCGGGCTCGTCCGGGGTGCGGTGCGGGTCTGCGGGACTCCTGGAATGGTCGGTGCCCTCGGCGGGGCCCGTCGCGGCCGGTGCGTCCACCCATCGCAGCCGCCGCCGTTCGACCACCCCCACGGGTATGCCGGTCAGCGCGAGCAGCCCGAGCAGGGGCAGCCCGACGAGGACGGGGGTGAGTGCCGCGCCGACGGCGCCGAGGACGAGCAGTCCCACCGACAGCGGTGCGCCGACCAGCACCCCGCCCACGAGATATCCCGCGTACGCCACCGGACGGATCATGCGGCCACCGTAGGCGCGGCCCGCCCCCATGGGCCATACGGACAGGGGGTGTCCGCGAGGTGGGGCCGCCCCTGCCCACCCGGACGCCGAGCCGTCCGGACCCCCTGCCCGCCCGGATGCCTACCGTGTCAGCAGCTCCTCCCGACCGTGCGCGCGGTACTGGGCCACCAGCCCGTCCGTGTCCGCCGCGAGCAGGGTCCGGTACGCCGGTTCGCCCGGGGGCCGCCACCACACCGGGTCCGGGCAGCGGAAGCCCTCGCGCCTGAGGCCCACCCGGTGGATCTTGTTGGTGGCGGTGACGGGCATCCGTTCCACGATCCGCAGGAACCGGGGTGCCATCTTCGTGCCCAGGTCCGGCTGGGCGCGCAGGAACCCGGCGAAGGACAGCGGGTCGAAGCGGGCCCCCTCCTTCAGGGCCAGGGTCGCCATCACCTGGTCGCCCGCCACCGGATCCGGCACGGCGTACACCGCGACGGCGGCGGCGTCCTCGTACCGGGCGAGGATGTTCTCGATCATCGCGGCGGCGAGGTTCTCGCTGTCGACGCGGAGCCGGTCGTCGGAGCGTCCGGCGAAGTAGAGGAAGCCGTCGGCGTCGCGGTAGAAGAGGTCGCCGGTCCAGTACCAGTCCTCCCCCGCCTCGGCGTCGTCCGGCCCGGGGGACGCGCCCCGGCGCCGGGCGGCGTCGGCGTCGGGATTGCGCCAGTACCCCTCGAAGGGACTGGCGCCACGGTTCACCAACTCCCCTATCGATTCGGCCCCGTTGAGCAGGCGTCCGTCCTCGGCGAACACGGCGGGCGGGCACTCGCGCCGGGTCCCCGGGTCGATCACCGCGAGGTCGTCGGCGGGCGCGGCCCGTCCGATCGCCCCCGCCGGTGTGCCGGGTGTGCGCTGGATGGCGGCGCCGCCCTCCGAGGAGCCGTACCCCTCGATCAGCCGGGCCCCGAAGCGCTTCTCGAAGGCGGCCGCGTCGACCGCGCCGGCCTCCGTGCCGAATCCCCTGCGCAGCGGGTTGTCGCGGTCGTCGGGACGGGCGGGCGTGGCCAGCAGATACTGCACGGCCCGGCCGACGTAGGTGAAGTACGTGGCCCCGCAGGCCCGTACGTCGGGGAGGAACCCGGACGCCGAGAAGCGGCGCCGCAGCGCGATCCCCGCGCCGGCCGCCAGCGCGGGGGCCCAGTCGGCGATCACCGCGTTGCCGTGGAACATCGGCATGCAGATGTAGTGGGTGTCGTCCGCGCGCACCCCGAAGTGGTCGACGAGCGAGAGACCGGCGGCCGCGATCCTGCCCTGGGTGCAGATCGCGGCCTTGGGGGCGCCGGTCGATCCGGAGGTGAAGAGCAGCAGGAAGCGGCTGTCCGGGCCCGCCCCACCCGCGTCGGGCTTCGCGCCCTCGTACGGCTTCAGGAGGTCGGCGTAGGCGTCGGTGTCGGTCACCAGGACGCGTACGCCGGGGAGTTCGAGTCCGTCGAGGAGGGGCAGGTGGGCCCGCTCGGTGATCAGGACGCGGCACTCGGTGTGCCGGATGTCGCGGGCCAGTTCGGGGCCGCGCCGGGTCGGGTTGACCCCGGCGACGGCGGCGCCGGAGAGGGCGGCCGCGCTCAACCACAGGGGATATTCGGGGGTGTTGTCGAGCAGCACCCCCACATGCGGCTCGGCGCCGGGCGGCAGCAGCTCGTTGAGCAGCGCCGCCCGGGCCGCCGCGCCCGCCGCCACCTGGTGGTGGCTGATGGCCCGGCCCTCGAACCACAGCCCCGGCCGGTGGTCGCCCCACCGCTCCTGCACGAGCTCCCCGACGGTGCGCCTGCTGGAATCCATGGCAGCGCACGATAATTGACGGACTGTCAGATGTAGAGGGGCGTACGCGCCTCGGCTCAGGTGTGCGGTGCCTCAGATCCCGCCGAACAGCGCGTCGCCGCCCGCGGACATCTCGTGGTACGTGATCATGAAGCCGACGCAGAAGGCGACGATCACACCGCAGAACGCCACGATAAAGACGGTGCCCGCGGCCGCCCTGACCGGGCTCGGCGCGTGCGCCGTGGCCTTCTCGGGGTGCTGGGCGGTGTAGTGCACGGTGACGATGTCACCCTCGACGACCGTCGGGCGGCCGTTGCTCTCCTCGAAGCGGATCGCACGGCCGTCGCGCGTCGTGAACTCGTAGACGTGGTGCAGGGTCGTGGTGACGGACGTGTCGTGGCCGCCCCCGCTGACCGTCGTGTACGAGCGCAGGCAGCGCCCCTCCGCGGTCAGTCCGCTGCTCCAGGCGCTGCGCACCTCCAGCGAGCGGCGGACCACCTTGGCCGCCAGGAACAGCACCAAGGCGATCATCAGGCTGGGCACGGCATAGAAGAACACACTCATGGCAATCCCCCGGTGGTCGGATACGGCTCCCCGCACGCCGACCTGGTCGAGTCGACGTGCGGGGAACATACCCGCACCGGAGGCACCCGCGCCTCAACAAATGCTCAGAACCGGGGCCTTGGACGTGCGGGCCTCAGAACGTGACGTCCGCGCAGGAGTAGAACGCGTTCGTCGTGTCCGCGACCGTCCACACCCCGAGGATGATGTGGTGTCCGCTCCGGCCGCTCGGCAGGGTGCCGGTGTGCGAGAGCGTGGACGGCGGGCGCTGTCCGTTGTAGGGGACCGTCAGGAACGGGGTGGTCTCCAGGTCCGCGCGGGTCAGCGCGTGGTTCTGGTTCCAGCCGGTCTTGGTGATGAAGTACTTGAAGTCGGTCGTCGCGTGCATCGCGGTGAACTGCCAGCGGAAGCTGTAGCTCTGGCCCGCGGTGACCTTGGTCGTCGGCCAGGCCGTCCCCGCGGGGGTCCTGGGCTGGTCGAGCTGGCTGAAGTTGGTGTGGTTCGCGGAGCAGATCCGGCCGTCGGCGGGACCCGCCGCCGGGAAGCCCTTGAGGCCCTCGACGCTCTGCGGCTCCCATTGGATGTCACCGCAGTTGGCGACGATGCCGCCGTTCGCGGCGCACATCTTCTGCCGGCTGAGGGGCTGGTCCGTGTAGCCGTGGGCGCTGGCTCCGCCGGTGGAGAGCACGAAGGTGCCCGCCGTGGCGAGGCCGAGCGCCGCCGCGTACATCTTCACTTTCGTGCTGGTGAGGGACTGGTTCGTCCGTATGCGCATGCTGCCGCTCCTGGAGGACGTGGGGGATGTTCCCGTGAGCTGTGCGCGCGATGTTCAGGTCTAGACCAAGTCCCAGATTATTGCGGGTAGTTGAACATGTCCATACCAATAGCGAACCCGTCCGTCCCGTCGGCCGCCTACGAGGACACCTCCCCGCGCCCCGTGCAGAACGCCACCGTCAGGTCCTTCACCAACGCCTTGCGCTCGTAGTCGTCCAGTTCGACCAGCCCCCGCAGGGTCAGCCGGGTCACCGTGTCCTCCACCGAGTCGACGACCGAGCCGAGCACGCTGTCGCGGTGCTGGGCGTCCAGGGCCGCGATCCGGCGGCGCTGCATCACGGCGGCGATCTCGGGCGCGTACTCGATCCGGGTCGGCTGCGCGGAGAACACCTCCAGACCGACCGGGGCCGTGTCCGCGGCCACCATCCGGGTCAGCGCCTCGCCGACGGCGTCCGTGTTGCGCAGGGTCAGGTCCTTGACCACGGCGGGCGGCAGTTCGGCCGGCACCTGCGAGAGCACCCGCGAGAGGGCCGCCTCCACGCACTCGCGCAGATACGTCTGGTGGTCGTCGACCGCGAGCGTGGCCCGGGCGGTGTCCCTGACGCGCCACACGACCAGCACGACCACCCGCAGCGCGACACCGTTCGCGTCGACCACGGACATCGGCTCGCTGCGCCAGTGCCGCAGCCGTACGTCGACCCGGCGGCGCAGCACCAGCGGGTTGACCCACATCAGTCCGGTGCGCCGGACCGTGCCGCGGTAGCGCCCGAACAGACCGAGCACCGAGGCCCGCCCGGTCCGGCCGCGGGCGAGACCGCCGAAGCCGAACAGGCCGAGGGCGCCCGCTCCGGCGTACGCCGCCCATTGCGCGGGCCCGAGCCCGGCGCCCGCATGGCCGGGCAGCTCCAGCGCGGCGGACACGGAGGGCGGCAGCACACCCGCCCACCAGGTGGTGAGGGCACATCCGGCCAGCCCACAGGCCCCGGCCAGCACACCCGCCGCTCCTGGCAGTACCCGTGCGGACCGTTCCACCAGTTCGGGGTCGACCTCCGGCACCGGGCGCGGGGGTCTGCCGGACGCGGGCCGCCGGATCCTCGGCTGCTCGCCGGTGCCGCGCCGGCGGCCCACGACGGCGGGCGCGAGCGGCACGGACACCGGCTCGGGGTCGTCGCGGAAGAGCAGGTGGACGGGGATCTCGGTCGTCACCTCGTTCTGGATGAGCCGGGCGGACCGCGGACCGCCGCCCTCGGCCGCCGAGTCGGACCGGGGTTCGACCGAGGGAGGTCCCTCGGGCTCCGGGGTGTGTGACGTCGTCGTACTCATAGCTGCCTCCATGCCTCCGCGCCTGGAAGTGTGTTCACGAGCGGTGGGGACCCGGCCGGTTCAGGAGAAGAGCCGCCGCCAGGTCTCCGGTCCCGGATAGCCGTCCGCCGCCCCGCCGCGCCAGCCCTGGGCCCGCTGGAACGCCTCGACGTTGCGCCGGTCCGCCTCGCCCCAGCGCGGCCCCGGACCGGTCGTGTAGTACGTGCCGAACCCCTTCTTGACCAGCTGCTTTCCGAGCTGGGTGACATGGGCGTTGTTCGCTCCGGGCCGGAACACCGCGCGCCCCGGATAGCCGGGCACCGTGGGAGAGGTCCCCGGGGCCGGTGGCTTCTGAGACCCCGGGCTCCCCGTCCCGGGGATGTTCCTGCCCTTCTTCCCGACCAGGTACGACCAGGTCGTCGGCCCCGGCAGCCCGTCCGCGTCCGCCCCCGTCCAGCCCTGCGCCCGCTGGAACGCCTGGGTGGCCCGCTGGTCGGCGCTCGACCAGCGCGGCCCCGGTCCCCTGGTGTAGAAACGGCGTCCGCCCCGGTCCACCAGGAGCCGGCCGAGCTGGGTGACATACGCGTTGTTCGCGCCGGTCCCGAAGTACGCGGCCCCCGGATAGCGAGTCGTCGTGCCCGGCGTGGAGGGCCCCGGACCGCCCGCGCCCTCCACCAGCCCCTTGTAGCGGTAGGGCACGTAGTGGTCCGAGTTCGTCCAGTACGCGTACGGGGTGGACTGCTTCCGGGCCTGCGGCGGGGTCTGCTCGTAGGCCACGTAGTAGGTGTGCGTGTAGTCCGTCCAGCCGCCGAAGATGACGACGTGCGAGCCCCTCTCGGGATTGGCGGGGTTGTGGAAGAGCAGCATGTCGCCCGGCTGGAGCTGGTCGCGGGAGATCCGCACCCCGAAGCTGTCGAGGCTGCCCGTCCATTCGTTGCCCGGCAGGCTCCAGGCCATCGAGACGTAGCCGGAGCAGTCCTGCCGGTACCCGTCCGACCAGTACTGGCTCATGCTGTAGGGCACCCGCGCGTCGATCCATGTCCTGGCGCGGTTGATGATCTCGGCGCGCGTGGTGGTCGGTACCTTGACCGTCTGTCCCGGCCCGGCCGGAAGCGCCGGCTTCCCCGCGGGACCGTGCAGCGGCTCCTTGCGCCCCTGGGGGGTGTCGGGCTCGTCGGCCGCGGGACCGCCGGGCCGGACGGGTCCGTGCACGACCGCGACCGCCGGCACCGCGCCGAGGACGGTGCCCGCCGTGGCGGCCAGCGCGAATGCCATGGGGGTTCTCCCCGCCCGGGCGAGGACGTGGGCGCGGGCCGCCGGGTGGCCCACGGGGCCGGCGGGCCCGAACCGTGAGGAAAAAGGCAGGACGCGCCGCCAGTGAACGCATCCGGGGCAGTCGCAGTCACTCGCGGGATCGAGTTCCTCGAATACCGGAGTCTTCATGCGCTGCCCCTCACACTCCAGATGGAAATGTCCGCATCTCTGCACATTCGTCAGTTTCTCAACTGTCATCCGGTGTCGCACGTTGACGGTCCGAATGATGTACGGGACCGCTCCCACCTGGCACGGAACCCTCCCCCGCGGTCGGAAGCACCCTCGCGGGTCGGGTAGAGTTTTCGCGTCAGCAGGCGCCGCTAGCTCAGTTGGTTAGAGCAGCTGACTCTTAATCAGCGGGTCCGGGGTTCGAGTCCCTGGCGGCGCACCGACGGACGGGCCTCCTCGCAGCGGCGAGGGGGCCCGTCGTCGTACCCGGAGGGCCGTCGACGGAGCCGGCACCGGGTCCCCTTTTCGTACTCGCGTCCCAATGAACTCGTATGACCGGTTAACACCGCGTTTCGCATCTTGCGATCATGACGGACGACGTAGAACCCTGGGCTTCAAAGGACTGCCCTTTTACGGCAGTTGAGACAGGCGGGGGCATGGCCGGATGCGCCACGGGGGGCTGGGGGCCCGTCCGTGATCGATGCCGAGGGGGGCATCGTGCAACCGGAGGGCCGTAGTTCCATGTCTATATGGTGTGAATGATGTGGTGACGCCGGCCGGCCAGGGACTGCGTCCGCGACGGTCGAGGGGGACCCGAGCGAACGATCAAGAACCGACGAACACGCACCGACGGTGCGTGCGGGGGGATGACTCATGACGTCGACGCCGACGGGCGCCCGGCAGGAATTCGACAGTTCGGAGACGACTCAGCTCCGTATGCCGTCGCACCGGACGGGCAGCTTCAAGAGGATCAGGAAGACCCTGCCGAGGTACGACTACGAGCACTACAGCCGGCTCGCGGGTCCCCTCACGCAGCCCGATCCCAACAAGCCCTACAAGGTGCAGTACCGCTCCCTGCTCTCGCAGGAGCCGCACCGCATACGCGCGGCTCTCATGCTGGGCGCGGCACCGCTTCTCTCGCTGATCCTGCTCGGCTGGCTGCTCCAGCCCGAGCACTGGACCGAACGCGACTATCCCGCCTACGACTTCCTGCCGGCGCTGGACATCGTGATGCTCGTCTCGATCGGCCTGATCGAGTTCTTCCGCTGCATGAACGTGCTGTCCAACGCGCACGCCACCCTGGTCGCCCGCGACCCGGTCCCGGTGGTGCCCGAAACCGGCACGAGAGTCGCCTTCCTCACCTCGTTCGTACCCGGCAAGGAACCCCTCGCCATGGTGACGAAGACCCTGGAGGCGGCCGTCAAGCTGCGCCACCGGGGCCTTCTGCACATCTGGCTCCTCGACGAGGGCGACGACCCGGAGGTGAAGGAGGTCTGCGAGCGTCTGGGCGTGCACCACTTCTCCCGCAAGGGCGTCGCGAAGTGGAACCAGGCCAAGGGCCCGCACCGCGCCAAGACCAAGCACGGCAACTACAACGCCTGGCTGGAAGCCCACGGCGACGACTACGACTACTTCGCCTCGGTCGACACCGACCATGTTCCGCTGCCCAACTACCTGGAGCGGATGCTCGGCTTCTTCCGCGACCCGAACGTCGGATTCGTCATCGGCCCGCAGGTGTACGGCAATTACGACAACCCCATCACCAAGGCAGCGGAGTCGCAGCAGTTCCTCTTCCACGCCCTCATCCAGCGGGCCGGCAACTTCTACGGCTCCCCGATGTTCGTGGGCACCTCCAACGCCGTACGCATCAAGGCGCTGAAGCAGATCGGCGGCCTGTACGACTCGATCACCGAGGACATGGCGACCGGCTTCGAGATGCACCGCGCCAAGAACCCGGCGACGGGCCGGAAGTGGAAGTCCGTGTACACCCCGGACGTCCTGGCCGTCGGTGAGGGTCCGGGCGCCTGGACGGACTTCTTCACCCAGCAGCTGCGCTGGTCGCGGGGCACCTACGAGACGATCCTCAAGCAGTACTGGAAGGGCTTCTTCTCGATGCCTCCGGGCAAGCTCTTCAACTACACGATGATGATCATCTTCTATCCGATGTCCGCGCTCAACTGGATCCTCGCGGCGCTGAGCTGCGCCCTGTTCCTCGGGCTCGGCGCGTCCGGCGTGAACATCGACCCGACGGTCTGGCTGATGCTCTACGGCAACGCCTCGGCGCTCCAGATCGGCCTGTACATCTGGAACCGCCGCCACAATGTCTCGCCGCACGAGCCGGAGGGCTCCGGCGGTGTCGCCGGCATGGTGATGTCGGCGCTGTCCGCACCGATCTACGCGCGGTCCCTCATGGACGCCGTGCTGCGCCGCAAGAGCAAGTTCGTGGTGACGCCCAAGGGCGATTCGGCCAGCCCCGACACGCTGTTCGGGACCTTCCGGATCCACCTGTTCTTCATCCTGGTCTTCGCCGGCTCGATCACCGCCGGCTTCGTGTTCGGGCACTCCCACCCCGCGATGATCACCTGGGGGGTCTTCGCCCTGCTGATCACCGCCTCGCCGATCCTCGCCTGGCAATGGGCCCTGCGCCAGGAGCGGAAGAAGCCGCCGACGCCGCCCGAGGACGTCCGCGTTCCACAGCAGGCCTCCGCGCCGCAGCAGGAGCACGCCCCGCACGCGCCGCAGCACAAGCCCAGTTGGGCCGCCGCGAACGGGCAGAGCGACCAGACCATGCAGATAGCCCTTGGGGGACGTAAGAAATGAAAGACGGTGCCCGTCGCCGCCGCGCCCGCCGCCTCGGCATAACCGGGGTGGTGGTGCTCGCGCTGGCCGGAATGAACGGGCCGTGGCTGTATCGCTTCGGAACGAACAAGTACCACCAGTACACGATCAACAAGCCGGAGTACAAAGCCGACAACGGCCACTGGGACATCGTCGACTTCCCGGAGGAGTACCGGCTCAACACGATCCACGCGGCCCTGCTGCACACCGGCAAGATCCTGCTGATCGCCGGCTCGGGCAACAACCAGGACAACTTCGACGCGAAGAAGTTCGACACGCGGATCTGGGACCCGGTCAAGGGCACGATCAAGAAGATCCCGACGCCCGCCGATCTGTTCTGCACGGGACACACGCAGCTCGCCAACGGCAACCTGCTGATCGCCGGCGGCACCAAGCGGTACGAGACGCTGAAGGGCGACGTCACCAAGGCCGGCGGCCTGATGGTCGTCCACAACGAGAACCCCGACAAGCCCATCACGCTGCCCGCGGGCACCAAGTTCACCGGCAAGAAGAACGGCAAGACGTTCGTGTCGAAGGACCCGGTGCTCGTCCCGCGCGCCAAGAAGGTCTTCGACAAGGCGACCGGCGCGTTCGTGCGCAACGACCCGGGCCTCGGCCGGATCTATGTCGAGGCGCACCAGAGCGGCCAGAAGCACGAGACCGGCACCCAGGACAACTACCGGATCCAGGGGCTGACCGGCACCGACGCCCGCAACACGTACGGCATCGCGCAGAAGCTCGCCCTGGACAAGAAGGACTTCCAAGGCATCCGGGACGCCTACGAGTTCGATCCGGTCGCCGAGAGGTACATCAAGGTCGACCCGATGAACGAGGCGCGCTGGTACCCGACGCTGACGACCCTCAGCGACGGCAAGGTCCTCAGCCTCTCCGGCCTGGACGAGATCGGCCAGCTCGTCCCGGGCAAGAACGAGGTCTTCGACCCGAAGACCAGGAAGTGGACGTACACCAAGGGGATCCGGCAGTTCCCGACCTACCCGGCGATATCCCTGATGCAGAACGGCAAGCTCTTCTACTCGGGCTCGAACGCCGGCTACGGCCCCGACGACGTGGGCCGCGACCCCGGCGTCTGGGACCTGGCGAGCAACAAGTTCAGCAAACTCAAGGGCCTGAGCGACCCGAACATGATGGAGACGTCCGGCACCGTGCTGCTGCCGCCCGCGCAGGACGAGAAGTACATGGTGATCGGCGGCGGCGGGGTCGGCGAGTCCAAGCTGTCCAGCAGCAAGACCCGGCTGATCGACCTCTTGGACAAGAACCCGAAGTTCGTGGACGGGCCCGAGCTGGAGAAGGGGACCCGCTATCCGCAGTCCTCGATCCTGCCCGACGACACCGTCCTGGTCTCCGGCGGTTCCGAGGACTACCGCGGGCGCGGCGACTCCAACATCCTCCAGGCGCGGATCTACCACCCGAAGGACAACTCCTTCGACCGGGTGGCGGATCCGCTGGTGGGCCGCAACTACCACTCGGGCTCGATCCTGCTGCCCGACGGGCGCGTGATGTTCTTCGGCTCCAACTCGCTCTACGCGGACAAGGCCAACACCAAGCCCGCCACCTTCGAGCAGCGCATCGAGATCTACACGCCGCCGTACCTGTACCGGGACTCGCGGCCGTCGCTGTCAGGCGGGCCGAAGACGATCGCCCGCGGCGCCTCGGCGACCTTCACCTCGGCGCACACCTCGTCCATCAAGACGGCCCGGCTGATCCGGCCGAGCGCGTCCACGCATGTCACCGACGTCGACCAGCGGTCCATCGCCCTGGACTTCACGAAGACGAAGACCGGGATCTCGGTGACGGTGCCGAAGAACCGGAATCTGGTCGAGTCCGGCTGGTACATGCTGTTCGTGACGGACGACCAGGGCACGCCGAGCAAGGCCCAGTGGGTCAAGGTTCCCTGATCCCCCGGGAGTTGTACGCGTGTACGTGACTGGGGGCGCCCTCCGCGAGAAGCGGAGGGCGCCCCCAGTCACGTACGGGGTGCGGCTACTTGGACGCCTTCGCGAGCTTCAGGGCGTACTCCGCCCACCACTCGCCCGCCTTCGGGCCGCCCTTGCAGGTGCCGTCCGACTCACCCGGCCGCTTGACCCACAGATACGCGTCGACGAGCGTGTCGGCGGTCTTGGTCGTCGGGCTCTCGCCGAGCGCGCGGCCCGGCGGGTTGCACCAGTTCTCGTCGGCCTCGCCGCCCGTGTACGGGCCGTTGCCGTTGCGGCTGGTGTCGATGACGAAGTGCTTGTCACCGACCTTCGCGGCCAACTGCTTGCCGTAGGCGATGGAGTCCTCGGTCGAGTAGAAGTTGGACACGTTGACGGAGAAACCGTCGGCCTGGTCGACGCCCGCCCACTGCAGGGGCTGGAAGATCTGGTCGGGGTGGCCCCAGCCGGCGTTGCCCGCGTCCAGGTAGACCTTCGTGTTCTTCAGCGACTTGAGCTTGCCGATGGCGCCCTTGAGGAGGTCGTAGCGCTCCTCGTGGTACTCCTCCGGAGTGCACTGGTTGACCAGGTGCAGGATCGCGTCCGGTTCCAGGATCACCGTGGCGGGGCGGTCCCCGATGCCCGCCGCCACCCCGTCGATCCAGGTCCGGTAGGCGGCACCGTCGGCGGCACCGCCCTGCGAGAACTGGCCGCAGTCGCGGTGCGGGATGTTGTAGAGGACGAGGATCGCGGCCCGGTCGGCCTTCTCGGCGGCCTCGGTGAAGCCACGCGCCTCCCGTTCCGGGTTCTCCGGGCCGATCCACTCACCGGTGGGCTGCTCGGCTATCTTGCGGATCTGCTCGGCGTCGTCGTCCTTGCCCGCCTCGGCGTAGGCGGCGACCTGCTCGGCCGCGTTCCCGTCCGGATTCACCCAGAACGGGTCCACGTTCTTCGGCTGCTGTGTGACCTTGGCTCCGGAACCCTCGTCCTTGCCGCCGTCGCCCCCGGAGGAACACCCCGCGAACAGCAGTGCCGCCCCCAGCACCGCCATGGACGCCCGTGCCCCGGCACCCTTGTTGCCGTACATCCAACTCCCCCTCGGGTGCACCGTCCTAAGTCTCAATCCTGACATACCCTCCGCTCGGCCCACGAGGCCCGCCGGGCCCTTGTCGGAGAGCTGTTACAGCCCCGGCACCGTGGGTACGCGCGACGTGACGGGAATGCGGGCGGCGGGGGACGGAGAAATCGGGGCGGGCCCTGTCCGGACAGCTACGGCACCGGGCGGCCCGTACCGCCCGTCGCCATCGGCGCCGCCCATGCCGCCTCCCGCTGGCCCGACTTCACCGAACGGGCCCTGCACCACGACATCGCCTCGACCTTCGCGGTCCCGCTGCGCCGCCGGGAGACCCTGCTCGGCGCGCTCAACGTGTTCGCGCCCGCCCTACCCGAGCACGGCGCCCGGCCCGCGGGCGACGGGGCCGACTGGAGCGACGGAGGCGTGCGGGTGGCCCAGGTCCTCGCCGACGCCGCGGCCGTGGGCCTGCAGAACCAGCGGCTCCACGCGCAGTACCGGGTCCTGGCCGGTCAGTTGCAGACGGCTCTCGGCAGCCGGGTGCGCGTCGAGCAGGCGAGGGGCATGCTCGCGGAGCGCCGGGGCACGGGAGTCGACCAGGCCTTCGTGGCGCTGCGCAGGTACGCGCGCCGGCAGCGGCTCCCCCTGGACGAGGCAGCACGCCGGGTCCTGGACGGCACCATGGACCGGGACGAACCGAACGCATAGTCATCCGCCCAGCCGGGAAGGCTTCCAGGGCGACCGCGCCCGACCTGCGGGCATCACCCAGCGCGATCCGTCGTCGACTTGGCGTCAAACAGCCTATCGGCCGGGCCGCTCATCTGTTCTAAGGTGGCCTCAAGTGGCCCCGGCCCCCGGCCAGTCACCCCGGCCCGACCGCCCACTCCGGCGGACGGGCACCCAGACCTCCCGCGCCGGCGCCGGGTTTCTCCCGCAACCCGTGCGCGCGCGGTCGAGGACCAGCCCGGTCGGCGGCTTCGGGGGAGCGGGTCGTCGACCGGGCCCGGTAACGCGCACCCGTACCCGGTCACCGCTCACAGCCGGCTGCCCGTGAGATACGCCGAGACGATCACGTTCGCCGTGTAGCTGCCGCTCTTCCGGTCAAAGGTTCCGCCGCACGTGATCAGCCGCAGCTCGGCTCGCCCCGACTGCCTTACGCCGTACGCCTGTTGGGCGTCGAAATGGTCGCGCGCCAGCACCTGGACGTCGTCCACGGTGAACTCGGCGACCGTCCCGTCGTCGCGGACGACCCGGACAGTGTCGCCGGGCTTGACGGCGCTGAGTTTGTAGAAGACCGCGGGCCGGGTCTCGGTGTCGACGTGCCCGACCATGAGCGCGGTCCCGGCGGCCCCCGGCTTCGCCCCGGCCGCGTACCAGCCGACGACGCCCGGCTGGTCGTACGGCGGCGGATCGATCCCGCCGCGCGGGTCGAGCCCGCGGGCCACGACGGGGGCCTGCACTCCCATCGAGGGAATGTCGACGCGCTGCGGCCGGGCGTTCCCGAGGGGCTTCAGCGCGGGGGGCAGCCGCACCTCCGGCGGACGTCCGACGGCCGCGATGTCCCCGGTGGTCGGCGCCGATATGCCCAGCCGCAGGTCCGTCACCTCACGGCCCCACAGCCACAGCCCGAGCAGCAGCACCAGCCAGGCCACGCCGGTCAGCAGACGGCCGACGCCCGGGGAACGCTCCCGTTCGGCCATGTCAGTCGCGGCCGTCCTGGCCCCGGCGCGCGCTGCGGACCGCGACGGCGACCGCGGCGACGCTCGCGAGGACCAGTCCGACCACGGCCTGCCGGGTGCCGGGTCCGGCCGCCCGGGCGTCCACCGCGGCGAGACGCGCGGTGCCACCGCCGCCCGCGTGCACGGGCGCGAGCGGCGACGCGGGCGCGGAGACGCTCGGAGAGGAGTCCGGTGCCGCGACGGTGACCGTGCCCTTGACCCGGCCGGAGCGGCCGTCGCAGTCGACCTCGATGTCGTAGGTGCCGGGGTGGAGCGAGGTACGGACGCGGGTCTCGCCGACCAGTCCGCCGCCTCCTCCGCCGGTGAGCCGTGCGTCCGAGACGAACGCGTCCGAGACGGCGGTGCCCGTCCGGCCCGCGCAGCCCATGGCCCGCACCTGGATGTCGGTGCCGGGGCCGGGGGCCGCGGGTGTCACGGTGATACCGGCCGGTCCCGCGTCGGCCGCGTACGCGGCGGGCGTGAACGCGGCCGCGACCACCGCCCCGGTGCAGAGAGTGAGTCGCATTGAGCGCATCGTGAAACCTCCAGATATCTGGAGACTCCCCCTCGGGGCGGCGGCCCGCATCTTCAGAGGGGCCGCGACTGCTCCGTACGGGTGCGTACGCGGCGCCGCGGGTTTCGGATCCGATCGGTCCTGCCCGGGGTTCAGACGCGGTCGACGAGATCCGCGATCGAGTCGACGATCTTCGACGGCCGGTACGGGTACCGCTGGATCTCCTCGGGCGTGGTCAGCCCGGTCAGGACGAGGAAGGTCTGCATCCCCGCCTCCAGGCCGGCCAGGACGTCGGTGTCCATGCGGTCGCCGATCATGGCGCTGGTCTCGGAGTGCGCGCCGATGGCGTTCAGCCCGGTCCGCATCATCAGCGGGTTCGGCTTGCCCGCGAAGTAAGGCTGCTTTCCGGTGGCCTTGGTGATCAGCGCGGCGACCGCTCCGGTGGCGGGCAGCGGCCCCTCGGTGGACGGGCCGGTCTCGTCGGGGTTGGTGGCGATGAACCGGGCGCCGCCCTTGATCAGCCGGACCGCCTTCGTCATGGCCTCGAAGGAGTAGGTACGGGTCTCGCCGAGGACGACGTAGTCCGGTTCGTGGTCGGTCAGGACGTACCCGATGTCGTGCAGCGCGGTGGTCAGGCCGGCCTCGCCGATGACGTACGCGGTGCCGCCGGGCCGCTGGTCGTCCAGGAACTTGGCGGTGGCGAGGGCGGAGGTCCAGATGTTCTCGACCGGCACGTCCAGGCCCATGCGCTTGAGCCTGGCGTGCAGGTCGCGCGCCGTGTAGATCGAGTTGTTGGTCAGGACCAGGAAGGGCTTCCCGGACTCCCGCAGCTTCTTGATGAAGGCGTCGGCGCCGGGGATCGGCACGCCCTCGTGAATGAGGACGCCGTCCATGTCGGTGAGCCACGACTCGATGGGCTTGCGCTCTGACATGTGCTGGGTCTCCTGCCGTCCTGGCGTACGTACGCACTCGATCCGGGGGCGCCGGAACGACGTTGTGCCGACGCCCCCAGCCTAGTCAGGACGGCGCGATACCGGCCTGGCCGGGATCATGCGGTTGTCCCGGTCCGGTCAGACCGGCTTGACCGATACACCGTCGATCACCCAGTACCAGTTGTTGCCGCCGGTGTAGCGGAACCGGACGCGCGCCGTCGAGACACCGGCCGGCACCTGGAGCGTCACCTTCTCGACGCGGGAGGGGACATCGGCGGTGTACGTCCTCACGCTGACCGGCGCCGCACCGTCGTAGGAGACGAGCACCTCGCCCTTCTGCGGGGACTCCTGGCGGTAGTACGTGGTGTACGTGAGGGTGGCCGCGGTGCCTCCGGTGACCGGGTAGGCGGGGCTGATCAGGGTGGAGTCGAAGCTGCCCGAGAAGGACTTGTCGCTCCACTCGTCGCCGTCGGCCACCGCGAAGACGCCACGGGCCCGGACATTGCCCTCGCGGCTCTGGTCGGCCTGCGCCTTCGTCCAGAACTCGTCCGTGGTGAACGACCAGCCGCGCCACTCGGTGACGCCGCCCGTCCCCATCGCGGAGTTGTCGACCGACCAGCCGCTCGGCGGGGTGTGGGTGAAGCCGACGACCGAGGCGCCGATGCCGGTCTCGTCGACGCGGGTCCCGAGCAGCGGGCGCAGCGTGTCGAAGTCGTCCGGGGAGGGCTGCTGCACGGGCCGGCCGTCGAGCCCCCAGGCCGGGTCGATCGCGACGCCCAGGTGCGCGAGGGCGGAGGCGGCGATGTCCGGCATCCTGACGTCGTACCGCACGGAGCCGGGGGCCAGCGTCGGTCCGGTCGCGATCATGAAGGTCTGCCGCTCGGGCCAGCTGGAGCCGCCGTGGCCGCCCGCGTCGGTGTGCCCGTGGTCGGCGGTGATCATGATCAGCCAGTCCTCGGTGGCGTAGGTGGCGCGGGCCTTGACCGCGGCGACCATCTGCCCGACCTGGGTGTCGACGCCGTGGACGGCGTCCAGGTACTGCTGACTGGCGGCGCCGTAGCTGTGGCCCGCGTGGTCGACGTTGTCGAGCTGCACGAAGACCGCGTCGGGGTTCGTGTCGCGCAGCCGGGCCACCGCGCGCGCGGTGGTGCCGGTGTCGTACTCGGCGCTCGGGGTGGACACCCGGGTGTCGACCTTGGAGGAGAAGACGGTGTCCGTGAGTGGTGCCCAGGACGAGACGGCGTAGGTGTTCAGGGACGGCTTCGCGGTCTCGATCCGGGTGAGGAAGTCCGGGTACTGCGCGAACTTCTGGCCGGTGAAGGTGTTGTCCTTGACGTTGTGCTTGTCGGGCCAGACGCCGGTGATGATGGTGGACCAGCCGGGGCCGGAGAGCGTGGGCGCGAACGGGTTGGCGTAGATGCTGCTGGGCGCGGTGAGGCCCGCGGCCATGAGGGCGTCCAGGTTGGGGGCGTCGGCGTCCTTGACGCGGCTCAGCAGCGTGCCGTCGAGGCCGATGACGAGGACCTTGGGGGTCTTGGCGGCGGCGCGGGCGACGGCCGCGAGCGGGCCGGCGGCGAGGGCGAGGCCGGCCGCCGAGGCGAGCAGCGAACGACGGGACATGCGTGTCGACACGTGATCCTCCGGAAGGGGGACGAGGGTGTGGGGCACGGATGGAACGGCGAGAGGTGAGGTGTTCGGGCACGGCGACGCCCCCGGTGGTTCCAGGGGCGTCGCGGGGCGGGCGGAGTCGCCTGCCGGACCGGGGTCAGCTGCCGGTGGCGGACTTCCAGTCCTCGACGTAGGTGGTCAGGTTCTTGTCGATGTCGGCCCAGTCCGGCTCGAAGATCTCGACGCCGTCCATGAGCTTGGTCAGGGCGATGGCGTTCGCGTCGACGGCCTTGACGTCGCCGCGTGCGGAGAAGCCGCCGCCGATCTCGCTGACCTGCTGCTGGGCCTTGGCGGACAGCATGAAGTCGAGGAGCTTCTTGCCGTTCTCGGAATGCGGGGCCTTGGTGACGAGGCCCGCGGCGTAGGGGAGCCCGAAGGTGGTCGGCTTCCCGGCGGCGTCGGTGGCCTTGTCGGTGGCCTGCGGGAACCAGATGCCCAGGTTCGGCATGTCCTTGGACTGCGCGTAGTTCATCTGGACATCACCGTTGGCGACGAGCAGTTCGCCCTTGTCGACCTTGGGGGCGAGCTTGCCGGTGGAGGCGGACGGGCCGACGTTGTTGGCCTGGAGCTTCTTCAGATAGGCGAGCGCGGCGTCCTTGCCGCCGAAGTCGTGGATCGCCTTGATGAGCACGGCGGTTCCGTCTCCGGCGACGCCCGGGGTGGAGTACTGGAGCTTGTTCTTGTACGTCCCGTCGAGCAGCTCGTCCCAGGTGGTGGGGGCCTGCTTCAGCTCCTTCTTGTTGTAGACGAAGCCGAAGTAGTTGTTGACGACGGAGGTCCAGGTGGCGTCGGCGGCCTTGTCGGCGCCGTCGACCTGGTCGGAGCCCTTGGGCGGGTACTTCTGGAGCAGTCCCTTGCCGTCGGCCTGCTGGATGAACGGCGGGAGGGTGACGAGGACATCGGCCTGGGGGTTGGTCTTCTCACGGACGGCCCGCTGGACCATCTCGCCCGAACCCCCCTCGACGTACTCGACCTTGATCCCGGTCTCCTTCTCGAAGTCCTTGAAGACCTGGTCGTACCAGCCGTCGCCGTTCTCGCCCTTCAGGCCGTCCGCGCTGTACACGGTGACGACCTTGGCGTCGGAGGCGGCGGAGTCCCCGCCGCAGGCGGTGAGGGAGCCGGCGAGGGCGAGGCTGCCGATGACGGCGGCGATCGGGGCGAGGCGGCGCGGGCGAGCGTTTCTGGGCATGGCGAGGTGAACTCCTTGCGTTGTCGGTGTTCTCGGGGGCTTCTGAGGGTGGGACGGATCAGCGGTAGGAGGCCTTGGTACGGATCCGGGAGACGGCGAACAGGACGAGCACCGTCGCCGTCATGAGGACCACGGCGAGCGCGGACCCGGTGAACAGGGCGCCGCGGTCGGTGGCCGCGTAGATCTGGACGGGAAGCGGGGTCCAGTCCGGCGGGTAGAGCATCACGGTGGCGCTCAGCTCGCCCATGGACAGGGCGAAGCAGAGTCCCGCGGCGGCGGTCAGCGAGGGCAGCAGCAGCGGCAGCCGCACCCGCCACAGGACGTAGGAGGGCCGGGCGCCGAGCGAGGCGGCGGCCTGTTCGTAGGCCGGGTCGAGACGGACGACGGCCGCCGACACCGACTGGTGGGCGAACGCCGTGACCAGGACGGCATGCGCGAGGATGACGATCCACCGGGTGCCGTTGAGCAGCATCGGCGGCTTGGAGAAGGCGACCAGGACCGCGAGCCCGACGACGACGGAGGGCACCGCGACCGGCAGCATGAACAGCGCGTCCAGGAAACGTCTGCCGCGCTTCTTCAGGGCGTGCCCGGCGAGCGCCGCCCAGGTGCCGACGACCAGCGCGAGCAGGCTCGCGGTGAGGGCGGTGACCAGGCTGGTGGTGAGTGCCTGGAGGGATGCGCCGCGGGTGGCGGCGGTGTAGTGGCCGGTGGTGAAGCCGGACGGGAACGCGCTCGACCAGTTCGTGGCGAACGACGCGGCGAGGACGACGATCAGCGGCAGGGCGAACAGGGGCAGGAAGAGGACGAGGAAGACGGCCCAGGCGGCCCATCTCCCCTTGCGGCTATGCACCAACACGGCGGCTCACCACCCGGTAGAGGCCGTAGAGCCCCACGGAGATCAGGACGTTGACGACGGCGACCACACAGGCTCCCGGATAGTCCGACTCCAGGATCGCCTTGCTGTACACGAGCATCGGCAGGGTCGTGACCCCCTTGGCCCCGGTGAACAGGACGATCCCGAACTCGTTCAGGCAGAGCACGAGGACGAGGCTGCCGCCGGCGGCGAGCGCGGGCAGCGCCTCGGGCAGGATCACCTGCCGCACGATCCGCGCGGGCCGCGCACCGAGCGAGGACGCCACCTCCAGCTGACCGGTGTCGATCCCCGAGAAGGCGGCGAGCAGCGGCCGCATCACGAACGGGGTGAAGTAGGTGACTTCGGCGAGGAGCACTCCCCACGGTGTGGTCAGGAACTGGAACGGGCCCTCGGCGGCCCCGGTCGCGCCCGTCCACAGCCCGTTGGCCATGCCGACGGTGCCGTAGACGAACAGCAGCGCGAGCGTGATCAGGAAGGACGGGAAGGAGAGGAAGACGTCGATGAACCGGGCGACCGCCTTCGCGCCGGGGAACGGCACGAAGGCGATGACCAGGGCGAGCACGAACCCGAGGACCAGGCATCCGGCCGTGGAGCCCAGCGCCAGCCACACGGTGGTGCCGAGCGCCTCCCGGAAGGCGGTGGAGGCGAACACGTCCCCGTAGGCCTGGGCCGAGGTCCCCCCGGTGTCGGGCTGGAACGACTGCTGGACGACGAGGGCGAGCGGATAGAGGAACACCAGCCCGAGCACGGCTACGGGGGGCAGGGCCCAGAGCGGAGCGCCGGACCGACGCCGGAAACCCCGACCCGTCTTCGCCGTCCCGCCGTCGGGAGGTGTTGACTGCTCCGACTGCTCCCGCTGTGGGCAATCGTTCCGCAGGGCGGAACGGGTGGGCACAGCCGACAGCGCCGGGCCACTTGTCGTCAGAGGTTCACTGGACCTACCCACCGGTCACCCCTCCGGCGAGCAGCACGGCGTCCTCCGACGCGAAGTGCAGGTCCACCGATTCCCCCGGGGCCGGCGGGCTCCGCAGCTCACGGAGGTCGGCCATCATCCGGTGGCCCGCCACATCGACGTACAGCCGGTGTGTGGCCCCCCGCCACTGCACCTCGACGACGGCCCCGGTGACCTGGTTGGGCCCGGGGCCGAGGCCGACGAGGTGCGGGCGTACGCACAGCGTCGCGGTCGCACCGGAAGCGACGCCCCCCGTCGGAACCTTGAACTCGGTCCCGGCGAGGGACACCGCGCCGGAACCCACCGTCACCGGCAACAGGTTCGCGTTGCCGACGAAGGTCGCGGTGAACTCGGTGCGCGGCGCCCGGTACAGCTCCCGCGGCGTGCCGACGTCCCGCAGCCGCGCCTTGTCCATGACCGCGATCCGGTCGGCCAGGGTGAGTGCCTCGACCTGGTCGTGGGTGACGTACAGGATGGACACGTCCGGCAACTCGCGGTGCAGCCGGGCGAGTTCGGTGAGCATCCCGGTGCGCAGCCGGGCGTCGAGCGCGGACAGCGGCTCGTCGAGCAGGAGGACGCCGGGCCGGATGGCGAGCGCCCGCGCGATGGCGACGCGCTGCTGCTGTCCGCCGGACAGCTCGCGCGGGTGGCGCCGCGCGTATGCCGCCATCCCGGTCATCTCCAGCGCCTCGGCGACCCGCCCGCGGATCTCGCCCTTGGGGGCCTTCTGCGCCTTGAGTCCGAAGGCGACGTTGTCCTCGACCCGCATGTGCGGGAAGAGCGCGTACTGCTGGACGACCATGCCGATCCCGCGCCGGTGGGGCGGCAGGTCGGTCACATCGCGGTCGCCGATGAACACCCGCCCGGCGGCGGGCCGCACGAATCCGGCGACGGCCCGCAGCGCGGTGGTCTTCCCCGACCCGGACGGCCCGAGCAGGGCCATCACCTCGCCGGGCTCGACCGTCAGGTCGAAGGAGTCGAGAACCGTGGTGCCGCCGTAGGCGACGGACACCCCCTCGAAGCGGATGCCGCTGCTCATCGTCCGGCTCCGGCGGCGGCGAATTCGCTGAGCAGCGCGGGGAGTTCGGCCACCGAGCCGAGTACGTGCCCGGCCCCGGCGGCGCGCAGCGCCGTGTCGTCGTGCGCCCCGGTGAGCACGCCGGCGACGACGCCCGCCCCGGCGCGTACGCCGCTGAGCATGTCGTACGAGGTGTCGCCCACGACGGCGATCTGGCGGACGTCCTCCGCGACCCCGGTCCGCAGGAACGCCTCCAGCACCATGTCGGGGTAGGGGCGTCCGCGGCCCCCGGCGTCCGCCGGGCACAGCGTGAGCGGCACCAGGTCCCGCCAGCCGAGGGCGTCGAGGATGGCGTCCTGGGTGACGCGGGCGAACCCGGTGGTCAGGACGACGGTCCGGCCGCCGCCCTGGAGCTCCTCGATCGCCTCGCGGGCACCCTCGATCGGCGCGACGCGCCCGCCGTCGACGAGTTCCCCGTACGCCTTCTCGAAGGCGGCGTTGGCGCGCCGGGCGAGGGACTCCTCGCCGAACAGGTGGCGGAAGACGGAGATCTTGGACTCGCCCATGGTGGCCCGGACGTAGTCGAGCTTCTCGGTGTGGTCCGCGGAGCCGGGCTCGACGCCCAGTTCCCCGGCGGCCGCGGCGAAGGCCAGCTCCACGAGGCCGCCGTCGGCGACGGTGGTGCCGGCCATGTCGAGCACCACAAGATGTAGGTCGCGTATGTCGTTCAACTCGGTCACCATCCCAGTTCGTCGGCGGTCGTCTCGGCTATGGCGGGAGAGCAGGTCATGCCGCGCCCGCCGGGCCCGGTGACCAGCCACACCCCGTCCCGCACGCGCTGGCGGTGCACGACCCTGCTCGGGTCGGTGCACTGCGCGTACACCCCGGCCCAGCGGCGCCGGATCTTCGGCAGCGGGCGGCCGAGGAAGGATTCGACGACCTCGGTGAGGTGGTCGTAGGGGTCTTCGAGGGTGTCGAAGGCGAAGGGGTGCTCGTACTCGTGGGTGTCGCCGATGGTCAGCCCGCCGTCCGCGCGCTGCACCATGAGCAGCTGCATCCGGTGCTCGGCGGCGGTCGGCGCCTGCGGCTGACCGGCGTTGAGCTCGTCGAGGGCCGGGCTCCGGTACGCGGGGTAGTAGCGGAAGCTGTCGGCGTCCGCGACGGAGGTGGTGAGCGGCTCGCCCAGTGGGTCGGTCTGCATCATCTGCAGCCGTACGCGCCGCACGGGCAGTTCGGGACCCGCCAGTTCCCGTACGAGACCGCCGAGCCAGGCCCCCGTGCACAGCACCACGGCGTCACCGCTGTGGACGTCCCCGTGGTCGTCGCGGACGGCGTGCTCGCCGATCACCTCACGGACCTCGCGGCCCGGCCGGAAGGTGTAGTTCGGGGACTTCAAAAGCTCTGCCCGGAGGGCGAGTTGGGCGGTGCGCGGCTCGACGGCCGCGTCGCGCTCGCAGTACAGGGCCGCCTCGAAGGCGCCGCGCAGCGCGGGGTTCACGGCACGCGCCTCGCCCGCGGTGAGCAGTTTGTAGCCGCGGGCGGCGGCGTCGTCGCGGGCCAGGGCGGCCTCGGCGACGGCGAGTTCGCGCGGGTTGCGCACCGGGGTCAGCGACCCGCAGGCCCGGAAGCCGAGACCGGGGACGCGCGCCCCGATCTCCTCCCACAACTCCCGTGCCCTCAGGGCGGTTTCGAGCTCCGCTCCTCCGGCGCGACCACTGACCCAGATCTGCCCGAAGTTGCGCAGCGAGGCCCCGCGGGCCTCCGCCTCACGCTCGATCTGTACGACCTCGTGGCCGCGCTCCACTGCATGCCAGGCGTGCAGGGTGCCCACCACGCCGGCTCCGACGACTATCACTCTCACAACGGCCACGCTCCTCGGGACGGGGGAATCGGAAGGGTCCGGCCAGCAACCAGATGGTGAACTGCCCATCACGTTTGGGCTAGACCCGTTATCTTGTCGTTATAAAGAGAGGCGGACCGGAGCCCGCCTCGACCTGGCTGGAATCGATCGCCCGGATCAATCGCCTAGGTGCGCGGTGAACGAGAACCGGTCCCCCCGGTACAGCGTCCGCACCCGCTCCAGCGGCCGCCCGTCCGTGTCCCGCGAGATCCGGTGGATCAGCAGCATCGGCAGCGCGGGCGGTGTGCCGATCAGCAGCGCCTCGCGCGGGGTGGCCAGCACGGTCTCGATCCGCTCGTCCGCGTCGCCGAACGCCACGCCGAGCCGGTCGTGGAGGTACGCGTAGAACGAGGAGTCGGGGTCGAAGTCGCGGTCGAGGTCCGGGACCCGGCCCACCGCCACGTACGTGCTCTCCAGGCCGACCCGTTCGTCGTCCGCGAGCAGCACCCGCTCCATGTGCCAGACGGGTTCACCGCGCCGGAGTCCCGCCTCGGTGGCGAGTGATTCCGGACAGGGGAACCGGTCGAGGGAGATGAGCGTACGACCGGGGGTGCGCCCCTGCCGCCGTACGCCCTCGGTGTAGCTCGCCAGCGACAGCGGCTGCTCCAGCTTGGGTCCGGCGACCACCGTGCCGCGTCCCTGCCGCCGCAGCTTCCCCTCCAGCAGCAGCTCACGGAGCGCCTGTCGCACCGTCTCGCGGGCGACCTCGTACGTCTCCGAGAGGTCTCGCTCGGTGGGCAGGAGCCCTCCTTCGCCCAACTCCTCGACGAGCCGGGCGATGTGCGCCTTGACCGCGTAGTACTTCGGGATGCGGCCGTGCTCCGGAATGCCGGAGCGGACGGGGGCGCCGGGGGCCTGGTCGTTCGGATAGTCCACGGAAACGATCGTCGCAGACGGCGTTACCGGCGCGGCTTCCAGGTGTCAGCGCCGGCGCACCCGCCGTGACAGGGCGAGCAGTCCGGCTCCGGAGGCGAGCAGCGCGAGGGCGAGCGCGGCCAGTCCCAGCCGGTTCGGTGTGCGGGGTCCGGTCCTGGCCAGCTCGTCCGCGGACGGTGCCGCCGCGCCGGTCCCCGCGGTCGCGCCGACGGTCGTCCCGCCCCCGGTGGTCCCGCTGCCGGTGCCCGCGCTCGCCGTGCCCGTACCGGCACTGGCACGGGCACTCGCGTCGGCACCGGCGTCCGCGGTGCCGCCCTCGTCCGTGTCCTTGCCCTTCTCCGGGTCCGGGTCCGCGTCGTCGTCCTCGACGCGGAACCGGTAGTCGTTCGACTCCCCCACCCAGTCGCCGTCGTCCTCGTGCCGCTGCACGACGGCCGCGTTCGCCAGGATGGTGTTCGGCGCGGTCGCGCCGGAGGTCAGGGAGAGCCGCACCTTCACGGTGAGGGTGCGCCCGGGTGCCACGGTGAACCCGGGGAAACCGTCGTCGAACGGCGCCACGTTCTCGTCCTGGTCGGTCCTCTCGAACGTCACCGCATGCGCCCGGTCCCCCTCGTAGAACTCCAGCCGCGCCTGTTCCGGCCGCAACGTCCGCTTCGCGTCCACGAGGACGACGACCGGGTGGATCGCGCTGCAGGTGTGCGCCGTGGTGTTGGTGAGGTCGATGTACCAGGTCCCGAAGTCGCCGCCGGCCTGGTAGGCGTCGGGGCCACCGTGGATACGGGTCCTGATCGGGAAGTCGCGGGTGTCGGACGAGACGCAGGCCGGGCGGGGGTCCAGCGCGTGGGCCGGGGTCGGCGTGAGCGTCACACAGAGGGCGAGCGCGGTCGGGGCGAGGGCGGTCGGGGCGAGCGGGTGGGACGTACGCAGTCGCATGAGGAGCCTTTGGCCGATCGGAGGGTGGGGGGATCGGGAGGACCGAAAGCGTCAGTCGGTGCCGGGCAATGGCCTCGCGACCCTGGCACGCGCCACCCCCTCCGACGGACCGCCCCGCCCGAAGTCACCCCGTTCGGCCGCAGAACTCCCCCCACCCGGCCCAAGCCCCACACGGGGCCCGAGTCCCTGGCCGGCCCCCAACCCCCTCGCCGGGCCCCTCGCCGGACCCCTGGCCGAGCGCGAACTCCGCCCGCCCGGCGCACAGTCACCCACCAGGCCCACACCGCCATCGCCCGGCGCGCACAGCCCCTTCGCCCGGTCCGCGTCCCCTTCGCTCAGCCCTCTCCCCGTCCGAACAGCGGGGCCAGCAGCAGTTGGGCCGCGCCTTCGGCCACTCCCCGTGCCCCGCCGGGGGCCACCCGGACCGGCACCGCGGCGCCGCCCCCTTCACGCCGGGCGCGTTCGTCCAGAACGGCGCCGACACCGCGCACGAAGACCTCCTCGTGGGCCGCGACCGTGCGACCGCCCAGCAGGACGAGGTCGATGTCGAGCAGCCCGACCAGGTTCGCCGCCCCGGCCCCGAGCACCCGGGCCGCCTCGTCCACGGTCCCCCGCCCCACCGCGTCCAGACACAGCACCTCGATGCACCCCCGGTTCCCGCACTCGCACAGCGGCCCGTCCAGCTGGATGACCTGATGCCCGAACTCCCCGGCCCCGGTACGGGCCCCCCGGTGCACGACTCCACCGATCACGAGCCCGGCTCCCAGGCCCGTCCCGAGATGCAGATACGCGAACGATCCGGCGCCCGCGGAGCCGGAGCCGGACCGGGTGCCGGACCCCACCGCGACCCCGAGCGCCGCCGCGTTGGTGTCCTTGTCCACCACCACCGGCAGCCCGAGCCGCCCGGCCAGCGCGTCCCGCAGCGCGAACCCGTCCCACTCGGGAAACCCCGTGACCCGGTGCAGCACCCCCAGCGTGTGGTCGAGGGGCCCCGGCAGCGCGACCCCCACGCCCAGCGGTGACACCCCGCCGAGCAGGACAGACACCTCCCCGGCCGCCCCCTCGACCACCGCGTCCGCCCCGGCCCCCAGGTCCAGCGGCGCGCGCCGCTCGGCGACCACGGCGCCCGTGAGATCGCAGAGCACCACGGTCAGCTCGTCGCGGTCGAGGTGCAGCCCGACCGCGTGACCCGCCTCGGGTACGAGCCGCAGCACCGTACGGGGCTTGCCGCCCGTGGACGCGCGGCGCCCGGCCTCCGCCGCGAGACCGTCCGCCCGCAGCCGCGCGGTGATCTTGCTGACGGCCTGCGGGGTCAGTGCGGTCCGCTCGGCGAGTTCGAGGCGGCTGATGCCCGCGGCCCCCGCCGTACGCAGCAGATCGAGCACCAGCGCCGCGTTGTGACTGCGCAGGGCCGGCAGGTTCACCCCGACCACCCCACCACCCGCGACAGCCCCCGGCTTCCCGGGGATCCCCGGCATCCCGGCCCCACCCTCATTGGTCCTGTTCACATCACCCATTGTCCCCCGCGCTTGCACTTTGGCAACAGCGTTGCGAAAGTAGGACCCATGACAGGCATGACTGGTACGCCCCTCCGCGTGGGTCTCGTCGGCTACGGCCTCGCGGGTTCCGTTTTCCACGCCCCGCTGATCGCCACGACCGAAGGGCTCGCCCTCGACACGGTCGTCACCACCCATCCGGAGCGCCAGGCGCAGGCCCGCGCCGAGTTCGGCGACGGACTCCGGTTCGCCGCCACGCCCGACGAACTGCTGGCACGCGCCGACGAACTCGACCTGATCGTCATCGCGTCCCCGAACAAGACCCACGTCCCGATCGCGACCGCCGCCCTCAAGGCGGGCCTCCCCGTGGTCGTGGACAAGCCCATCGCCGGTACGGCGGCCGACGCCCGCGAGCTGGCCGCCCTGGCCGACGAGCGCGGCCTGCTGCTCTCCGTCTTCCAGAACCGCCGCTGGGACAACGACTTCCTGACCCTCCGCGAGCTGATCGCCGAGGGCGAGCTGGGCGACGTCTGGCGCTTCGAGTCCCGTTTCGAGCGCTGGCGCCCGCAGCCGAAGGGCGGCTGGCGCGAGTCCGGCGACCCGGCAGAGATCGGAGGTCTCCTCTACGACCTCGGCAGCCACCTCGTCGACCAGGCGCTCGTCCTCTTCGGCCCCGCCGCCTCGGTGTACGCCGAGTCGGACATCCGCCGCCCGGGCGCGCTGACCGACGACGACACGGTCATCGCGATCACGCACGTGAGCGGAGTCCGCTCCCACCTTTACGTCTCCGCGACCACCGCGCAGCTCGGCCCGCGCTTCCGCGTCCTCGGCTCGCAGGCCGGTTACGTCAAGTACGGCCTCGACCCGCAGGAGGCCGAGCTGCGCGACGGCAAGCGGCCCGGCGGCACGGACTCGTGGGGCATCGAGCCGGAGGCCCTGTGGGGCCGCGTCGGCTCCGGCGAGTCCCCGCTGACCGGTGGCGGTCGCCCCGCGCCCACCGTTCCGGGCGCGTACCCCGCGTACTACGCGGCCGTCGCGGCCGCCATCCGTGACGGCGGCCCAGGCCCGGTCACCGCGCACGAGGCCGCGGCCGCCCTCGACGTCCTGGAGGCGGCCCGCCGCTCCGCCCACGAGGGAGTGGTGGTGTCACTGTGAACGCGCCCGTCGCACCGGAGATCGCCGAGCTGGAGGAGCAGGAGCGCCGTCTGACGCTCGCTCGTTTCACACTTGACGACGCCTGGGCCCTCGGCACGCTCCTCGTCGAGCTCGCCCGCGAGCAGGGCGCGCCGGTCGCCATCGACATCCGCCGCGGCGGCCAGCAGCTCTTCCACGCGGCGCTGCCGGGTTCGACCCCGGACAACGACGCCTGGATCGACCGCAAGCGCCATGTCGTCGAGCGCTACGGCTGTTCCTCGCTCCTGGTCGGGTCCCGCTTCCGCGCGAAGGGCACGACCTTCGAGGAGTCCTCGCGCCTCGACCCCGACACGTACGCGGCCCACGGGGGCGCGTTCCCGATCGCGGTGACGGGCGCGGGCGTCATCGGCACGGTGGTGGTTTCGGGCCTGCCCCAGGTCGAGGACCACCAGCTGGTGGTGGAGGCACTGGAGAAACACCTCTCCGCCTGACAAGACGCTCCCCGCGCCCCCACCAGGGCCGCGCATCCCGTCCGGGGGTGCGGGGAGTCCGCGGACCACAACGGACAGCGGCCCCGTTCAGGGGCGCGAGGTGCCGACGGACCACAACGAACGCCAGCCCCGTTCAGGGGCGCGGGGAACTGCGCGACCGGCCACGACGAGCCCACAGCCAACAGCGGACACCGCGCCCCTCCAAGGGGCGCGAGGAACTGCGCGACCGGCCACGACGCACCCGCGGCGACCCACGGACAGCGCAGCCCCGCCAGGGGCGCGCATCCGCGGGCCAAGCCACCACGCACCCGCGATCGAGAACGCGCGCCGACACAGGCGGACCCATACCGGCGAACCCAGCGGAGCGCTTACGCGTTCTTGAATTCCTGCCGCTGCCGTCCCAGCCCCTCGATCTCCAGCTCCACGACATCGCCCGCCCGCAGGAACGGCTTCGGCTCGGGCTGCCCCAGGGCCACCCCGGCCGGCGTCCCGGTGTTGATGACATCGCCGGGGTACAGCGTCATGAACCGGCTGACGTAGCGGACGACCTCCGCGACCGGGAAGATCTGCTCGGCCGTCGTGCCGTCCTGCTTGAGCTCGCCGTTCACCCAGAGCCTCAGCGACAGCGCCTGCGGGTCCGGGACCTCGTCCGCGGTCACCAGCCACGGACCCAGCGGGTTGAACGTCTCGCAGTTCTTGCCCTTGTCCCAGGTGCCGCCGCGCTCGATCTGGAACTCGCGCTCGGAGACGTCGTGCGCCACCGCGTACCCGGCGACATGGGCGAGCGCCTCCTCCTCGGACTCCAGATAGCGGGCGGTGCGGCCGATGACGACCGCGAGCTCGACCTCCCAGTCGGTCTTCACCGACCCGCGCGGCACGAGCACCGTGTCGTTCGGCCCGACCACGGTGTCCGCCGCCTTGAAGAAGATCACCGGCTCGGCGGGCGGCTCGGCTCCGGTCTCCCGGGCGTGGTCGTGGTAGTTCAGCCCGATGCACACGACCTTGCCGATCCGGGCCAACGGCGGCCCGACGCGCAGTCCGGCCGCGTCCAGCACGGGCAGCTCACCAGCCTCGGCGGCGGACCGGATCCGGCCGAGCGCCGCGTCGTCGGCGAGCAGCGCCCCGTCGATGTCGGCGACGATGCCCGACAGATCCCGCAGGGTCCCCTCGGCGTCGAGCAACGCGGGCCGCTCCGACCCCGCCGTACCGACTCGCAGCAGTTTCATGGTCACCGTCTCCCTCGATCGCGGGCCGTCGACCGACGGGTGCAGCCACCGGAGGACTGGTCGATCCTCCAAGTTCACCGTCCAGTCCGCAAGACCCCGTTCACGGACTGGACCAGCGAGTGCGGGCCTCCGACAAGGGGCCGCCGTCCGACAAGGCGCGCCATGGGACAAGGACCCCTCTCCGACAAGCGCCGCCGTCAGACGAGAGCCGCGGTCGCGGGCGCGGCCCCGGGCATGTCCCGGTAGAGCACCGCCCGCTCCACCGCGCTCCAGGTCGTGCTGGTCACCACGTACAGCGCGGCGGCCAGCGGCACCACGGCCACGGTGAACAGCGTGAAGAAGGACATGAACGGCATGAGCTTGGTGACCGAGGCGAGCCCGGGCACCTGCTCACCGTCGCTCACCGCGGGCGCGGCGGCGGTCATCCGCTTTGTCCGCACGTAGTTGAAGCCGGCCACGACCGCGACGACGGCGAAGAGGGCCAGGTAGACGAGCCCGGCCGGCCCGAACAGCCCGCCGTCGCCGAGCGCGTCCGTCCAGCGGCCCCCGAGCGGCGCGGCGAACAGCGTGTGCCCGAGCAGGGTGTTGGCCCCGCCGCCGATCGTCGAGCTGGAGAACAGGTGGTAGAGGAGGAAGAAGGCCGGCATCTGCAACAGGCTGGGCAGGCATCCGGAGAGCGGCGACACCTTCTCCTCGGCGTGCAGCTCCATCAGCGCCTTCTGGAACTTCTCGCGGTCCTTCCCGTGCTTCTTCCGCAACTCCGTGATCTGCGGCTGAAGCGCGGCGCGCGCCCGCTGCCCGCGCGCCGCCGCCCTCGACAGGGGATGCACGAGGAGTCGTACGAGCGCGGTGAACAGGACGATCGCGGCAGCGGCCGCCGAGGCGTGGAACAGCGGCTGGAGCAGGTCGGCGAACCGCTCGACCAGGTGTGCGAAAGCGGACATGAAGGTGGACATGGGTGAGCCCTCCGGGGGTCTCGTCGTGCCGGGAGTACGGAATACGGCATGACGACCCGCGCGGGGTCACCTGTAACGACGGTCCACCTGAGATCAAGGTCCACCGGGACGAAGAGTCCACCGGGACAGAGATCACCGGGGATGGAGAGGTGAGGTGAAGGGGTGCCCTACGCGGTCGCCGGGAGGGCGTGTCCGGGTGCCCTGGGCCGCGGCCGCCCGCTGGCGTCCGGATCGCGTTGCGGCAGGAAGGCCGTGCGGCGGGCGCGGTCGCGGATGGCCGTACGCACCCGGGTGGGCGGCACGGCGGGCGCGCAGCGCGACACGATGAGGGAGCAGGCGGCGAAGGCGGACCCGGCCGCGGCGGTCGCGGCGAGCGCGACGGTGGCGGTGAGGCTGCCGGTGTCGAGCAGGGCGACCTCGAGGAGCATGAGCAGCAGTACGGCGGCGGGGCGGGCGTTGGCCCAGGTGCGGATCATCGGCTGCCCCTCCCCTCGTACGTGGTGCGCCCCTCGTACGTGGTGCGCGTGTCCTTCCGTTCGTTATACAGGATGCTTCTCGGCCGACCCTCGGGAATCGGCCCCGCCCGGCTCCCGACGGTCCGCCTCGGCGGTCCCCCGGGGGTCCGCGCCGACCCGCTCCCGACGGTCCGCCCCGGCCGACTCCCGAGAAACCGACACGGCCGGCTTCTGGGAGTCCGTCTCGACCGGCTCCAGCAGCCGCCTCGGCCCGAGCAGCGCCCGGCTGACCGGATCCGCCGGGTCCCGGTCGAGTCCGGGGCCCGGTGTCATCTCGACGTCCGGGACGGGTACGACCATGGCGCAGCGGGGGCATTCGCCGTACGGGCCGAGTTCCGTGCCGCAGACGGCGTGCCGGAAGTAACGCAGGCGACTCTCGGAGAAGTGCTCGCGGCCCCACAGGCCGAGCGAGCGCACGGTGGGCCACAGGGCGATACCCCGGTCGGTCAGGACGTACTCGTCACGGGGCGGCGACTCCTGGTAGCGGCGCTTTTCGAGGATGCCCTCGGCGGTGAGCGCCTGGAGGCGGGCCGCGAGCACGGCGCGCGGGATGCCGAGGTGCACGAGGAAGTCGTTGTAGCGCCGTACGCCGTAGAGCGCGTCGCGGATGACGAGGAGCGTCCAGCGCTCGCCGACGACCTCCAGCGCGCGGGCGATCGAGCACTCCTGCGTCGCATAGTCCTTGCCCAGAGCCATGCCCCCACTGTAGCCACTTTCCGACATGTTGGTTCAGTGAATGAACCTAGGGTGTTACGGTCTACCGGCGAGGAAGGTTCAATGACCGAACCCACGCCGCTCCGTATCGACGTTCGCCGTTCGACGTTCGCCGTTCGCCGTTCCACCGTTTCGAAAGGGCAGGCCATGACCCGGCTCGACCGGACCGACACCAGCACGCAGCCCACGCATGCCACCGCACCCTCCGGGGGCGCTGTGACATCGACCTCACCGACCGGTTCGACCCCCGGGCCTCCCTCGGCCTCTCCGGTCCCCCCGGCCTCTCAGACCTCAGTGGTCTCTCCCGCCTCCTCTGCCTCCCCTGCCTCCCCTACCTCGCCGGTCTCCTCGGCCACCCCGTCGGAGAGCGCCCCCCGGCCGACCGCGACCCTCGCCCTGACCAGCGCCGCCACCGCCGTGGCCCTGATGACGTACACGGCCCCGATGGTCACGCTCCCCGACACCGCGGCCGCGCTGCACACCTCGGTCTCCGCCCAGGCCTGGCTGCTCAACGGCACCCCGCTGGGTCTGGCCGCGCTCCTCCTGGTCGCGGGCAGCCTCGCGGACGACTACGGCCGCCGCCGGATCTTCCTGGCCGGCACCGTCGCCCTCGGCCTCACCACCGCCCTGGGCGCGCTCGCGGGCTCGACCTGGCTGTTCACCCTGACCCGCGTCGCGCAGGGCGCGGCGAGCGCGGCGATCCTCGCCAGCAGCCTGGGGCTGATCGTGCACGCCTTCCCGACCCCGCGCGGGCGACTGCACGCGACGGGGGTGTGGGGCGCGTTCGTCAGCGGCGGCATCGCGGCGGGCCCGCTCCTCGCGGGGGCCATAGCGGGCTGGAACTGGCGGATGGCGTACGCCGTCCTGGGCGCCGCCGCACTGGTCGTCGCCCTCCTCGGAACCCGCTCCCTGACCGAATCCCGGGCACCCCGCGGCGGCCGGCCCGACCTCGCGGGGGCGCTGACCTTCGGCCTCGCGCTGGTGTCGCTGGTGGCCGCGCTGACGCTGGGCCGCGACGGCTGGCTGCGCGCGCCGGTGGGGCTGCTGCTGGCGGCGTTCCTCGTCCTGACGTCCGTGTTCGTCCTCGTCGAACGCCGCACGGGGACGCCCATGATCGACCTGGGCCTGCTCCGGCACCGCCGATTCCTCGCCTCGTCGGCGGGCGGGCTCTTCATGGGCCTCGCGGTGATCGGCCTGTTCAGCTTCCTGCCGGCGCTGCTCCAGCGGACGCTCGGTCTGTCCGCGATGGACACCGCCTGGCTGTTCCTGCTGTGGTCCGGCCTCTCCTTCGCGGTCGCCCTCCAGGCCCGCCGTCTCGCCGGCCGGGTCTCCCACCGTCACCAGCTCGCCCTCGGTTTCGCGCTGCACGCGGCCGGCGTCCTGACGATGCTCGGCGCGATCGGCGCCGACTCCTGGACCCGTCTGCTCCCGGGCTTCGTCATCTCCGGTGTGGGCAGCGGCCTGCTCAACGCCGCGCTGCCGCTGCTCGCCGTCGAATCCGTGCCCGCGACCCGCGCCGCGATGGGCTCGGGCGCCCAGCAGACCTTCCGCTACATCGGTTCGTGCGCCGGGGTGGCCCTCACGATCGCCCTCGTCACCTCCAGCGGCGGAACGGCCCGCGGCGCGGACATCGCGATCGCCGTCTCGGCGGGGCTCGCCGCACTGGCGGCGGCGAGCGTGCTGGTGCTGCGGGACCGGACGTGAGCCGAGGGGACCGAGCGGGGGCCGGTCCAGCCGATGGTGAGGCAACGGTGCCGGGTGCGGGCCGGCGAAACCCGGCCTGAGTCACGCGGACCCGGAGCCCGGCGTGGTCATCGGGGCCGCATGGCGGTGAGCTTCCCCCACACCGCCATGCGGTACCTGGAGGTGTACTCGGGGGTGCACGTGGTGAGCGTGATGTAGTACCCGGGCTCGCTGTACCCGTACGACGGCCGGACGGTGCTGCGGGGCACCGGGCGGATGACCCCGCCGTCCCGCGGGGAGGTCTGCGCGAGGGTCCGGTCGACGGTGTACGTGTAGACGGCGGCCCTCGTCTCGACGGTGATCGTGTCTCCGCGCCGGAGCCTCGGGAGGAACCGGAAGGGTTCACCATGTGTGTTCCGGTGCCCGGCGAGCGCGAAGTTCCCTGCCTGGCCCGGCTGTTGGGTGCCCTTGTAGTGGCCGACGTACCCCTTGTTGAGGACGTCCGGCTTGCTGACTCCCTCGGCGACGGGCACCCGGAGGGAGAGCCGGGGAATGCTGAGGACGGCGTAGGCCTGCGACCAACGAGGCTGCGCCTGACCACTGTTGACCCCGGCACCGGACGACGAACGCCGCCCGGCACCCCCGGTACCGGTCTCCCCCGCATCGGTCTTCCCGGCGTCGGCCTCCCCGCCGCCGGTCACCCCGGTGCCGCTACTGGCGCTCGCGTCAGGGGAGTCGCTCCCCGAGGCCGGGGTCCCCCACTCCCGCTCCAGCGCCTGCACCTTGCGTTCCGCGTTGTGCTGCGCCTGCCGGTTGGTCCACCAGAGCTGGTGCACGACCAGGAGAAGCAGCACCACTCCGACGGTGACGAGCACCTCGGCACCGCTCCAGGCAGCGCGCCGGAACGCGGCCCGCCGTCGCCGCGTGCCGTGGTGCACGATCCCCGGAGCCCGCATCCGTACGCCCCCTTCGCCGGGCCGCACGATAGGCGCCGCCCCGCCAACTCACCAGCCCCGCGCGACTCCCGTACGCACCGATGCTCCCGTTCCACCGAGCGGCCCCCGAGCAGCTCACCGAACAACCCACCGACACCCCACTGACAACCCAGCGAGCAGTTCACCGGCAACCCAGCGAGCAGCTCACCGACGAGGCTTCCTCCACCGGTTTTAGAAAGGGCTGTCACAACACTCGACAACCCCACACGCCACACCCGATGCTTCCTGATGGCATCAACGGGACGGGCAAGCGCCGGTTGGGGAACGAACCGGCGACCGAGTCGAAGTCGAGTCGCAATCGACGGCCAACACCGGTGGGACGACCGGCAGTTGTGCTGAGACGGACGGAGAAGCCAGCCATGATCCGACGCAGAACACTTCTGACCGCCGCGGGCGGTACGGTCCTCGGCGGCGCCCTGGCGACGGGCACCGCCCGCGCGGACGCGACGATCGCCGTCAACCCCGCGACGACGTACGGGAAATGGGAGGGCTGGGGCACCTCCCTGGCCTGGTGGGCCAACGTCTTCGGCGCCCGCGACGACTTCGCCGACCTCTTCTTCACCACCAAGTCGACCACGTACAACGGTGCTTCACGCCCCGGCCTGGGCATGACGATCGCCCGCTACAACCTCGGCGCGTGCAGCTGGAACTCCGTGGGCGGCGAGAGCATGACCGCATCCGCCAGCATCCCCTCCTTCAAGCAGATCGAGGGCTACTGGCAGGACTGGAACAACGAGGACCCGACGTCGTCGGCCTGGAAGTGGACGGCCGACGCCACCCAGCGCGCCGCCCTCACCAAGGCGACGGCGCGCGGCGCGTCGAGCGAGCTGTTCGCCAACTCCCCGATGTGGTGGATGTGTCTGAACCACAATCCGTCGGGCGCGTCCGGCGGCGGCAACAACCTCCAGTCCTGGAACTACCGCCAGCACGCCTCCCACCTCGCGGCGGTAGCGCTCTACGCGAAGACGAACTGGGGCGTGAACTTCGCCACCGTGGAGGCGTTCAACGAGCCTGCCTCCAGCTGGTGGACGTCCACCGGCACCCAGGAGGGCTGCCACATGGACGCGTCCGTCCAGGCGGCTGTACTCCCCTATCTGCGCAGCGAGTTGGACAAGCGGGGCCTGACGGGCACCAGGATCTCCGCGTCGGACGAGACGAGCTACGACCTGGCCCGTACGACATGGAACTCCTTCGGCTCGACGACCAAGGCCCTGGTCAACCGGGTCAACGTGCACGGCTACCAGGGTTCGGGCGGCCGCCGGGACCTCCTGTACACGGATGCCGTGACGTCCTCCGGCAAGGCGCTGTGGAACTCCGAGTACGGCGACGGCGACGGCACCGGCCTGACCATGGCGAGCAACCTCCTCCTCGACTTCCGCTGGCTGCACCCGACCGCCTGGGTCTACTGGCAGGTCATGGACCCGACGGCGGGCTGGGGCATGATCAAGTACGACGCGACCACCCTGACGGCCGGCGCGGTCGAGACGAAGCTCTATGTGATGGCCCAGTTCAGCCGCCACATCCGCCCGGGAATGACGATCGTGGACACGGGCGTGGACTACGCGGTGGCGGCGTACGACGCGACGGCGAAGCGCCTGGTGATCGTCGCGGCGAACAAAGCCACGTCCGCCCAGACCCTGACCTTCGACCTCTCCCGCTTCACCACGGTCTCCGGCGGCACGGGCGGACTGGTCCCCCGCTGGAACACCCTGACGTCCGGCGGCGGCGACCTCTATACCTCCCACACGGACACCCACCTGAACGGCAAGTCCCTCGCGGTGCCCTTCGCGGCCGGGGCGGTGCAGACGATGCAGGTGGACGGGGTGGCGGTGTGAGACAGAACTGACGGGCCACGGCGGACCGGGTCATCACAGACCATTTCACCGCGAACCATGTCGTCACGTACCAGTTCACTGCGAACCAGGTCACAGCGAACCGGGTCACGGCGAACCGAGTCATCGCGGCCGCCGGTCGACGGGCCCCCTCCGAACCGAACCCTCGACCGCCGCCGAGGTCCTCAGCCGGCGGGGCCCTCCGCAGACAGGGCCCCGCCGCCGATGTCTTGTCCGGCAGGGCCCCTCGGCCGACGCGGGGCGCACACACACGATCCCGGAATATGCCCCCGGGGACTCCCGCGTCTCTGGCCTGCAGGTCTCTCTCCTTGGCGGCCCGGCGGCAGTACGGTGTCACCCATGCGCCCCGACACGCCTGCCGAGAACGTCGACCACACCGCCGAAGCGGCTCGCCTGGAGCGGACCGCCGGCCTGTATCCGGAGGACGCCGAACACCTGCTCCTGCAGGCCGCGGCCCACCTCGAACTGGCCGGCGACCGCCCCGGCGCCAGCACTCTCTACGACCGCCTCCTCGCCTCGGACACTCCCCTGGAGAAGCCGTATCTGGTACGCGCCCTCAAGGCGTCGAACCTGTGGGAGTACGACCACGAGGCCGAGGCCCGCGCGATCATCGACGGAGTCAGGGCCGCGGCCCCCCGCGACCCGGCCCCCTGGGTGATCGTGGCCGAGGCCCTGGAGTCGCACGACGAACTGGAAGCGGCGCAGGACACCTTCACGGAAGGCGCGGTCCTGCTCCTGACCGACGTACCGGAGCCCCCGTACGCCACGCTCCCCCTCCTCTTCGGCCGCCACCGCGTACGCCGCATGCTGGGCGCGGCCCACGACGAGTGGGACGCGCTGGCCGACACCCTCCACTCGTCCCCGATCTCCCTGGACGAACTCCACGACCCGAAGCGGGTCTGGTCGCTGGGCTCGGACAACCCGGCGGAACTCCAGGCCGAGATCACCCGCCTCCAGGCGGAACTGGGCGCCTACCGCGAAGCCCTCTCCCGCCCGTTCCCGGTGGCGGTCCTCCACTGGTCGGCCCCCGAACTCGCGGAACTGACCGCCGGGTACCCGGACCTCACCACCGAGTACCCCTCCCACGAGGAACACCTCGCGACGATAGAGGCGTCCCTGCGCGAACTGGCCATGTCCGGCACCCCGAACCTCGGCATCGTCACCGCCACAGTCCCCTCCTACGAAGCCTTCGCCGCCTCAGAAGCCTCGCCCCCATCGGACACGACCCTGCTCCCCCAGTACGCGACGACCTTGGCGGCCCGGGGGTTGGCGGTTGCTTGGCCGCCGCAGCGGACGAACAACTGCTGGTGCGGGTCGGGGGCGGCTTATGGGGAGTGCCACGGGGTCTGAGTTCGGCGACTCATTCCCGGGCGCCACGCACAGGCACACTCGGCGCCCGGGGGCGTTTCGTCTCGTGGACACATGCCGGACGTGATGCCGACGGCGCCGGCAGAATGTTCCCGTGGCTGATGCTGTTCCCTCCTCTCCCGCGGTGTCTGCTCGCATGAGTCGTCAAGGCTCCCGCGACACCGCGCCCGAAATCGCGGTTCGCCGCCTCCTGCACTCCTCCGGGCTGCGCTACCGGGTGAACGTTCCCGTGCCCGGCCTGCCACGCCGCACGATCGATATCGTGTTCGGCAAGGCGAAGATCGCCATTTTCATGGACGGCTGCTTCTGGCACGGCTGCCCCGAGCACGCGACTCACCCCAAGGCCAATGCCGAGTGGTGGCGCGCCAAGCTCGACAAGAACATGGCCCGCGATCGCGAGACGACCGATCACCTGCTCGCAGCAGGGTGGACCGTCCTCAGGTTCTGGGAGCACGAGTCGAGCAAGGACGTCACCCGCCGGATCCAGGCCGCTCTCGCAGCCCAACAACCATCTCCGCACGAGCCCTGACCCGACCGGCCGTCGGTGACGTCGCCCATCGAGCACTCAAAATTGCACGAACGGTACAAATATTCACCGTGGGCTTGATATTTTCGAGAACTCGACACAATGGGGCCTTCGTTTCACTTATCGGTGCCCACCGCAACCAATAGTGTGTAGGAGTTGTGCGAGATCGGCGCGCCTACTCGCCCTTCGGGGGCCACACCGCCAAAGGGACTGTTGGCGGGGGCGGTGGCACGGCGGCTTCAGGGAACGAGAGCGGGGGAACGGTCGATACTCATGACCGACGAATTCGATGGCATGTACGGGACGTTCAAGGCGCTCCTGGACGCGTTCCCTCCGACGGAAGCGATCAAGCGGCTCGAGCAGTTCGGCATTAGTCCCGAAGTGGTCGAGCAGATCCGTGAGCGGCACGAGCTGCAGACGATACGCATCAAGGAACTCGAAGAGCCACATGCGGTGATTCTGGGCAACCGCGACACCTGGTACACAGGACCGCAGGCCAGGGACAAATGCTGGCCCGCGATCGTGAACCTGCTCCGCAAGGACGGCTGGCCCGAGGACCCCACGATCAGGAGCCTCGACGAAGCCTCCACCCGCATCGTCTCTCTGCTGAACCACCCGAAGGAGAAGGCCTTCTCCACTCGGGGCCTGGTCGTGGGTTATGTGCAGTCCGGCAAGACGACCAATTTCACCTCGGTCGTGGCCAAAGCGGCCGACCGCGGCTACAAGTTGTTCATCGTCCTGGCCGGCATCCACAACGGCCTCCGGCGCCAGACGCAAGCCAGACTGGTGCAGCAGCTGGTGGAGCCAAACCCCTCCATGTGGTCTCAACTGACCGGCCTCGACAAGGACTTCACCCCACAGGAGAATCCGGCCTCCTATTTCGGGAAGAGCAACAAGACGCGCGTGCTGTGCGTCGTGAAAAAGAACGCCACGGTACTGCGCAAGCTCGCCCGCTGGCTCGAGCAGGCCTCCGACTACCTTGAGGACTGCCCCGCTCTGATCATCGACGACGAGGCCGACCAGGCCACGGTGGCAACCAAGTCGATCAACCCGCTGATCCTCGACATCATGAGCTCCCTGCCGAGGAGCGCCTACGTCGGGTACACGGCCTCTCCGTTCGCGAATCTGCTGATCGACCCGAGCGCCGAGGATCTGTATCCCAAGGACTTCGTCGTCAATCTCCCCAAGCCGGACGGGCATTTCGGCACCGAGGTGCTCTTCGGCCGCTACGCGCTCGACGGTGAGGATCCGGAGCAGGTCGACGACGGATACGACATGATCCGGTCTGTCCCCGAGGACGACGTTCCGTGTGTACGCCCTGAGACCAGGGCCGACATCGAAGGCTTCGAGCCCGTCATCACCGAGACCCTGCGTGGCGCAGTCGAGTACTTCTGGCTCGTCACGGCGGCCCGTCGCGTGCGCCGAACCGGCAATCCGCACAGCACGATGTTGATCCACACCAGCGTCAACACGTCTGTGCACAACAGCTTCGAGAGGCCGCTGAGGCATCTGCGCGACCGGTCCGCCCGGTCCTTGACCGACGCGGCCTTCCTCACCCGACTGCGTGACCTGTGGGAGCGGGAGACCGAGCGCGTTCCGGCCGAGGACTTCGGCGAATCGAAGGTGCCGTTCGAGGAGTTGGTGCCGGAACTCCCGCAGGTCCTGGACAACTGTCGCGTCATCATGGACAACTCCGGCAGTGAGGACCGGCTCGACTACGAGAACGGTCCCGTCGTGGCGATCGCGGTGGGCGGCAACACCCTCTCCCGAGGGCTGACGCTGGAAGGCCTGTCGGTCAGCTACTTCGTCCGCGCCGTATCAGCGTACGACACACTGCTGCAGATGGGACGTTGGTTCGGCTTCCGGAACGGATATGCCGATCTGCCTCGGATCTGGATGACCGACGAACTGGCCGAATGGTTCCGTCACCTGGCCACGGTGGAAACTGAGATGCGCCGCGACATCGACATCTACATGACCGAGGACGAGACCCCTCGGACATTCGCCGTGCGTCTCCGCACCCACCCCAATCTACGAGTGACCGCCGCCGCCAAGATGCGCGACGCCGTCACGGCGGCCTCGTCGTACGGCGGCAAGCGGATCCAGACTCACTACTTCCACACCAACTCCGACTGGTTGAAGAGGAACATCAAGGCTGCACGCGTCCTGGTCGCCGCCTCGGTCGCGAACGCGGTCAAGGTGGAGGATCGCTCGGCTCAGGGTCGATGGGTCTTCCGTGACGTGCCCCACGACGTCGTCATCGACTTCCTGTCGACCTACCAGTTCCATGAGAAGTCCCCTGAGAACGACGCGGGCCTAATCATCGACTACATCAGGAAACGGGTGGCGACGGCCAGCTCACTCCGTCGGTGGAACGTCGCGATTGTCGGCAACCCACGTGGGGAGGACTTCGACTTCGCCGACCACGTGACCGTCGGGCGCAACATCCGCGCACGCCTCGATCTCCCCAACCCCACACCCGACTTCGCGGACATCAAGACCCTGATGAGCCGCCGCGATGCCGCGGTGGATCTGGTCGGTGACACCGCCACGCTGCCCGAGGAGGCCATCATGGGCGAGCGTCGCGTCCAGCTCCCGGACACCGGCCTGCTGGTTCTGTATCCGATCGACAAGGTGTCCGAGCCGAGCCCGTCGAAGAATCGTCGTGTTCCATTGAACGCCGATGAGCACGTCATCGGCGTCGGCCTGGTCTTCCCCAAGCCCTGGGACGAGGACAGCACGGTCAAGAAGTACATTTCGGCCGACCTGTCCAACGTGAGGATCGAGGACGAGGACTACAGCCTGGTCGACGGTGAGGAGGCATGAACGACGACGCGCTCCGCACACTCGTCGAGGAGCGTTGGACCGCGCTCGAGGCCGAGCAGACCACGGGGGAACGACGCCTGCGCGTCGCCCAACTGCCTGTCGCCGCGAAGGACCCCTTGACCGTGGCCGTCGACCACGACGGGCACCGCCATCTTCTGGTGCCGATCCACTCGCACCGCAAGGTCCGTCCTGGCCTGGACGGTCCAGTACTCAGGCTGCACAAACGAATACTCGAGGACGAGCAGACCTACCAGGCCTATGCCGACCTCGCCTGCCTCCGCGACGACCTCAGCGATCTGTTCACCGAGCTGTGCGTGGACGTGCTCGGCGCGACCGGCGAGCTGCCCGACAACCAGATCAAGGCGCTGTATCGCGTTCTCGACCGGTGGAAGGCCCTCTTCAAAACGCAGGGAACACCACTGGGGCCGGAGCAGCTCGCCGGGCTCTTCGGCGAGTTGGTCATCCTCAACCGCCTTCTCGCGGAGGACCCGAGCGCGCATCGACTGTGGAGCGGTCCCGAGGGTCACCGTCACGACTTCTCGGCCGGGGTCAATGCCATCGAAGTCAAATCGACCGCCGAGGGCGAGGGACGAAGGCCCCGGATACACGGGCTTGATCAACTCGAGGCGCCGGATGGCGGGACGCTTTGCCTGGCCTGGCTCCGCCTGCAGCGCACAACCGCAAACGGTTCGGGTACCGCATTCGTGGAAATGGTCGATCGAGCGCTTCACCTGTGCGACGACGAGGGCACGCTCCTCGAGCTGCTCGCCGGAGCCGGTTACCACCTTTCCGACTCCGAGCGGTACCACGACGTGCGCTTCGCGGTCCGTGAGGAGCGCTGGTACCGAGTCGGTGCCGATTTCCCGGGGCTCACGCGCCTGGCCCTCAAGTCGGCAGGCCTGTCCGTGTCGGCTCTGGACGTCGAGTACACCATCGACCTGTCCGGCGAGGCACCTGCTCCGCTGCCCCCCGATGAGGTGTCCCATGTGGTCGAAAACCTGATCCAGGAGTCTGTGTGACCAGGCCTCGCTGGTTCTCCCAGCCTTATCCACCGGAAGGCGCGAGCGCCGCCGAGGGCATCCGCAACCAGCTCGGTCGGCCGGAACTCGATCTCCTCACCATTCTCGTGCGCGAGTCCGCCCAGAACAGCTGGGATGCCCGTGTCACGCAGTCCGCCTCTGCGGTCGACTACCGAATCGACATGTGGACGGTCGGCCCGGCCCACACCGGCGCATGGCGAGAGCTTCTGACCGACGGCGCACCCGCCGGCGCCGAGACATTCCCCTTGCGGGAGACCCTCAGGCATGGCCCGATACGAGTCCTGGCCGTCTCGGACCGAGGCACGCGAGGGCTTGGAGGGCCAACCCGTGCAGACGACGCCGTGGGCTCCGACCGTGACTTCGTCTCGTTCATCCGCAACATCGGCGAGCCACGCGACACCGCTCTGGGCGGTGGCACCTACGGCTTCGGCAAAGGCATCTTCTATCTGCTGTCCAAGTCCGGAACAGTCCTGGTCCACTCCCGCTGCCGCACAGCTCGGGGAGGTCACGAGACTCGTCTCATCGGCTGCACTCTCTGGAAGAGCTACACGGCCGCCGAACCCTCCGGAAGGCGCCGCTACACGGGTCGGCATTGGTGGGGCGACATGTCGGGAGATGTCGTCGAACCCCTGATCGGCCAAGAGGCGGACGCCACTGCTCAACGTCTCGGTCTCAGGTCCTTCGGTCCTGAGGAGACGGGGACGACCGTCGTCGTCATCGATCCGAATCTGGACGAGCTCGAACCGGCGCATGCAGCCGACTACTTGGCAGAGACCATCACCTGGCACCTCTGGCCGAAGATGATCTCGACGGATGACAGACCACCCGCCATGAACTTCTCCGTCACGTGTGACGGCGTCCACCACTCCGTACCGGATCCACGGGAGACCCGCCCGCTCAACATGTTCGTCGCCGCCTACGAGACCATGACCGGCACGGACGGCAGCGATCTGCACTGCATGAGGCCCAAGAGGTATCTGGGGCGCCTCGGGCTGGTGAAAAGGATCATGCCGCCGCTGGAACCGACCCGTGCTTCCCGCATGCTCGACATCGAGGACCTTGTCCATCATGTCTGCCTGATGCGCCCCGCAGAGCTTGTCGTCAGGTACCAGCCCGGGCCGAAGCCCCCCAGCGTGAACCAGGGCTACGCCGGCGTTTTCCGCGCAGACGAAGACATGGACGAGATCTACGCAAAGGCCGAGCCACCCACGCACGACGCCTGGAACCCTCAGTCGCTCGACAAGCCCGAGAGCACCTTCGTGCACACGACGTTCACACGCATCGCAGAGGCTCAGGCCCAGCTCCTCTCCCTCGGCGGCGTCGCGCGTTCGGGAGCCAGCAATGTCGCGTTGGGCGCGGCCAGTTCACTCTTCTCCGGATTGGTGGGGGGAGCCTGGGGGATCGGCGGAGGCACTGCGTACTCCAAGCCGGGCAGCACCGCCGTGCGAATCCCACGGCCGGACGACATCGAAGAGAGCACACGTCCTTCGGCATCGGGCCGTCCCGCTCCGACGTCCCGTACAGGGTCACTCCCGTCCGGCGGAGCGACAGGCTCGGCCGGTTTCGATGACAACGGTCAGTCGTTCACGGACGCATCGGGGACCGGCGAAGCCAGCACGACACGTCGTCGTCCACGAGTCCAGTACGTCGGCGACCCCTACTACGACGACCGCGGCGACGCCTCTGTACTCGTCCAGGACTTCCGACTGCCCGTGCCGGGACCGCAACGAGTGCGTATCGACCTTGCCGTCACACTCCCCGGTACTGGCGGTCGTGAGACGGATCCACCCATCGGGGCGAGCATGCCCGTGCTCGTCGGCTGGGAGGACGGCGACGGTCGCCTGTACACCGCCGAAACTTTCGTGATCGATGGCAGCGAGTCCGTCTGGCGCGCGCTCGTGCGCCCGGCCCCGGACACCGTGACCGAAATCGACATCAAGGTCGAGGCGGTGAAAGCAACGTGACTCGGCGCGTTCTTCCGTACCGCGTCCCGACAGAGGACGTCATTGCGGCTGAGCCGTGGTCGCTGGTGACGGAGGACGGCGACATCGACTTGCCCGAAGCGCTGCCGGACTGGGACTACCACATGGACCTGCAGCTGCGGAGGACCGTTCGTGTCGACCTGGATCAGGCCCGCTCGCAGTCGGGCCTTCCAAGCGACACAACGCTCATGCTCGCGGTCGTCTGGACGGCCACTGGGTCCAACCTGAGCGGACCGGCGCGGCACGTGCGCCTGACCGCCGGCGGGACGGAGAAGGTGGAGTTGGATGTCCGCCTGCGGGGCGCCGATCTGGGCGGCCTTCTTCTCCTGGACACCGCCCTGGTCCTGGCCGAACGCCGGAGGGACGCCCGCCCCTCCTCGCCCCGGCGGGCCGGCTCCGTGCTGTGGAGCGATCGGGAGTCCCTGCGTCTCCAAGGAGACGCGCCGCAGTTCCCCATGGCCGTGATCGACTTCGCCCGAACCTCCTTTCCCGATACCGCAGCTTGGCATCTGCAGATCAGCGGAGGTCTGGAGAGCGCCACCATGGGGTCGCTGCTCCTGCTGGTCAACGAGCGGAACACCGTTACCGCCACGGCGTTCGAGAACGCCGGCAAGCCTCGCCAGGTGGATCGAATCGTGCTCTCCGCGGTGTACGCGGATGCCGCTCGAACCATGGTCGAGCACGCCCTCAATCACGATGACTTCGCTGAGGACGCAGACTTCGCCGACGGCTCACTGGGCGCCACGCTGTTGAGCCTGTTCGACCAACTCTTCCCCGGGCAGTCGATCAATGACATCCGGTTGCGTCGACATCAGTCGCCCGCTCTGTTCGCGTCGGACCTGCAGGCGGCGGTCAAGATCTTCGAGGTGTCGTGATGAGTTTCTTGTACCCGCGGCTGCTCGCCGAACAGGCCAGACCCCTCTTCGAGGAATACCGACACCTGACGACCGCCGAGTTGGTCGGTCGAGTTTCTGTGACCCACGAATCAGCTGTGTACGTGGCCACCGGTGGCGACCGAGTCTCCTCCCATCAGCTTCAAGAACTGCGTACCGGCGTCATCGACCTTGCCAAACGCGCCGGCTTCCCCGACGAGTCGGACCGCGCTCGCAACGCCGACTTCGACCTCCAGCTGGCGGCCCTTCTGCATGCCGAGATGGGCATGGTGCCCGCCGAGGCCGCCTCCAGGGACGTTTGGGCCTTCCTTGCGCTGGTCCTGCTCCCGGATGTCGCCTTCTGGCGCTATCCGCAGCCACCCGGAGACCGTGTCCTGGGCACGGACCTCACCCGCCATGTCTTCGGCCGGTTGTGGTGGCGGGCTCAGCTCGTGCGCTCCTCCGACGACCCGGAGCCGTACAGCGCCCTCAAGATCCTCGGCGAGGCCGCATTCGACCAGATCTACGCACGCCGTGCCGCACTCGGTGGCAGCCCGCACATGGTCCGAGCCATCCTCCGCGTCTGGAAGGACCTCGATTTCACCGGCCTCAACGAACGCGAGACCCTGCGCGACTTCCTCAAGCGGCTGCTGCGACTCGCCCCGTTCGTGATCTTCGACGGCATTGAGGAACGGGCTCTGGACGACGAGCTGCGGGCCGTCGCCAAGGAGTCGGTCGACGCCCAACGCGCGACTTCCCCGCCCACCGAAGACCAGTCCACGGAGACCGGACGAGATGCTGATCGAAGCGGCATCGCCAACGTACAGTCACCCATGGCCGCGTCGGCCGGGAAGCAACCCACTCCGCAGTCCGGCGCGACGACGCCCATCGAACCTCGGCGCTTCAGCTCGGTGGAAGTCTGCGCCGGGTCCGGGGCCCAGGCGCTCGGACTCGAACGTGCCGGATTCGACCCCGTGCTGCTCATCGACAGCAAGGCCGACGCCTGCTTCACGATCGATCTCAACCGACCGGGGTGGGACGTGATCTGCATGGACGTGGCGCATTTCCACCCAAGCATGCGCCCCGAGGCTCGGGGCGTCGATCTCGTCAGCGGTGGACTCCCTCGGGTGAAGTCCTCCGCCACCGTGGGTCGCTCCGAGGACACGGAGGAGCGTGGCGTCCTCAGGGCGGTGATCGGGCTCATACGCGAGATCGACCCGAAAGCCGTGCTCCTGGAGAACGTTCCGGACCTCGTCGAGAGCCCTGACTTCAACACCGATCGCTCGTGGATCGAAGCGGAGCTCGGCAACGCGGGCTACCACTGGAGCTGGCGAGTCCTCAATGCCTCGGACTTCGGCGTGCCGCAGAACCGCAGCAGCGGCTTCCTCGTCGCTCTGAAGGACCCGTACTTCTCTCGATTCGTCTGGCCCGAGCGGGACGCGCTGCCTCCCCCGACCGTCGGCCAGGCACTCGGCCCCTCCATGTCCGCGGACGGGTGGCCCGGAGCGGAACGCTGGATCAAGGGCGCCGATCGCATCGCACCCGCCCTTGTCGGAGGCTCCGACCGGCGTGGCGGTGCCGACCTCGGCCCCACCGGCAGCAAAAAGGCGTGGGCCTCGCTCGGCGTGAACGGCAACAGTCTCGGCGACGAACCCCCCGACTCGCGTTTTCCCTCGGACGGTCAACCCAAGCTGACCGTCGACCAGGCCGCGACGATCCAGGCCATCCCTGCGGAATGGCGCTTCTTCGGCGGCAAGACATCCAGGTACCGACAGATCGGCCACGCGATGCCACCGCCTCTGGCGACAGCCGTGGGACAGGCCGTCGCGGCCGCACTCCGAAGCTAAGATCGGCCCATGCACACGCCCCGCCCCCTCGACCCCCGGCCCATCACCGTCCTTGACCTGTTCAGCGGGTGCGGCGGCTTCACCCAGGGGTTCCACGAGTTCCGCCCCGAGAGGGCAAAGGACGGCGGGCCCGTGTTCCACAGCGTCGCGGCGGTCGAACACGACCTCGCTGCGGCTGCCACCTACGCCGTGAACTTCGGAAGTCATCGCCCGGACAAGACCCTTCCGGCCGCCCGCGTGCACCTCGAAGACATCGAGGAATGGAAGCCGTCGGAGGAAGCCCTCCACGCGGACGTGGTGGTCGGAGGTCCTCCGTGCCAGGGCTTTTCGGCCCTGAACCGTCACAAGATGGGCGCAGAACGCAACCGCCTGTGGGAGGAATACGTTCGTATCGTGGCAAAAATTCGCCCGAAGGTATTCGTGATCGAGAATGTCGATCGCTTTCTCAAGTCGGACGAATTCCAGAACCTGCTCAGCGAGGTGAAACAGGGCGGCCTGTTGAGCGAATACGAACTGATCGATCCCCCCGGGCACGTACCGACCGACACCGAGGAACGCAAGCACAAGCGCTACCTCCTCAACGCCGCCGACTACGGCGCGGCCCAGGCACGAAGGCGCGCCATCGTCATCGGCGTCCGTCGAGACATCGACGCAGGCCGTTCCATGACTTACCCGGCGAAGACACACGTACGACGCCCGAAGGGCGCCTCCGACGCCTCTGCTCAGCCGCTCGACGGCGTCGACACGGACAACTCCTACTGGCGCTCGGTCGACGGGGTGTTCGACGAGTCCGTGCGGCTCCCCCTGCAGGGGACCGAACTTCCGGACGGCAAAGACTACATTTCCGAGGTGGCCGCCATGGTCTCCGGAATCTTCACGACACGCGATCTCCACTTCGGCCGAAACCCTGAACCGCTTTCACGAGCCCGCTACCAAGCAATCCCACCGGGCGGAAACCGCAAGGATCTTCGCAACAAATGGTTCACCGTGGACGAGGGCGGCGAAATCCAGATCTTCGAAACCCAGAATCCTTCGGGCGTGAAGACACCGGTCGGACCCCTCTCCACCGACAGCTGGGACAAGCACAACACGGGCACCGGAGACGTCATGGGTCGACTGCGCCTGGGTGAGCCCTCGGTAACCATCCGAACCGAGTTCTTCAAGCCCGAGAAGGGTCGCTACCTTCACCCGACCGCCGACCGACCGATCACCCACTACGAGGCCGCCCGGATACAGGGCTTCCCCCTCGACTTCCGCTGGTGCGGCTCGAAAACCGACATCGCCCGACAGATCGGCAATGCCGTTCCCATCCCTCTCGGTACGGCCATCGCCTCGGCCATCCACGCCTATCTGTGCGGTTGACCAAGCCGACTGCGGGCTTCCCGTTTCACTCCGCTGCCGCACCCAACAGGTTCGCCGGCGAGAACTCACGGGCAGAGGGGGGCAGTCACACACCGTCCGGCAACCCGTCCACCGCGGTGGACAGCCGATCGCTTTGGCCGCTGTGACGGCCGACTGGATGGCCGAATCGGTGGCGGTCGCGGGCTTGAGGCCGATGATCTGGGCCCGGGCGAGCGGCGGGGCGGACCTCTCCGACGTGCCGGAAAGGTTGACACCCGTCCACTCAATTCCACCCGCGCGTTAGCCTCGACCCGTTCGGAACGACCCCGTGAGCAGGAGGCAGCAATGGCGAAGGTACCGGCCGCGATGGTGGCCGCCGGGGGGCTGGTCGGTGGGTATGGCGTCGCCCGTTGGACGAAGAAGCGGCAGCTGGGCGGGGTCGTGCTGGCCGCCGCCGGGGCTGCCGCCGCGCAGCAGTGGAAGCAGCAGGCCGGCGGGAAGGCCGCCGGGGCGCTGACCGCCGCGTACGTCGCCGCCTTCGCCGGGTCGCATCCGCTGGCAAAGAAGGTGGGCGCCTGGCCCGCCGTCTTCGGCGTCGCCGGTGCCATGGCCCTCGCCTCCTGGGCCGTGGCCGACCGGCGGGCCTGAACGATCTGCTGACCGGCGGGCCCGAGCGGCTGGCCGACCGGCGGGGCTCTGTGACGCGCCGCCGGCGTGCCCGGGCCATACGTCGACCGGCCGGCCTGAACGACTCGGCTCCCCTCCCCCTTCAGGGAGCCCCGGTCACGGAACCCCCGTCAGGGCGCCCCCACCCCCCGAAACGCCCGCCGGTACGCGTACGGGCTCGTCCCCACCACCCTCTTGAAGCGGTCCCGGAACGCCGTCGGTGAGCCGAATCCCGCCTGGGCGGCGATGCGTTCGACGGGATACGTGGTCGTCTCCAGGAGGTACTGGGCGCGCCGCACGCGCGCCCGGTGCAGCCACTGGAGCGGTGTCGTGCCGGTCTGTTCGCGGAAGCGGCGGTTGAGGGTGCGGGTGCTCATACCGGCGTGGCCGGCGATGTCCTCTAGGGTCAGCTCCCGGTCCGCGTTCTCCTCCAGCCAGCCGAGGAGCGGCTCCATGGTCGCGCCCGCCGGTACCGGCGGCTGGCTGTGGACGATGAACTGCGCCTGGCCGCCCTCCCGTTCGAGCGGCATGACCGACAGACGGGCCGCGTGTGCGGCGACCGCCGAGCCGTGGTCCTTGCGGATCATGTGCAGGCACAGGTCCAGGGCCGCCGCCGCGCCCGCCGACGTGAGGAACTGGCCGTTGTCGACGTAGAGCACGTTCGGGTCGACGGTCACCGCCGGGTACCTGGCCGCCAGTTCCCGGGCCGCGAGCCAGTGCGTGGTCGCGCGCAGTCCGTCCAGCAGGCCGGTGGCGGCGAAGACGAACGCGCCGACGCAGATCGAGGCGATCCGGGTGCCGTTCGCGGCCGCCGCGCGCAGCGCCTCCGCGACGCCCGGCGGGAGAGGGGCGGACGGGTCGGCGACACCGGGCAGGACGATCGTGTCCGCCTCGGCCAGCGCCTCCAGGCCGTACGGGGCCCGCAGCGTGAACGGGCCCGCGCTCACCTCCGCGTCGGCCGTGACCGAGCACACCCGGGTCCGGTACGCCGGCCGGCCGTCGGGCAGCCGGGCCCAGCCGAAGGTGTCGATCGGGGCGGAGAGATCGAACGGGATGACCTGGTCGAGTGCCAGAACGGCCACGGTGTGCATGGCTGGAGCGTAGGCCTACACCGGATTCCCGTCATCCCGGCAAAGTTACCGAGCAACCAAGCGCACACCAGTACGAACAGAACCAAACCCAGGTCGGACCGGACATGGAGCCCAGTTGGACCCAGCCATCAGGCATTGGCCGGAATCCGTTATTGCATGGCAAAAGTGCCACTTCTCCAAGATCCGCGCGGCTCCTACCGTCGCCTCGTGACCAAGTTCCTCCTCGCCGTTCATGTCATCGCCGCGATCGTGGCCATCGGGCCCGTCACGGTCGCCGCGAGCATGTTCCCGCCGGCTGCCCGCAAGCTTCTCGACGCGCCGGACGACGCGGACGCCCTCGCCACGACCCGGCTGCTGCACCGCGTCTGCCGGGCGTACGCCGTCGTTGGCGTCGTCGTCCCCGTCTTCGGGTTCGCCACGGCGAGCAACATGGGCGTGCTCGGCGACACCTGGCTGATCGTCTCGATCGCCCTGACCGGGCTCGCGGCCGTGGTCCTCGCTGCGCTGGTGCTGCCCCGGCAGAGCGCGATCCTGGAGGGGGCGAGCCTGGAGCGGGTGACCCCGGAGGGGGCGGTTCCGGAGGAGGCGGTGCCGGAGGGGGCTGGAGACCGTGCGGCGACCGTTCGGCTCGCCATGTTCACCGGGATCTTCAACCTGCTGTGGGCCACCGTCACGGTCCTGATGATCATCCGGCCGGGGTCCACGACAGGGGCCTAGCGCGACCCCGCCGAGAATTCCGCTCGCCCGCCCCGAGCTCCTCCCGGAGCCCACCCCCGGGGCTTAGGATCCCGCGCATGGACGCACACCAGGATCAGTCGGCGCCGGGCACCTACCTGGCCCTCGTGGAACGCCAGTTGACCGCGGACGGATGCGCCACGCGGTGGGAGGACTGGGCCGGGGTGCCCGTGCTGGTCGGGCGGCGGGCCGAGTTCCGGATGCGCTGGATGGCGACGAAGCTGCACCTGTTCACGGTGGCCGCGGCCGTCCCGGAGATAACCGTGCCGGCCATCTCCGCCTTCACCGACCAGGTGATGCGGTACGCCAAGGACACCAAGGGCGGTCTGCCCGTCGGCATGCAGAACGGCATCGGCGCCTTCCCGCTCATGGTCAGCGACCGGGTCGATCCGGCGGCCGTGCAGTGGGCGGAGGCGCAGCAGCGGGTCAAGTTCGCCTGCATGACCCGGCCCGTCGTGGTCGACAGTTCGCGCCAGTACGTGGGGATGTACCGCGGCAAGCCGGTCCTCGGACGCGTCTACGCCTCGTACTTCAACGAGAAGGGCTCGCGTTACTTCTACGGCCAGTGAGAGCAGGGGACTTGCCCGGCGCGACGCGCACGTGCCCGCACCGTCGCGCCCTCACTCCCGATGCCCCAGCACATTCACCACCCGCCCGTTCGGATCCCGTACGAAGAATCGTCGTACGCCCCACTCCTCGTCCCGCAGCTCCCGCAGGATCTCCGCACCCGACGCGATCACCTGCGTGTACACGGCGTCGACGTCCTCGACCTCCACGCTCAGGTCGGGGACGACGGGGGCGGTGCGTTCCTCGGTGAGGAAGCTGATCTGGGCGGTGGGGTTGGACGGGGACGCGAGGGTCATGACCCAGCCCTGGTTCATGACCTCCTCGAAGCCGAGCAGGCCGTAGAAGTCCCGGTTCGTCGCCAGGTCCTTCTCGGACCCGACCCGGATGTCGGGGACGATCCTGCGGATGGTCATCGGGATGCCTCCTCATGGCTCACGGCTCACGGGCAGCGGCCGACACACGTCACGCGCAGGTGGCCGATCCGCCTCAGAGCCGGCCGGCCAGGCTCAGCTCCTCCTCCAACGCGTCCGCCAAGTCTGTCCTGAACTGCCGTGCCACCGCGGCCACGACCAGCACTCCGGCAGCCCCCAGCAGAGTGATGGACGCCCACGTCAGCGGCCACACGTCGGCGAAGCCGTCCGGGGGGCCGGGGTGGGTACGCAGGGACACGTACAGCAGGGTGGCCGGAGGCGCCGCGACCAGCAGCAACGGCCAGGCCAGCGCGTCCCGGAGGCCGAAGTGGACGGCCAGGAGCACCAGGACCGCGGCGAGGGCGAGGACGCCCGTTCCGGTCACCGGGGTGGTCTCCAGGGTCGAGCCCGGCGTCTCGGGGCGGTTGCGCAGGTCCCAGGGGAGGCAGAGGAGGTACGCCGCACAGGAGAGGGCGGCGCCGAGCACACGCGTCAGCCAGCGTTCCGGCCAGGGGCGCGTTCGCAAGGGGCGGAGCAGTTTCTCGGTCATGCGTACGAGGCTTCCGCGTCCGGCGGGGGCGCGACAGAGTACGCGTACTCAGAACGGATTCCTCATAGCGGTCACCCGGTACGGGCTCCTCGGGACCCCGGCCGATTACGCCCCCAGTGCCCGCGACACCACGTAGATCAGCAGTCCGGCCAGGGAGCCGACCACCGTGCCGTTGATCCGGATGAACTGCAGGTCACGGCCGATGTTCGCCTCGATCTTCCTGGTCGTGTGCTCGGCGTCCCAGCCCGCGACCGTGTCCGTGATGAGGGAGGTGATCTCCTTGCGGTACGTCGTCACGACGTACACCGCGGCGCCCTCCACCCAGCTGTCGACCTTGGCCTGGAGCTTGGGTTCGGTGGCCATACGGGCGCCCAGGGACAGCAGGGAGGCCCGCACGCGGAGCCGCAGCTCGCTGCGCTCGTCCTCGGCCGCGGACACGATCATCGACCGTACGGCCGTCCAGGCGGAGGCGATCAGGTCCTGGACCTCGCCGCGGCCCAGCACCTCGCCCTTGAGCCGCTCCACGCGCGCGCGGGTTTCGGTGTCGGACTGGAGGTCGGAGGCGAAGTCGGTGAGGAACCGGTCGAGGGCGCCGCGGGCCGGGTGGGACGGGGAGTCGCGCATCTCGGTGACGAAACGGAGCAGCTCCTTGTAGACGCGCTCGCCGACCTTCTTGTCGACGAAACGGGGCGTCCAGCCGGGCGCGCCGCCCTGGACGGCGTCCATGACCTGCTCGTCATGGAACACCAGCCAGTCGTGTGCGCGGGTGACCACCAGGTCGACGAACCGCTTGTGACCGCCGTCCGCGACGATCTTCTCCAGCATCTTCCCTATCCCGGGCGCGATCTCCTGGGCGTCGGCGCGCCGGGTGATCGCCTCGCCGACCACGGCCTGGACGTCGGAGTCCCGGAGGACGGTCAGCGCGCCTCTGAGCGCCGCCGCCAGCTCCGCCGTGACCCGGTCCGCGTGGTCCGGATCGGCGAGCCAGGCGCCGAGCCTGCTGCCGATGCCCACCGCGCGCAGGCGCTGCCGGACGACCTCCTCGGAGAGGAAGTTCTCGCCGACGAACTCACCCAGCGAGACGCCCAGCTGGTCCTTCTTCTTGGGGATGATCGCGGTGTGCGGGATGGGCAGGCCGAGCGGGTGCCGGAAGAGGGCCGTGACCGCGAACCAGTCGGCCAGCGCGCCGACCATGCCCGCCTCGGCCGCCGCCGCGACATAACCGGCCCAGGCGCCCGCCCCCTCGTGCGACGCCCACTTCGCCAGCACGTAGACGACGGCGACGAAGAGCAGCAGGCCGGTGGCGGTCGCCTTCATCCGGCGCACCCCGCGGCGCTTCTCCTCGTCGGCCGGGCTGAAGGTGTTCATCGCCCGGCCCGGCGGTCCGACGGTCGTCGTGGCGTTCGCGGCGATGCCGGGACGGGCATGCTCTTCCATGCCGTCCGGTTCACCCGCATTCGTGCGTTCCATTCACTCCACCGTTCACAGGCCCCGACACGCGCCGTACACATTGTCCCTTTCTCCCTCTCCTCCTGACCGACTCCTGGAACGACACAGGAGTTCCCGGCGTCTGTTCGGATGGGGAATCGACCAGGGGCCCCCTAGGGGGCCTGTCGGTGCCCTTCCACCCCATGACGCATCATTGGGGTGATCACATCGGAGCCCCGGGCTCCCGTCGCCGGAGGAGAGAGGAAACGCATCGCATGACCAAGCGTCACGGTTATGCCCTGCTCGCCGCGATCCTCGCCGTGGTCGTGGTCCTTTCCGCAGCCATATACGTCGGTGTCGCGGCCGACGGCGGCAACGGCGCCAGGACCGACGTCGCCGGCGGCCGCACGTCTCACAACGCCGCCGCCCCCGCCTCCACCGGCACCTGGGTCGGCGCGTGGTCGGCGTCCCCGGCCGGAGCCGAGCCCGGCACGGAGACGAACGGGCTGGCGGGCCGCTCCGTACGCAACGTCGTGCACACGGCCGCTGGGGGCACGAGTGCCCGCATCACGCTGTCCAATCTCTACGGGCAGCAGCCCCTGTCCATCACGCACGCCACGATCGCAGTCGCCGCGACCGCGAACAACGCCGCCGCCTCGGCCGACAGCATGCGCCGCCTCACGTTCGGCGGCGCCTCGACGGTCGTGGTCCCGCCCGGCGGACAGGTGATGAGCGACGCCGTGCGTGTGCGGATCCCGCACGGCGCGGACGTCCTCGTGACGACGTACTCGCCGACCCCGTCCGGCCCGGTCACCTACCACCCGTTCGCACGGCAGCTCTCGTACGTCGCCCAGGGCGACCGTACGGAGGACGTGAGCGGCGTCTCGTACACCGAGCAGAGCCCGTACTGGCGCTACCTGACCGCACTCGACGTGCAGAGCGACGAGGCCGCGGGCACCGTCGTCGTCCTCGGTGACTCGCTCACCGACGGCATCACCTCCACCGTGGGGGCCAACCACCGCTGGACGGACGTCCTTTCGGAGCGGCTGCGCGCCTCGGCCGGATCCGGCGGCACACCCCGCTACAGCGTCGTCAACCAGGGCATCAGCGGGAACCAGGTCCTCGCCGCGGGGCTCGGCCGGCCGGCCGACAACCCCAGCGGGCTGAGCCGGTTCGGGCGGGACGTGCTCGACCGCACGAACGTCAAGGCCGTCGTCATCGACCTCGGCGTCAACGACATCCTGCGCAACCCGAACCATGTCGACCCGCGCACCATCACCGACGGCCTGCGGACCCTGGTGCGGCAGGCGCACGCCCGTGGACTGCGGGTCGTCGGCGCCACGCTGATGCCTTTCCACGGGCACCGGGGATACACGGACGCGCGGGATGCCGTACGCCAGGCCGTGAACGCGGAGATCCGGGCCGGGAAGGTGTACGACGACGTCGTCGACTTCGACGCGGCCCTGCGGGATCCGTACAACCCTCGCCGGCTGCGGACCGACTACGACTCGGGCGATCACCTGCACCCCAGCGACAAGGGCTACCAGCGGATGGCCGACGTGTTCGACCTGGGCGACCTGAAGGGGACGGCTCCGGCGGAGCTGTGAGGTCGACCGGACGTCCGTGGCCCGGGCACCGCCGGAGGTCAGTAGTCGTCGTGGCGGCGCCGGTGCCGGTCCTCACGGCGTTCCCGGTGCCGCTCCCTGCGCTCCTCGTGGCGCTCGCGCCGGTCCTCGTGGCGGTCGCGGATCAGGTCGCGGGCGTCGTCGAGCGCGTCGTCCATCGCGTCGTACATGTCACCGAGGCCCCCGCCCTGCGAACCCTGCAACTCCTTGCGGGCCGCCCTGCGTTCCAGCTTCTCCTGGCGGCGCTCCTCCTTGAGGCGCTGGCGCTCGGCACGGGTGAGCTTGCGCTCGACGCCGACACCGCCCCAGAAGGCGAAGCCCGTGACGATCACGCGGGGTGCGCCGGGGTCGCCCGCCTGGTCCGACTCGCGGTGGTCGAAGCCGCCCATGATGCCGATGCCGCGGACGACGACCTCGACGCCGGGCGGCACGATGACGTTCATCCCGCCCATCACCGCGACGCAGTTGATGACGACCTCGCGGTCCGCGAAGTTCGCCTCGCGCAGGTCGATCTCGCCACCGCCCATGAGGGCGAAGCAGTTGAAGCGCTTCGGCACCGTCCAGCGGCCCTTGCGCTCGAAGCCGGACAGGATCGCCACGCCCCAGGTGGACGAACCCTCGCCGCCGACGACACGAGCGCCCCAACTGCCGTCGTCCACCGGCTGCTTGACCATGGACACGGGAGCGGTGACGGCCGCGCCGCCGGGCAGGTCGCGGGTGATCGGCGTCAACTCCCCGTAGGTACGGGCGCTGTACGTCGCTTCCAGCCGCTCCTCGAACTCCTCCATGTCGAGGCGGCCTTCAGCGAGGGCGTCCCTCAGCTGTTCGGCGACTCGTTCACGATCGGCGTCGGAGGCGCGCAGCTCCGGGAGTTCGTCGTCGGTCATGGACAGCAGCCTACGAGTTCCCCCGCCCGCGGGCCATCCGGCCCGCCCTTCCGGCAGCCTCCCGCTAGGAGACCGCTTTCCCCGCCTTCCCGGCGTACATACGGCTGATGACCGCCTCGATGTCCGGCTCGCGCACCGAGAGGTCCATCAGCGGGTACTCCGCGGCGATCCGGGCGACCAGCGGTGCCGCCGACCGGGCGGCGGGGAAGGCCAGCCACTGCCGCGGCCCCTCCACCTTCACCACCCGCGCCGACTCGACCTCGATCGGCGGGAGTTCCCGCTCCAGGTCCACGACCAGGGTCCGCTCGCTCTCCCCCACCTCGTGCAGTCCGCTCAGCGGACCGTCGTACATCAGCCGCCCGTGGTCGATGACCATCACGCGGCGGCACAGCTGCTCGATGTCGGTCAGGTCGTGCGTCGTGAGCAGGACGGTCGTGCCGCGCTCGGCGTTCAGGTCCCGCAGGAACTCCCGGACCCGCGCCTTGCTGATCACGTCGAGCCCGATCGTCGGCTCGTCGAGGTAGAGCACCTCGGGATCGTGCAGCAGGGCCGCCGCGATGTCGCCGCGCATCCGCTGCCCCAGGGACAGCTGCCGCACGGGGACGTCCAACAGGTCGCCGAGCTCCAGGAGTTCGACACAGCGGTCGAGGTTCTCCCGGTAGCGGCCGTCCGGGATGCGGTACATGCGGTGCATCAGCCGGTAGGAGTCGATCAGCGGGAGGTCCCACCACAGGGTCGTACGCTGCCCGAACACGACCCCGATCCGGCGCGCGAGACGGGTGCGCTCGCGGGACGGGTCGAGGCCGGCGACCCGCAGCCGGCCGCCGGACGGGGTGAGGATGCCGGTGAGCATCTTGATGGTGGTCGACTTGCCGGCGCCGTTCGGGCCGATGTAGCCGACCATCTCGCCGCGCGCCACGGTGAAGGAGATCGAGTCGACGGCCCGCACCTGCCGCCGCTCGCCGCGCAGGAAGCCCGTCTTCTTGCGCACGTCGAAGACCTTCTCGACGCCGTCGAGTTCGATGAAGTCCCGTTCCAGACGGATGATTTCGCGATCCGGCCCGGTGACGTCACTCTCCGGACCGGTGTATTCGCTGTCCCCGGCGATGGCCACCCTCATGTCCCCTAACTTCCCGTACTCCGGTACGCGCGCAGCCCCGCGCGCCAGGCGATCCCGGCCGGCACGCAGCAGCCCGCGGCGACGAGTGGTGGTGTGAACGCGACCCACGTCGGCAGGTCGAGCGGATAGGGCCGCCCCAGCACGTACAGCGCGGGCAGCCAGTTGACGAAGGCGAGCGGGAGCACGAAGGTCACTCCGCGCAGCAGGTCCTTGGCGAAGACGGTCGGCGGGTACTGAAGGAGCGTACTGCCGCCGTACGTGAAGGAGTTCTGCACCTCGGAGGCGTCCTGGGCGACGAACTGGAAGGCCGCTCCCGCCACGAACACCGCCGAGAAGATGACGCCGCCGCTGAGCAGCATCAGCGGGATCATCAGCACCTTGAGCGGCGTCCAGTGGAGGTCGAGGACGGCCAGGGCGTAGCCGAGGACGAGCAGTCCCTGGGTGATGCGTCCGAGGCGGCGCAGCGCGAAACGGTCCGCGGCGACCTGCGCGAGCACGGGCGCGGGGCGCACCAGGAGCGTGTCGAGCGTGCCGTCGCGCACACGGCGCCCGAGCCGGTCCATCGACCCGAGTCCCAGGTCCGCGAGCCCGAAGGCGGTGCCGGACACCCCGTAGAGCAGGGCGACCTCGGGCAGGCTGTAGCCGCCGAGCCGGTCGACCTGCGAGAACATCAGCAGGATCGCCACGAAGTCGAGGGCGGTCGCCGCGAAGTTCCCGAAGGTGGTCATCACGAACGAGGCCCGGTAGGCCATCGTGGAGCGGATCCACATCGCGGTGATCAGACGGTAGGCGCGCAGCCCGTCCCGCAGCCGCTCGTACGCCCCCTGCCGCTCGAAGGGGTGGGAGCCCTCCCCGCGGACCGCCTCCCGCACCGGACCGGCCACCCCGCGCCCCCCTTCCCCCACCGGACCGGGCACCCCGCGCGTCCCCTCCCCCACCGGACCCGCCCCGCGGCGCGTCCCCTGCTCGACCGGGTCAGCCACCCTGCACCACCACCCTCCGCGTCGCCACCGACTGGACCAGCCGCCCGGCCGCGAGCAGCCCCAGGGCCCAGGCGGCCTGCACCGCGTACGTGCCCAGCGGGTCGGCCGTGCCCAGCAGGACATCCACGGGCGCCTGGATCAGCGACGACCACGGCAGGGCCCGTACGAACTCGCCGAGGGCGCCCGGGAAGACGTTCAGCGGCAGCAGCATCCCCGAGCAGAAGATCCCGGCGATGAAGGCCAGCTGCGCCACACCCGCGCCATCGAGAAGCCAGAACGCGGACAGCGCCACCAGGAACCGGATCGCGAAACTGACGACCACCCCGAGCACGACCGCGACCAGGAAGGCGAGCCAGGTCAGCGGGTCGGAGGGCAGCGCCAGGTCGAAGAAGAGCGCGCCGAAGGCGAGCGGGACCACTCCGCGGCCCACCAGGTGGAACAGCGCCCGGCCCAGGTCCTGGGCGAGCCACCACATCTGGAGGTCGGCCGGCCGGTACAGGTCGATCGCGATGTCACCCGTACGGATCCGCTCGATGAGCTCGTCCTCGAAGCCGCCGCCCATGATCGCGACCACCATCAGCAGCGCCTGGCTGAGCCACACATAGCTGAGCGCCTGCGTCTGGTCGTAGCCGCCGAGGTGCGGCTTCGTGTCCCACAGCGCGATGAAGATGTACGCCAGGATCAGCCCGAAGACGGTGTTGGTGAAGACACCCGCCGCGGTGGCGATCCGATAGGTGGCGTAGCGCCGGAATCCGCTCGCCGCGACGGACGCGTACAACCGCGCTGTGCCCACAACCCGTCCCTTTCCTGAGCGTTGAGCCAAAGCGCAGGAGCCTAGCCCCGGCCCCTCGCGGCCCGCCAGGCATTTTTCGGCGCGACGCGTGCCGGGATCAGGGAACGGAACGCATGGTGCGAGAGTCTTCAAGAGGGGATGCATCAGGCGTACGAGGTCGTACGGGAACATACGACGCTAAAACAGGAGTCCGGCGAACAGATGAGCGACAAGCCGCAGCCGCAGCAGCGCAACCAGGGCTGGGCACCCAGGGAACCGGACCCGGGCCCCCGCCCAGCCCCGGCCCCCGGGGCGGGACCGGGCGGACCCGGCGGACCCGGCGGACCCGGCGGACCCGGCAAGCAGCGGAAGCCGAAACGCAAGCGGACCGGCTGGCGCAGGCTCGTCCCGACCTGGCGCATGCTGCTCGGCACGTTCCTCGGCGCGGTGCTGCTCGTCTGCGGCCTCTTCGCGCTCGGCTACTTCCTCGTCAAGATCCCGCCCGCGAACGCCGCCGCGACCAAGCAGAGCAACGTCTACCTGTACGCCGACGGCAGCCAGCTGGCCCGCGACGGCGACGTCAACCGTGAGAACGTCTCGCTCGCGCAGATCGCCAAGGACGCCCAGCACGCCACCCTCGCCGCCGAGGACCGCGACTTCTACACCGAGTCCGCCATCGACGCCAAGGCGATGATCCGCGCCGGCTGGAACACCGTCACCGGCAAGGGCAGGCAGTCCGGCTCGACGATCACCCAGCAGTACGTGAAGAACTACTACCTGGGCCAGGAGCAGACGGTCACCCGGAAGGTGAAGGAGTTCTTCATCTCCATCAAGCTCGACCGGGAGAAGAGCAAGGACGACATCCTGGAGGGCTACCTCAACACCAGCTACTACGGCCGCAACGCCTACGGCATCCAGGCGGCCGCACAGGCCTACTACGGCGTCGACGCCCAGGACCTGACCGTCGGCCAGGGCGCCTATCTCGCCGCCCTCCTCAACGCGCCCAGCGAGTACGACGTGGTCGCGCACCCAGAGAACAGGGCCGCCGCCCTCGCCCGCTGGAACTACGTCCTCGACGGCATGGTCAAGCAGAAATGGCTGACTCCGGCCGCGCGCGCCGACGTCGCCTTCCCGATGCCCAAGCAGGCCAAGGGCTCGGCGGGCATGTCGGGCCAGCGCGGCTACCTCGTGCAGGCCGTCAACGACTATCTGACCTCGAACAAGATCCTCGACGAGGACACCCTCACCACCGGCGGCTACCGCATCACCACCACACTCCAGAAACCCAAGCAGGACGCCTTCGTGAAGGCCGTCAACGACCAGGTGATGGACCAGCTCGACAAGAAGAACCGCAAGGTCGACACCTACGTCCGCGCCGGCGGCGTCGCCATCGACCCGTCCAGCGGCAAGGTCCTCGCGATGTACGGCGGCATCGACTACACCAAGCAGTACGTCAACAACGCGACCCGCCGCGACTACCAGGTCGGCTCCACGTTCAAGCCGTTCGTCTTCACCTCGGCCGTCCAGAACGGCTCGGGGACCCAGGACGGCCGCGCCATCACCCCGAACACCCTCTACGACGGCACCGACCAACGCCCCGTACAGGGCTGGAACGGCGGCTCCTACGCCCCGGAGAACGAGGACGGCGTCTCCTACGGCGACATCACCGTCCGCACCGCCACCGACAAGTCGGTCAACTCGGTGTACGCCCAGATGGCCGTCGACGTCGGCCCCGCCAAGGTGGAGAAGACCGCCGTGGCCCTCGGCCTCCCCGCCGGCACCCCCGACCTGACCGCCTCCCCCTCCATCGCGCTCGGTCCGGCCACCGCCAGTGTCCTCGACATGGCGGAGGCGTACGCCACGCTCGCGAACCACGGCCGGCACGGCACGTACACGCTCGTCGAGAAGCTCACCAAGGACGGCGAGGACGCCGTGGAACTGCCGGCCCGAAACCCCCGGCAGGCAGTGAGCCGGGAGGCGGCCGACACGACCACCTCCATGCTCCAGAGCGTCGTCGACGGCGGCACCGGGCAGGCAGCGCAGGCCGCCGGCCGGCCCGCCGCGGGCAAGACCGGCACGGCCGAGGAGGACACCGCGGCCTGGTTCGCCGGCTACACCCCCGACCTCGCCACCGTCGTCTCCGTGATGGGCCAGGACCCCGAGACCGGCGCCCACAAGTCCTTGTACGGCGCCCTCGGCCAGCCCCGTGTCAACGGCGGCGGCTATCCCGCGCAGATCTGGGCCCAGTTCACCGAGAACGCCCTCCAGGACACCGAGGCGAGCGACTTCGACCTCCGGCTCCAGCCGGGCGCCGAGGAACCGGACTACCCCACCTACGAACCCGGCGAACCGGACACCACCGACGGCGAGGACGACGGGAGCACGGACGGAGGCCAGGACGACGGCGGGACACAGGGCGGGAGCAACGGCAGCACACCGGCGCCGACGAGCGGTAGGACGCAGGGCCAGACCCAGGGCCAGGGCAACGGCCGGACCCCGGGTCCGACCGACAGCGGCACCCACACCTCCGGCGGAACCACGACCGGCACCACCGGTGGCACCACCACGGACGGCGGCACCACCGGATCCACCACGACCGGCGGCGGAGCCACGAACGGCGGGACCACGGGCACGACGCCGGGCCAGGACCCCCTGAGCGGACTCACATCCAGAAAGCCCTGAGCGGGCAGGCCCTCGCCGTCAGATCCCGAGATCCTTGATGATCTTCGCCACGTGCCCGGTCGCCTTCACGTTGTACAGCGCCCGCTCGACCTTGCCCTCCTCGTCCACGACCACCGTGGAGCGGATGACACCGACGACCGTCTTGCCGTACAGCTTCTTCTCGCCGAAGGCGCCGTACGCCTCCAGGACCGACTTGTCGGGGTCCCCGACCAGAGTGACCTTCAGGGACTCCTTCTCACGGAACTTGGCGAGCTTCTCGGGCTTGTCCGGGGAGACGCCGATGACGTCGTAACCGGCACCCGCCAGCACGTCGAGGTTGTCCGTGAAGTCGCACGCCTGCTTCGTGCAGCCCGGGGTGAGAGCGGCCGGGTAGAAGTAGACGATGACCTTGCGGCCCTTGTGGTCGGCGAGGGATACCTCGTTGCCGTCGGCGTCGGGCAGGGTGAAGGCGGGGGCGGTGTCGCCGGGCTGGAGTCGCTCGCTCATCGGAACCTCACGTGGCCGGGGGATGGAATGGATACGGAACGAGCGTAATGGGGGGTGCCAAGGGGTGCGGTCCGGTCCGAACTGACAGACTGTCCGAATCAAGGAGTCACTACACGACCACGGAGGCATCGCGGTGTCGGATACGTCGAGAACGCCGGATACCAGGACTCCGGCGCAGATCGAGGCGGACATCAAGCACCGCCGCACAACACTCGCCGACACGCTCGACGAGATCGGCGTACGGGTGCACCCGAAGACGATCGTCGGCGACGCCAAGGCCAAGGTCGCCTCGAACATCGATCACACCCTGGGACGCGCCTACGTCGCCGTGAACCGCGTCGTCGGCGATGTGAAGGGGCAGTTCGTCACGGAGGACGGTGCGCCCCGGCTGGAGCGCATCGTGCCGGTGGCTCTGGTCGCCGTGGGACTCGTCGGGCTGCTCGTCGTGGGCTCGCGACGCCGCAAGGGCTGACCGGCGACCCACCCGCGTACGAAACCGGCCGGGACAGGTAGGTTCAGGGCGTGAGCGCCAACCGTGAAACGCACAGCACCCATGACGACAAGCTGCCCATCCGGATGCTGCACGACCGCGTGCTGGTACGGCAGGACGCCGCCGAGGGCGAGCGGCGCTCCGGCGGCGGCATCCTGATCCCCGCGACGGCGGCCGTCGGCCGTCGCCTCGCGTGGGCCGACGTCGTCGCGGTCGGGCAGAACGTCCGCACGGTCGAGCCGGGAGACCGGGTCCTGTACGACCCCGAGGACCGTGCCGAGGTCGAGGTGCGCGGGACCGCCTACGTGCTGATGCGCGAACGGGATCTGCACGCCGTGGCCGCGGATCGGTTCGAGGGGTCCCAGGACTCCACCGGCCTGTATTTGTAGGGCCTACGTCGTCCGAAGGGGCCGGTGACCATGGTCACCGGCCCCTTTGTCATTCCTTTGCTACCGTGGAAGAACCCCGACGAGACGCGCCGTACCGGGACTCGCAAAGACGACGCACCGCCGTTAAGCGTCGTCGTCTCCCGGAGGTGCCTCCTATGGCCTGGGTTCTGCTCATCGTCGCCGGTCTGCTCGAAGTGGGCTGGTCGATCGGAATGAAGTACACCGACGGCTTCACACGCCTGGTCCCGAGCGTCCTCACGGGCGCGGGCATCATCGCGAGCATGGTCCTGCTGTCGTACGCCGCCAAGTCGCTCCCGATCGGCACCGCCTACGGCGTCTGGGTCGGCATCGGCGCGGCGGGCGCGGCGATCCTCGGCATGACCATCCTCGGCGAACCGGCCACCGCGGCCCGCATCTTCTTCGTCTGCCTGCTCCTGGTCTCGGTGGTGGGCTTGAAGGCGACGTCGGGGCACTGACCCCACCCAGCCCCCCCCTCACCGGGCGTAACCGTCCGATAAACGGTTCGTTAGCCCGTACGAGGTCGCGAACGTGCGACCGAGACAGGAGGGGTTGCATGAGCGGGTGGAGTACAGCAGAACAGGTAACGGCGACCACTTCCGGCCAGCCGGAAGCAGACCCGTACTGCAGGGAACGTCTCGCGCCGGCCGTCGCCGAGGCACGTAACTGGACCGATCTGATGCGGCGGCTCGGTCTCGGGCAGAGTGGAGGCCAACGCCGCGTACTCCAGGAGAAGGTAGCGAGTCACGGACTCGACACGCACCACTTCGTCAAGCGCAGCCCATGGCGCAAGTACCCGGACGCATCCATCGCCGAGGCCGCCGCCTCGTCGTCCTCGCTGCGCGAAGTGGCTCTGAAACTGGGCGCCACCCCGGCCACGGGAACGCTCTCCCACATCCGGCGCCGCATCAGCGCCGCGGGAATCGACATCAACCACTTCCCCGGCATGGATCGGTCCGAACTGGACCTGCCCTTCACTTCGGAGGAACTAAAGACAGCCGCTGCTACCGCTACGAGCGTGCGCGGCGTGGCACGCGCACTGGGCGTTCCGGACGACAGTCGCTCGCGCGCGACACTGAGCCGCATGCTGGCAACCCATCGCGTCGACATCGGGCACTTCTCCCACAGGCGTACGCCGATCTCCGAGGACGCGTTGCACAGTCTCGTACGAAGCTCCTCCAGCTATGCCGACGTGATGCGCGGTCTCGGTATGGACGTCAACGACACCAATCACCGGCGCGTCCGGCGCGCAGCCTCACGCCTCGGTCTGGACACCAGCCACTTCAAGCGCCGCTCCTGGGGACGGTCGGAGCCCCCGAAAGCGTCATCAACAGCGCACCGGGTACTGGTCGTCCTGCCGGACCAAGCCGGACGGACCAACAGGGCCCGGCTCCACCGCGCCATGACCGAAATCGGGGTGCCCTATGCATGCGGGCGATGCGGCAACACCGGTGAGTGGTTGGGTCATTCGATCACCTTGCAGATCGACCATGTCAACGGGGACTGGCGGGACAACCGCAGGGAGAATCTGCGATACCTGTGCCCCAACTGTCATGCGCTGACGGAGACGTGGTGCGGCCGGAAGGGGCGAATGCCACTCGCCGGGTGAGCTGCTCCCCCGTACACTGAACGCCGCCGGTCGAATGCTATGACCGTTTCTGAGCGGCCGTGATGGAATGGCAGTCATGCTGGGTTTAGGTCCCAGTGGGTTCACACCCGTGTGGGTTCGAATCCCACCGGCCGCACTGCCGACGAGCCGTGGATCCGATCCGTCAAGGACGGGTCCACGGCTCGCTTGCATCAGCCCAACAGCTCCCGCACCACCGGCACCAGTGCCCGGAACGCCTTGCCGCGATGGCTGATCGCGTTCTTCTCCGCGGAAGAGAGTTCCGCGCAGGTGCGCGTATCGCCCTCGGGCTGGAGGATCGGGTCGTAGCCGAAGCCGTTCGTGCCGGTGGGGGCGTGGCGGAGGGTGCCGAGCAACTGGCCCTCGACGACGCGTTCCGTGCCGTCCGGCAGGGCGAGGGCCGCCGCGCAGGCGAAGTGGGCGCCCCGGTGCGGGGCGTCGATGTCGGAGAGCTGGGCGAGGAGCAGGTCCAGGTTGGCCCGGTCGTCGCCGTGGCGCCCGGCCCAGCGGGCGGAGAAGATGCCGGGGGCGCCGTTCAGGACGTCGACGCACAGGCCCGAGTCGTCGGCGACGGCGGGCAGACCGGTGGCCTGCGCCAGCACGTGTGCCTTCAGCAGGGCGTTCTCGGCGAAGGTGACGCCGGTTTCCTTGACGTCGGGGATGTCGGGGTAGGCGTCCGCGCCGACGAGCTCATGGCTGAGCCCTGCGTCGGCGAGGATCGCCGTCAACTCGGTGAGCTTTCCGGCGTTGCGGGTGGCGAGGATCAGGCGCGTCATGGTCGCCAGTATCTCCGAGTCCGGTCCCCCGTCCGGTCCCAGTCCATCCCCGGGTCGGTCTCCCGTCCGCTCCCGAGTCCGATCCCGGGTCGGTCCCTGAACCGGTTCCGAGTCCGATCCCCGGGTCGGTCCCTGAGCCGGTTCCGAGTCCGATCCCCGGGTCCAGTCCCCTGTCCGATCGCGAGCCGGTCCCGGTCCTCCCCGCGTCCGTTACGGCGTGCACACCTTCGTCAGTTCGCCCGCCGCGTCCGTCACCGGGCTGATGTCGGGGGTGCTGTCGCCGTTCTTGACGGCCGTACGGACGTTGCCGACGGCCTTCTTGAGGTCGTCGACCGCCTTGTTGACGTCGGCGTTGTCGGTCTTGTCGCCGATCTTTTCGAGGTTGTTCTCGATGGAGTTGAGGGACGCGTCGGTCTGCGTCGGGTCGTTCGCCGCGTTCTCGACGGCCTGTTGGAGGTCGGTGACGCTGTCGGCGATCGAGTCGGCGGTCTGCACGCAGTCGAGCGCCTTGTTGACGGCGTCGCAGCCGACGGCCGCCGGCAGGACGACAAGTGCGGCGACGGCGGCGAGTGCGGCGGTACGACGACGATTGCGGTGGCGCGCGGCCATGGAACGGTCCCTCCCCGTGGGCATGATGTGGCGCGGCCGCGCCGGTGGCCGGTGCGACCCGCTGTGGGGTCGGCCCGATCCGCTCGGCATGACCGACGGGCGCACGGCTGGACCGTACGCCCGTACCCCTAAGAACGCGAAAGATTAACCCGCGGTTGCCTCACCGGTCTCTTCGAGTACCGCGCGCTGGATGGCGGCGAGTTCGTCGCAGCCTCCGACGGCCAGGTCCAGCAGGGCGTTGAGCTCCTTGCGGTCGAAGGGCTCGGCCTCGGCGGTGCCCTGGATCTCGACGAAACGGCCGTCGCCGGTGCACACGACGTTCATGTCGGTGTCGGCCTTCACGTCCTCCTCGTAGCAGAGGTCGAGCAGCGGGACGCCGCCGACGATGCCGACGGAGACCGCCGAGACCGTGCCGGTGAGCGGCTTGCGGCCGGCCCTGATCAGCTTCTTGCCCTGGGCCCAGGTGACGGCGTCGGCCAGCGCGACGTACGCGCCGGTGATGGCCGCGGTGCGGGTGCCTCCGTCGGCCTGGAGGACGTCGCAGTCGAGGACGATGGTGTTCTCGCCGAGCGCCTTGTAGTCGATGACGGCGCGCAGCGAGCGGCCGATGAGACGGCTGATCTCGTGGGTGCGGCCGCCGATCTTGCCGCGGACCGATTCGCGGTCGCCGCGGGTGTTGGTGGCGCGGGGCAGCATGGAGTACTCGGCGGTGACCCAGCCCTCGCCGCTGCCCTTGCGCCAGCGCGGGACGCCTTCGGTGACGGAGGCCGTGCAGAAGACCTTGGTGTCGCCGAAGGAGACGAGGACGGAGCCCTCGGCATGCTTGCTCCAGCCACGCTGGATGGTGATGGGGCGCAGCTGGTCGGGGGTGCGGCCGTCGATTCGAGACATGGCGTCGAGCCTATCCGCACAGCGGTGAGGGGCTGCCCGCCGGTGGCGGAAACAGCCCCTCAAGGGTGAGCCGGAACTCCTGAAGCGGTCCGTGGCTCGCGTGGAGCCGTGGTGGCTTCAGTGGGTCCCGTCGCTCACATCATGTCTTCGATCTCGCCCGCGATGGGGTCGGCGTCGGTTCCGATGACGACCTGGATGGCGGTGCCCATCCTGACGACTCCGTGCGCGCCGGCGGCCTTCAGGGCGGCCTCGTTCACCAGGTCCGGGTTCGCGACCTCGGTGCGGAGCCGGGTGATGCAGCCTTCGACCTCTTCGATGTTGTCGATGCCGCCGAGCCCGGCGACGATCTTCTCAGCCTTGGTGGCCATGTCCTACTCCCTGATCAGAACCGCTTTGTCGCAGTAACCCACAGTTGGCCCATCTTCGCGAGCGGTCATGTCGTAGGTGCCGAAGGATGGCGATCACGACAGAGCGACGCGTCGCCAACTGGTCTACACCAGTCGGCGGGCAGTCGCCAAACCGGCCCGGCCCGGAGGACGCCCATGAGTGCCGTCAGCGCCGTATCACCAGCGCGCGCACGCTGGAACAAGGCCTTCCAGGGGCTGCAGAAGATGGGCCGCAGCCTGCAGTTGCCGATCGCCGTGCTGCCGGCCGCGGGCATCCTCAACCGGCTGGGGCAGCCGGATGTGTTCGGGGCGGAGGGGCTCGGCTGGGACAACCTCTCCAAGGTGATGGGCGCGGCGGGCGGCGCGCTGCTGGACGGTCAGCTCGGGCTGCCGATGCTGTTCTGTGTCGGCGTGGCCATTGGTATGGCGAAGAAGGCGGACGGCTCCACGGCGCTCGCGGCGGTCGTGGGTTTCCTCGTCTACTACAACGTGCTGCGCGCGTTCCCGGAGGACTGCCCGTCCGGGAGTGCCGCCATCAAGCTGGGCTGCCAGCTGGAGGACAACTCCGTCGTGGAGTTCACGTACCAGAACCCCGGGGTCTTCGGCGGCATCGTCATCGGGCTGCTGTCGGCGTACTTCTGGCAGCGCTACCACCGGACGAAGCTGGTGGACTGGCTCGGTTTCTTCAACGGGCGGCGCCTGGTGCCGATCATCATGGCGTTCGTGGCCGCCGCGGTCGCCTCGCTGTGCGTGTGGGTCTGGCCGCCGATCGGTACCGCGCTGGAGAACTTCAGCGACTGGCTGGTCGGACTGGGTGCGTGGGGTTCGGGTGTGTTCGGCCTGGCCAACCGGGCGCTGCTGGTGATCGGCCTGCACCAGTTCCTGAACGTGCCCATCTGGTTCCAGTTCGGCAGTTACACCAAGCCCGACGGCCAGGTCGTGCACGGGGACATCAACATGTTCCTGGCGGGCGACCCGAACGCGGGACAGTTCCTCTCGGGCTTCTTCCCGATCATGATGTTCGCGTTGCCGGCGGCGGCGCTGGCGATGACGCACACCGCGAAGCCTCATCGCCGCAAGGAGATCGGCGGTCTGATGCTGTCGGTGGCACTGACGTCGTTCGTCACGGGCATCACCGAGCCGATCGAGTACTCGTTCCTGTTCATCGCGCCGCTGCTCTTCGCGGTGCACGCGGTGCTCACCGGCGTTTCCATGGCGGTGACCTGGGGGCTCGGGGTGCACGACGGCTTCAGTTTCTCCGCGGGTCTGATCGACTACATCATCAACTGGAACCTGGCGACGAGGCCGTGGGCGATCGTGCCGATCGGGCTGTGTTTCGCCGCCGTGTACTACGCGATCTTCCGGTTCGCGATCACGAAGTTCGACCTGAAGACTCCGGGGCGGGAGCCCGAGGAGGACGTCGAGGACACCACCAAGGCGTAGACCTACCCGCCGAGGCGCAACGCCCGCCACCGTGTAGGCCGCTGCGCGAAGGGCCCCCGGACCTGCCGGTCCGGGGGCCCTTCGTCATGGCCGGAGCCATGACCGGAGCCTTGCCCGGACCCCTGCCCGGAGCCATGAACGGAACCTCTTATTCCTGTTATGGCCCAGGCCACAAAATTCGTGCCTTCCTTATCCAGCCTTCACCGTGCTAGAAACAGGTCTACACCACTGAGTGGTGTAGACCACGCGGCCGCTGCCCACCCCTGTTTCGCCCTTCCCGTCCCCCGGCAGCGCCAGCACATGGAGGAACTATGAGCACCGCCACCGCATCGGCGGCACCCGCAAAGAAGCGGGGATCCGGCCTGTTCCAGGGCCTGCAGAAGGTCGGCCGCAGTCTGCAGCTGCCGATCGCCGTGCTGCCGGCGGCGGGCATCCTGCTCCGGCTCGGCCAGCAGGACGTGCACGACAAGCTGAACCTGCCCGACAAGGTCACGGCAGTCTTCGCCACGGCCGGTGGCGCGATCTTCGACAACCTTCCGATGCTGTTCTGTATCGGTGTCGCGATCGGCTTCGCCAAGAAGGCGGACGGCTCCACGGCCCTCGCCGCGCTGGTCGGCTTCCTGGTCTACAGCAACGTGCTGAAGGCGTTCCCGGTCTCCGAGGCGAAGATCCAGAAGGGCGCGGACATAGCCGCGACCTACAACAACCCCGGCGTCCTCGGCGGCATCCTGGTGGGTCTGCTGACCGCCGTGCTGTGGCAGCGCTACCACCGCAAGCAACTGGTGGACTGGCTCGGCTTCTTCAACGGCCGCCGTCTGGTGCCGATCATCATGGCCTTCGTCGGTACCGCGATGGGCGTCTTCTTCGGTCTGGTCTGGGAGCCGATCGGCGAGGGCATCTCGAACGTCGGCGAGTGGATCACGGGTCTGGGCGCTGTCGGAGCGGGCCTGTTCGGTCTCATCAACCGCGCGCTGATCCCGGTCGGCATGCACCAGTTCGTGAACACCGTCTCCTGGTTCCAGATCGGCGACTTCCACAACGCGGCCGGCGAGGTGGTCCACGGTGACCTCAACCGGTTCTTCGCCGGTGACCCGACCGCCGGTCAGTTCATGTCGGGCTTCTTCCCGATCATGATGTTCGGCCTCCCGGCCGCCGCGCTCGCCATCGCGCACTCGGCCCGCCCCGAGCGCCGCAAGGCCGTGCTGGGCATGATGGTCTCGCTCGCGCTGACCTCCTTCGTGACCGGTGTGACCGAGCCGATCGAGTTCTCGTTCATGTTCATCGCGCCGGTGCTCTACGCGATCCACGCGGTCCTGACCGCGCTGTCCATGGCGATCACCTGGGCGCTCGGGGTCCACGCGGGCTTCACCTTCTCCGCGGGCGCCATCGACTACGCGCTCAACTGGAACCTGGCGACCAAGCCATGGCTGATCATCCCCATCGGTCTGGTCTTCGCGGCGGTCTACTACTTCGTCTTCCGCTTCGCGATCGTCAAGTTCAACCTCGCCACCCCGGGCCGTGAGCCCGAGGAGGAGATCGAGGACCTCACGAAGGCGTGAGCCGTCCGTCCATACGAGCGAAGGCCCCCGGAACCGCCTGGTTCCGGGGGCCTTCGTGTGCGCGGACCGCGTCAGATCTCGTACGTCGCCCCGGGCGCCGCCAGTTCCACCGGACCCGTGTAGGCCGAGCGGGCGTCCGCCAGGTTGATGCGGGCGTCCGTCCACGGGGGGATGTGGGTGAGGACGAGGCGGCGGGCGCCGGCGCGGGCGGCGGTCTCGCCTGCCTCGCGGCCGTTGAGGTGGAGGTCGGGGATGTTCTCCTTGCCGTGGGTGAACGCGGCCTCGCACAGGAACAGGTCCGTGTCGCGGGCGAGTTCGTCCAGGGTCTCGGTCGCCCCGGTGTCCCCGGAGTACGTCAGTGATCTTCCGCCGTGCTCCACCCGGATGCCGTACGCCTCGACGGGGTGGCGCACCCGCTCCGTGTGCACGGTGAACGGGCCGACCTCGAAGGTGCCCGGCTTGACGGTGTGGAAGTCGAAGACCTCGCTCATCGAGGAGGCGGACGGCGTGTCGGCGTAGGCCGTGGTCAGGCGATGCTCCGTTCCCTCGGGTCCGTAGACGGGGATCGGGTCGCAGCGGCCGCCGTCGTGACGGTAGTAGCGCGCGACGAAGTACGCGCACATGTCGATGCAGTGGTCGGCGTGCAGATGACTGAGGAAGATCGCGTCGAGGTCGTAGAGACCGGCGTGGCGCTGCAACTCGCCCAGGGCACCGTTGCCCATGTCGAGAAGCAGCAGGAAGCCGTCGGCCTCAACGAGGTAGCTCGAACAGGCCGATTCCGCGGACGGGAACGACCCCGAGCAGCCGACGACGGTGAGCTTCATAGGAGCTGGAACCTCCGCGCTGACAGGAAGTGCAGAGAGTAGATGCGGGGTGCAGGTACTCGGTTGCAGATACGGAAACGGGGGTCGTGCGGTCCATCGAGCGTAAGGCGCAAAAGGGCCGGTCGCTCCTCCGCCAGGGGCTGTTGTGGGCGAACTCACCTGTGGTGTCACCGGTTCGGATGGACCTTGGGGCACAGAGGGTCGGCGCAGGGCGGGCGGGGGCACATGCGCGCCGGTACCTTCTTTGCTATGGACACGTCCTGGTGGCTCGCGTTGGCGGCGGTGGTACTGCTCGCGCTGGTCGCGACGCTGGTGGACGGCTGGGGGCGCCGTGGGCGCCGGCCGGCCGGTCGGACGCGTCCGCCGGCCCGGCCGCGCGGACCGCGCCGGGGCGGAGCGCGCCGCGGCGCGGCGCTCCCGCGGGCGTCGGAGATCTGGTGGGCGAACGTTCCCTATGAGGACGGGCCGGGGGCCAAGGACCGGCCGTGCCTGGTGATGGTGGTGCACGGGAAACGGGTGACCGTCGCGAAGATCACCAGCAAGTACCACGACGAGCGGCCCGGGGTGATCCCGCTGCCCCCGGGTGCCGTGGGGGACGCCCACGGGCGGCCCAGCTTCCTCGAGACGGACGAGCTGCGCGAAGTGCCGGTGGGCGACTTCCGGCGACGGGTCGGCGTGATGGACCCGGTCCTGTGGGACCAGGTCCGCCACCTGGCCGACTGAGCCGCGCCCGCTTGCCCGCCGGGCAGAGGCCATACCCGCTTCCCCTCCCGGCCGAGCCGCGCCCCCTTGCCCTCCCGGCGGGAGCGACGCCCCCGGAGCGACCTCCTCGGGAGACACCGGAGGGCGCGGGGGCCGACCTCGGTCCCCGCGCCCTCCGTCCGGGTAACCCGGGCTGTCCCGGGTTACCCGGCTACGCCCAGAGCTGGCCCTGGAGTGTCTCGATCGCCTCTTCGGTCGTCGCCGCCGTGTAGACGCCCGTCGACAGGTACTTCCAGCCGCCGTCCGCGACCACGAAGACGATGTCGGCCGGCTCTCCGGCCTTGACGGCCTTGTTGCCGACGCCGATCGCGGCGTGCAGCGCGGCGCCGGTGGAGACGCCCGCGAAGATGCCCTCCTGCTGGAGGAGCTCCCGGGTGCGGGTGACCGCGTCCGCCGAGCCGACGGAGAAGCGGCTGGTGAGGACCGAGGCGTCGTACAGCTCCGGTACGAAGCCCTCGTCCAGGTTCCTGAGCCCGTAGACCAGGTCGTCGTAGCGCGGCTCCGCGGCGACGATCTTCACGTCCGGCTTGTTCTCGCGCAGGAAGCGTCCGACGCCCATGAGGGTGCCCGTGGTGCCGAGGCCCGCCACGAAGTGGGTGATGGACGGGAGGTCGGCGAGGATCTCCGGGCCCGTCGTGGCGTAGTGGGCACCGGCGTTGTCCGGGTTGCCGTACTGGTAGAGCATCACCCAGTCCGGGTGCTGCGCCGACAGTTCCTTGGCGAGGCGGACGGCGGTGTTGGAACCGCCGGCGGCCGGGCTGGGGATGATCTCGGCGCCCCACATGCCGAGCAGGTCACGGCGTTCCTGCGAGGTGTTCTCGGGCATCACGCAGACCATGCGGTAGCCCTTGAGCTTCGCCGCCATGGCCAGCGAGATGCCGGTGTTGCCGCTGGTCGGCTCCAGGATCGTGCAGCCCGGCGTCAGACGGCCGTCCTTCTCCGCCTGCTCGATCATGTGCAGGGCCGGCCGGTCCTTGACCGAACCCGTCGGGTTGCGGTCCTCCAGCTTCGCCCAGATACGGACGTCCGCGGACGGCGAGAGCCGCGGCAGGCGCACCAGAGGGGTGTTGCCCACCGCGGCGAGCGGGGAGTCGTAGCGCATGGGAGACCAGCGGCCGATCAGGCCATGCCGCCGGCGACGGCCGGCAGGATGGTGACGTTGTCGCCGTCGGTCAGCTTGGTGTTGATGCCGTCGAGGAAGCGGACGTCCTCGTCGTTGAGGTAGACGTTGACGAAGCGGCGCAGCTCGCCGCCGTCGACGATCCGGGCCCGGATGCCCGCGTGACGGGTGTCGAGGTCGGTGAACAGCTCGGCAAGGGTCGCCCCGCCGCCCTCGACGGCCTTCTCGCCGTTCGTGTAGGTGCGGAGGATGGTGGGGATGCGGACCTCGATGGCCATGGTTGCGGGCTCCTGTCGGAAGGAAGTCAGGTCGGAAGACGCGCGGCAGCGCGGGCAAAGCAGGGGGTACGCCGGTTGCGGTGCCGCGGCTCTCGGCCGTACGGCGGCGGCAGGTCAGCGCGTACAGATGGCGCTCTGCAGCCTGCACAGGTCGACGTGCAGCCGCGCCACGAGCAGCATGCCCGGCGTCTTGTCGCTCACGTCGTGGAAAACCATGGGCTCATCGTATCGATTCCCGGTACGGGTCCCGGAGTGTGATCTCGCATTCCGGACGCTTTTTGACCGATGGGTGAGATCAGTAGCTCTCCACGACCTTGACCTCCTCCTCCGTGACCTCTCCTTCCACGATCCGGTACGAGCGGAACTGGAAGGGGCCGGCGTCGTCCGTGTCGGCGGTGGAGACGAGGACGTAGTGCGCGCCGGGCTCGTTCGCGTAGGCGAGGTCGGTGCGGGAGGGGTAGGCCTCGGTCGCGGTGTGCGAGTGGTAGATGACGACGGGCTCCTCGTCGCGGTCGTCCATCTCGCGGTAGAGCTTCAGCAGGTCGCCGGAGTCGAACTCGTAGAACGTGGGCGAGCGAGCCGCGTTGAGCATCGGGATGAACCGCTCGGGGCGGCCGGTGCCCGCGGGGCCCGCGACGACGCCGCACGCCTCGTCGGGGTGGTCCTGGCGCGCGTGCGCGACGATCTGGTCGAACAGGGCCTCGGTGATGGTCAGCATGCTGGTCAGGATAGACAGAAGGGCCGTCCCGTACCGAGGCGTGGTACGGGACGGCCCATATGCCGGACGTCCTGAGCGGTGGCCTGGGCGGCCGGACATCCGTGGGGTCGGTCAGCCGACCGTCTCGAACTCCTGCTCGCGGCGTTCGGTGACCTGGGGGTTGCGTGCCTTGAGGATCGCCCAGCCGATGGCCAGGGCGGCGGCCCAGCCGGCCATCACGTACAGGCAGATGCGGGACTCGGAGTCGTACGCGATCAGGCCGGTGACGAAGAGGAGGAACACGACGGCGACCCAGCTGCACTTCGCGCCGCCGGGGGCCGGGAAGGACGAGGCCGGCAGTCGGCCGGCGTCGACCGCGCGGCGGTAGAGGATGTGGCTGACCAGGATCATCAGCCAGGTCCAGATGCCGGCCGCGGTGGCCACCGAGGTGACGTAGCCGAAGGCCTTCTCGGGGACGAGGTAGTTGAGGATCACGCCGATGCCCATGAAGAGCACGGAGATCGTGATGCCGAGCGCGGGCGTCTTGGTGGACGACAGCTTGCTGAAGACCTTGGGGGCCTCACCGCTGTCGGCCAGGTTCCGCAGCATGCGGCCCGTGGAGTACATGCCCGAGTTGCAGGAGGACAGGGCGGCGGTGAGGACCACGAAGTTGACGATGGCCGCGCCGGCCGGGATGCCGATCTTGGCGAAGGCCGCGACGAAGGGGCTCACGCCCGGTGCGAACTCCGTCCACTTCACGACGCAGAGGATGACCGAGAGGGCACCGACGTAGAAGAGGGCGATACGCCACGGGAGCGTGTTGATGGCCTTCGGGAGCGTCTTCTCGGGGTCCTGGGACTCGCCCGCCGTGACGCCGACGAGCTCGACGGCGAGGTAGGCGAACATGACGCCCTGCAGGGTCATCAGGGACGAGCCGATGCCCTTGGGGAAGAAGCCGTCGAACTGCCAGAGGTTGGCGACGGAGGCGGTGTCACCGGCGGAGCTGAAGCCGAAGGTGAGGACGCCGATGCCGATCACGATCATGCCGATGAGCGCGGTGACCTTGACCATCGAGAACCAGAACTCGATCTCGCCGAAGAGCTTCACCGAGATCAGGTTCGCCACGAACAGGACGACCAGGAAGACCAGGGCCGTCACCCATTGGGGGACGTGCGGGAACCAGTAGTGGACGTAGATCGCGGCGGCCGTGAGCTCGGCCATGCCGGTGACCACCCACATCAGCCAGTACGTCCAGCCGGTGAAGTAGCCGAAGAACGGGCCGAGGAACTCGCGGGAGTACTCCGCGAAGGAACCCGAGACCGGGCGGTAGAGCAGGAGCTCGCCGAGCGCCCGCATGATGAAGAAGATGATCACGCCCGCGAGGGCGTACATCATGATCAGGCTGGGGCCGGCCTTGGCGATGTTCGCCCCGGCCCCCAGGAAGAGGCCGACGCCGATGGCGCCGCCGATCGCGATCATCTGGACCTGACGGCTGCCGAGCCCGCGCTCGTACCCCTCTTCGGGGGCCTCGCCGCCCACGGCCTCACTGCCGTCGTACTGCTTGTCGACCTGCGATGAGGTCATGTCTGGTGCGCCTTTCTCCATGCCGGTCCGAGCCAGTCCCTTGGCTTCGGATCGGTTTCCGATCCCCCCGGATAGGTGGAGCTGTGCCTGGCCGGCGGTCCGCCGGCTCGGTGGCGCACCCGGCGGGACATGGGTGGTGTCCTGCCGGGCGGTCGTGAAGATCTATCACGGCGGCGGCGTCGATCGGTTGAGGTGCGTGTTGCGCAGACCACAGGAAGAACCGGACAAAACATCGAACCGCGCCCCATAGGGCGCGGTTGCGGTGACGTGATCGTTATCCGGATTTGAGCGTCCGCTGAGCGAACGCGAGAGGTGCTATGTCCCGACAGGTCAGGGCATAAGGGTTTCGACCAGGGTCTCCTGGAGGCCGCCCAGCCAGAGGTACGCCATCACCATGGGCTTGCGCGGGTCCTCGTCCGGGAGGCGGTAGAGGAGGTCGGTGTCCTCCTCGTCCACGACGTCGAGCCGGGAGCCGATGGCGAGGCGCAGATCGTTCAGGGCGCGCAGCCACTGCTCGGACTGCGCGGTGGTCAGCTTGAGGACCGCTCCGCCGTCGCCGCCGGGCGTCAGACCGTCCAGCGAGCGGATCACCGTAAGGGCGTTCTCGCGCTTGCCCGCGCGCAGGTCGTTCTCGGTGAAGCGGCGGAACTCCGCGGAGTGGGCGTGCTGTTCCTCGGCCTGTTCGGGCGAGGTGGCCTCGACGCCGGGGCCGCTGTACGCGTCTGGGAACAGGCGCTTGAGCACCGGGTCGCTCGGCGGCTCGCTGGGGCCCTCCGCGAACAGCTCGGCCAGCGGGTCGGCGGCGGCGTTCTCCGCGGGGCCGGGACCGATGAGCTCCAGGAGCTGGACGGCGAGGGAGCGGATGATGGAGATCTCGACCTCGTCGAGCGCGACGGCCGCGCCGCCGCCGGGGAGCGGTTCGAAGTGTCCAGGCATGGAGTGAGTTCGCTACTTCCGGTCCTGCTGGCGGTCGGTTGACAGGGAACCGGCTACTTCCGGTCCTGCTGAAGGGTGGCCCACAGACCGTAGCCGTGCATGGCCTGCACGTCGCGCTCCATCTCCTCGCGCGTGCCGCTGGAAACGACGGCCCGGCCCTTGTGGTGGACGTCCATCATCAGCTTGGTGGCCTTGTCCTTGGAGTAGCCGAAGTACGTCTGGAAGACATACGTCACATAGCTCATGAGGTTGACCGGGTCGTTGTGGACGATCGTGACCCAGGGGACGTCCGGCTCGGGTACGGCGAAGACCTCCTCCGCCGACTCGGTCTTCTCGATCTCTAGAGGTGCGGGAGCCGTCACATCGCCCATGCTGCCACCAGAGGGGGTCACCCGCACAAACGGACCCCCGAATAGGGGGCCGACTCCCCGGGAATCTCGGGGCCGTCAGAAATCGTCAAAGTGACGAGATGGGGGTACGATCCCTGCCATGAACACAGCGGACCTTGGGCTGCCGGAAGAAGAAGGGCGCGAAGCGCTTCCCCACAAGGGTGGTGACGGGAGACGGGTGGGCGTACCTTCGACGGCGCTCTTCACCGACCAGTACGAGCTGACCATGCTGCAGGCCGCGCTCGCGGCCAAGACCGCCGATCGGCGCTCGGTCTTCGAGGTCTTCACCCGGCGGCTGCCCGAAGGACGGCGCTACGGAGTCGTCGCGGGCACCGGGCGTGTCCTCGACGCCGTCGAGAACTTCCGGTTCGAGGCGGACGTCCTCGGCTTTCTGCGCGAGCGCGGCATCGTGGACGAGCCGACCCTCGAGTGGCTCGCCTCGTACCGCTTCGGCGGGGACATCTGGGGCTACCCCGAGGGTGAGGTCTACTTCCCGGGCTCGCCCCTCCTGCGGGTCGAGGGCAGCTTCGCGGAGTGCGTGCTCCTGGAGACGGTGATCCTCTCGATCCTCAACCACGACTCCGCGATCGCGGCGGCCGCCTCCCGGATGTCCTCCGCCGCGGGCGGGCGGCCGCTGGTCGAGATGGGCGCCCGGCGCACCCACGAGCTGGCCGCGGTGGCCGCCTCGCGGGCCGCCTACATCGGCGGGTTCACGACCACCTCCGACCTGGCCGCCGGTTTCCGCTACGGCATCCCGACCGTGGGCACCTCCGCGCACGCCTTCACCCTCCTGCACGACCACGAGCGGGACGCCTTCCAGGCCCAGGTGAACTCGCTGGGCCGGGACACCACGCTGCTCGTGGACACCTACGACGTCGCCGAGGCGGTCCGCACGGCCGTCGAGGTCGCCGGGACCGAACTCGGCGCGGTGCGCATCGACTCCGGTGACCTGCTGCTCGTCGCCCACCGCGTGCGCCAGCAGCTGGACGAGCTGGGCGCGACCCGCACGAAGATCATCGTGACCTCCGACCTCGACGAGTACGCCATCGCCTCGCTGGCGGCGGCGCCCGTGGACGCGTACGGCGTCGGCACCCAGCTGGTGACGGGATCCGGCCATCCGACCTGCTCGATGGTCTACAAGCTGGTCGCCCGCGCCGAGTCCGCCGACCCGAAGGCGCCGCTGGAGCCGGTGGCCAAGAAGTCCACCGGCGGGAAGACGTCCATCGGCGGCCGCAAGTGGGCCGCACGGCGCCTGGACGGGCAAGGGGTCCCCGAAGCCGAGGTGATCGGCGTCGGGGAAGTACCCGGCGAGCTGGCCGAACAGCAGCTCCTGGTCCAGCTGATCAAGGGCGGACAGGTCCTGTCCCGTGAGCCGCTCGACGTCGTACGCGACCGGCACGCGGCGGCCCGCGCCCGGCTGCCGCTGTCGGCGACGCAGCTGTCGCGCGGCGAACCCGTGCTGCCCACCGAGTACGTCTGAGGCACGCGAGGCGGGCGGGGCACGGGTGGCGCCGCGCATGAACCTCCGGTGAGCGGGAATGCAACGGCAGCGTGCCCACGCGGGCCGTGGAAGCCGAATACCCCCTCCCGCACCGCCGTCGAAGTCTCTAGGCTCGGAAGTTCAACGGCCGGGCCCGCACCCTTGTCTGCCGCACCCATAGCCGAAGGACACCGCCCATGCGCCGCGCCTTGATCGTCGTAGACGTGCAGAACGACTTCTGCGAGGGAGGCAGTCTCGCGGTGTCCGGGGGCGCCGACGTGGCCGCCGCCATCACCGAGCTGATCGGCCAGGCCCCCGCCGGCTACCGGCATGTCGTCGCCACCCGTGACCTCCACATCGCCCCCGGGGGCCACTTCGCCGACAACCCCGACTATGTGCACTCCTGGCCGGCGCACTGTGTGGCCGGCACCGAAGGGGTGGGCTTCCACCCGAACTTCGCCCCGGTCGTCGCCTCCGGCGCGATCGACGCCGTCTTCGACAAGGGCGCCTACGCGGCGGCGTACAGCGGCTTCGAGGGTGCCGACGAGAACGGGATGGCGCTGGGCGACTGGCTGCGCGCCCGCGGGATCGGCGAGGTCGACGTGGTCGGCATCGCGACCGACCACTGTGTACGGGCGACCGCCCTGGACGCCGTGCGCGAGGGCTTCCGCACGACCGTCCTGCTCGACCTGACGGCCGGCGTGGCGGAGGAGACGACGGAACGCGCGCTGGAGGAACTGCGCACGGCCGGAGTGGAACTCACGGGCAAGCCCGTGGTCTAGGACCTGTCCGGCGGATCATGCCGGAGACGCGGGGCCTGGACCGCCCACCGGAGGTCGCACAGCAAGGGAACCCTGAGGTTCCCTTGCCCCTTTTTGGCCGAAAATCGCGCCTCCCCAGCATCTCGCCACCTTGATCATTTCTATGGCCACCCCCCGGATGCCCTGTGTAATGTCCATGCCGCCAGGGGGGCGGGGGAAGATCATCGACCACGCAGGTGAACAGCTACTACAGGCGTGCCCGGAAGCGGGCGCCGCTCCTCGAGCATCCGTACATGCAGCTCATGGATTCTCTTCGGGGACAGTCGCCTTAGGAGTCAGTTCGATGTCAGCACCGCTGCGCAGACGCAGATCCACGGCCTTGATACGCCTGTTGCAGGTCTTCTCGATGTGCGCCGCCTTCCTCTCCATCCACTTCAGCGCCGCCGCCCCGGCACAGGCGTACACACACCTGTGCGGAAGTTTCTACGGCGTGGACGGCAACGACCCGATCTCGTACCGCTACTACTCGGTCAGCACCGCCTACTACAACGCCTTCAACGGCGCCCAGGGCCGCTGGGACGCCACCAGCGCCACCGGCTTCTTCCGGTACGAGAAGAGCAACGGCGACCCCGAGATCGAGGTGCGCGACACCTCCTACGCCTGGGCCGACTGGGCGCGGACCTCGTCGCAGGGCTGCACCCTCGGCTACTGGAGCTACGACGAGGTCTACATAGCCTTCAACACCCGCACCATGGGGGGCCTGACCGCGCGCGAGAAGAAGATCGTGGCCGAGCACGAACTGGGTCACGCCTACGGCCTCAACCACGTCTCGCTCACCTGCTCCAACCCCGGCCCGGCCGTCATGCGCCAGGGCGAGGGGAAGTTCAACTGCGGCAGCGACGGCCCCTGGTACGACGACGTGCAGGGCGTCAAGGCCAACTACTGACGGCGACGGAGAATAGCTGTGAACAAGAACATGCGCGTTCCCGCGGTCGTCGGCCTGGCGCTCGCCTGTCTGACCGCCTGCTCCGGCCCCGTCTCCACGGCGTCCGGCGGTGACGGCAGACCGCAGGTGGAGGCGGACTACTCCACCTATGCCAGCGCCGAGGAGGTGACCACCGTCGCGGACATCGCCATCACCGCGGCGGTGCTGAGCATCGAGACGCGGGAGTGCGACGACGGCGGCGAGTCGGCGTCCGAGCCCGCGGTCGATCCGACGGAGTCGGACGCCGTCGACACCAACCCCGATCCCTCGGCCAGTTCCTCACCCGCCCCGACGTCGACACCGTCCGGGGTCGCGGGCAACGGCCCCGGAAGTGCCCAGTGCATGCCGATGGTGTTCCTCAGGGTCCGGGTGTCCGGGATGATGAAGCGGGGCTTCGGCGTCAGTGACGGTGACGAGATCATCGTCGGCAACATCGACACGGACGCCGTCTCGATGGAGGGCACCACCCCGATCGCCGTCGGCAAGCAGTACGCCCTCTATCTGACCCAGCTGACCGCGAGCGACCACCCGGGCATCACGTCGGTGCCCACGTTCTGGATCCCCGTGGGCGGCAACCAGGGCATCTTCACCCTCGGCAAAGGCACCGTCCAGCCGGCCTCGGCCAACATCGTGGGACTCACCGCCGCCGACGCCGAGACGGCGCTCCGGAGCCCGGGCACCACGACGGGCGGCCACAAGTTCACGACGACCGTCTCCGGGCTGAAGAAGGCGGCCTTGGTGGCCGCCAAGAAGACGGCCGCGGCGCGCGGGAAGAAGTAGCCCCCTTCCGCCACCCGGGCGGTCCGGCGCCGTGTGTACGGCGCCGGACCGCCCGGCTACGCCTGGGCCGCCCTACGCCTGGGCCGCCGGACGTCTCACCAGCGACCTGATCGGGTGCCACAGCTCCTGGGGGAGCTCGGGGACACCGCTGCCGATGACGCCGGCGCCGGGGACACCGGCGTCGGGGGCCGTGCGCCAGATGAGCCCGTCGGGGTGGTGCAGGACCGCGGTGATCTCGTCGGGCGTGGGCGGGGCGGCGTTGCCCCGGAGGTAGACGGAGCGCAGGCCCAGATTGCGCAGCCGGGTCAGGGCTCGGGCACGGTTCTGGGCGACGATCAGGAACCGCACGCAGCCGTTGCCGGAACCTGCCGGACTGGGCAGGTTCAGCGCCACTACGACGCTGCCGTTCGGCAATCTACAGAAACCTCCTGCGGCCATGCGGTCACACCCCCGTGCGATTCGGTGTCAATAAGCCGGGCACAGGACGCACCTAAACACGATCGGCGGCAACCCGCCAGGGGGTTGCCGCCGATACGCTTCTGACCTGCGGAAATGCTGACTACTTCACTGCGGGTCCGACCTTGAGGGAGATCGTGGAGCCGTCCTTGGCCTCCTTGACGATCTCGATCTTGGTGTTGGTGTCAGTGATCTTGACACCGCCGGTCGGGTTCCGGTTGTCGTAGTAGTCGCTGGTGTGGTCGTTGAAGACCGACACGCCCTTCTTCGACGGGATCTTCATGGCGACGTCGGCGTTGTGCAGCGTGATGCCGTCCGTGCGGTACAGGCTGAAGGTGGAGTCGTAGGCCTGGATGCGGTTGCGCATCAGCGTGCCGTTGTCCCACCACAGGGCCTTCGAGTGCGCGTCGACCGGCAGCGCGAGGCCGACACCCGGGTGCTCGCTGGTGTTGTTGTCCGCCTGCGAGGTGTCCCACTTCCAGATCAACAGGCCGTTCTGGTAGGCGTAGTGCTCCACCCAGTCCGGACGGGTGTTCAGGAAGCCGAAGTTGTACGGGCCGACCTTGAGGGTCTTGTCGTACGAGACGTACTGGCGGTTCTCCGCGAGGTAGTACTGCGCGTAGTCCTTGGTGAACGAGGCGCCGATGCGGGAGAAGCCGCTCGCGGTCCAAGCGGCGTCGGCCGTCTCGGCGTTGTCCGAGAAGAGCGCGGTGCCGTCCGCGGTGACGCTGATCTCGTCGGCCGCGAAGCCCTTGAGCGCCACACCGCCGTCGCTCTGGTAGCGGAAGCGGACGTCGATCTTCTTGCCCGCGTAGGCGTCGAGCGAGTAGGCCAGCTTCTTGTACGCGTCGACCGTGCCGGTGAGGGCGGGCTTGTCGCTGCCGTCACGCGGGATGGCGGCACCGTCCACCGTGCCGTCGAGGGCGGTCCAGTTGGCGCCCCCGTCGGTCGAGACCTCGGTGTAGAGGTAGTCGAAGTTCGCCTCGATGTCGTACCAGCCGTCGAGGGTCAGCTTCGCCGACGACTTGCCCGTGAGGTCCACGGACCGGGTCAGGGTGTTCTTCAGGTTGTCACCGCTGCCGCTCCACCACTGGGTCGAGCCCTGCGCGGGGTTGACGACCGTGGTCGTGACCGCCTTCTCCGGCAGCGTGACGACGAGCGCCTGCTTGTTCCAGGTGTTGTACTCGGCGACGCCCAGCTTGTGCGTGGACTGCTTGCCGGCCTTGGCCGTGTCGTAGTTCAGCCAGCCGAGCTGCAGCTTGTCCCAGGCGTTGAAGTCGCCGGGGAGGTCGCCGATGGAGTCCTTGCCCCGGCCGAGCCAGGAACCCGAGGACATCAGCGTCCAGAAGCCGGTGGAGTTGTCACCGCCGGCGGTGTCGTAGTGGTCCGGCAGACCGAGGTCGTGACCGTACTCGTGGGCGAAGACGCCGAGTCCGCCGTTCTCCGGCTGGATGGTGTAGTCGCCGACCCAGACGCCGGTGTCGCCGATCTGGGCGCCGCCGAGCTTGTTGTCGCCCGGACCCGTGGCGCCCGCGTCGGAGCCGAACGCGTACCAGCGGTGGGCCCAGATCGCGTCCTCACCCTGCACACCGCCGCCGGCCGACTCGTCCTCACCGGCGTGCACGATCTGGAAGTGGTCGATGTAGCCGTCGGGCTCGTTGAAGTTGCCGTCGCCGTCGAAGTCGTAGCGGTCCCACTGGTCGAAGTTCGCCAGGTCCGCCTTGATGGCCGCGTCGGACTTGCCGGCCGCCTTCTGCTGGGCGACCCAGGCGGTGACGCCGTCGCTGACGACGTTCCACACGCTCGGGCAGTTCTTGGAGCCGCAGGCGTTGTTGCCGTAACGGGCCTCGTTGTAGGGGACCTTGACCCAGTCGGCGACCTCGCCGGCCACCGAGTAGCGGCCCGAGGACTGCGCCTCGTAGAACTTCTTCATCGACTCGACGTTCTTGCCGGTGCCGAAGTAGAGGTCCTGGAAGTGCTTCTGGTTGTAATCCGCCTGCCAGGCCGTGCTGTTGTCCTTCTTGCGGTCCGGCTTGGCTATCTGGTTGTGCGACGGACCGGCGGTGCCACCGTACTTGGGGTCCGTCTTGTCGCCGAACTCGACCAGGATCGTGAAGATCTTGTCGGTCTTCTCGCGGCCCAGCTCGACGTACTTGCTGTCGCCCTTCTTGCTCTTCAGCTGGACGACCTTCGAACCGTGGCGGTTCTGCACCTTGGCGTCGCCGGATATGACCTGGTTCAGCGCCTCTTGGCGCTGGGCGTCCTGGGTCTTGCTCAGCGGGCCGTCGAGGTCGTGGTCGACCGTGTTCTTGACCGGCTGCGGGTCGTGGCGGTCCACGACCGGTGACGCGGCGGCCGAGTCGGCCTGCGCCACGGCGTACGTCGAGAACGTGGCGGTGGCCGCCGCGAGGGCTACGCCCACCGCGGCCGCTCTGAACGTCCATGGTTTGTTGGTCACTTGATGTCCTCCCCCGCGCACTTTCGCGCGGAGGGGGTTCCGGGTCATGGAGGTCCGCGCGCGCTACGCGATTCAAGTGACGACATTTGACCGGAGTTACCAAAGAAAAAACAGATCTTGACTTGAACCTGGCAAGTGCATTATGCGGAGCTGTCGTTCGGTATCCGGACGCACCCCGAAACCCCCCAACCGGCGCGCCCGCACGTCCACTTGGTGGACGTGATGACTCCGTGCGCCCCCTGTGCACCGGCACCGTGGGTAAGGTCACGCTTACCAGACGTTCCACTCGGGCATGCAGGCGAATAGAGTCGATTGGCGAAGCGTCGGAGTCGGCGAGAAGCCAAGTCGACACCGTTGTCTCACCCCCGACTTCTATCCGCACCTCCCCCATCGCGAGAGGCACCGGGGGGAGAACCCCCATCCGAGGACACGATTGCCATGCCTCGTCCGACCGCCGCACAGCTCGCCTACGGTTCCTGCACCGTGATCTTCTCCACCCTCGCCATGCTGCTGCTGTCACAGACGAGTTCGAGCCTGGGGATCGTGCTGATCACCCTCTCGGCACTCGCTCTCGGACTGCTGGTGGCCATGACGGTCCCGCTGCCGAAGCCCGCGCCGTCCGCCGTCGCTCCCGTGCTCCACGAGCGGGTCCCGGTGCGGCGCGAGACCGCGTCCGTCGCCGCCTCCTCCGCGCCCGAGCCGGTACGCGAACCCGCGGGTCCCTGAAGCCGCGTACGCGAGCCTGCGGGCCCCCGGCGCACCACCCGGACCGGCGGACTCCTGGCACCCCGGACACCTCGACCTCGTACCGGCCTTGAACCTGCCTCTTACACGAACGGCGGACCCGTGAACCACGGGCCCGCCGTTCGTCCGTGCGCCGTCGCCGCCCCGGCCCACGTCACCCGTCCCATGTCACCTGGAGTCGACCACCACCGTCTTGGCCGCCTTGTCGTGCAGGCCCTGCTTGTAGGGCTTGTCGAAGAAGCTCCAGCCGCCCGCGATCGCCGTCCAGATGCAGGCGCAGCAGAACGCGAACGGAATCCACAGGACCAGGGCGCGGGTCAGGGACGTCTGTACGGAGGGCGTCGAGCCGTTGTCGAGGTTGGCGACCCGGTGGTGGAACAGCCTCTTGCCGAGGGTCTGGCCCGACTTGCTGATCATCACGGTGTCGTAGGAGACGTAGAGCACGGCGGCCACCAGGGACTGCCCGAACGACTTGCTGTACTCGATCTTGTCCGAGTCCACGTTGTACTCCGTGACCCCGAACCCCCACGACACCAGCCACACCACAACGCCCACCAGGATCATGTCCAGGATCCTCGCGAACACCCGCGTCCAGCTGTCCGCGAGCGGCGGCATCCCGGCGAGCGGATCGCCACCGTAGGGACCGCCACCGCCATAGGGGTCGCCGGCCCCCTCGTAAGGAGCGCCGCCCTCGGAGGACGGCGGCTGGTCTCCGAACGGGGGCGGCTGACTGCCGTAGGGAGGGGTCCGGCCGTCGGACGGGGGCGGCGGGTCGTACGGGGAACCCCCGCCCTCGGCGGGCGGGGGCTTCTTCTTGAACGGGTCGTCGTCCGGTGGCTGGCCGGGGCCCGGAGGCGGCGGTTCGCTGCTCATGGCCCGAGTCGACCGCGAACCCTCCGGCTCCGCATCCGGCGAAGGGCCGTCCGGGGGACGGGATTACCGGTCCGCCGCCGCCACGAAGCTATGCGCCGCCTTGTCGTGCCAGCACTGGCGCCAGGGTTTGTCGAACAGGCACCACAGGACGCCGACGACACCGATGAGCAGAAGGCACGGGACGCTGTAGACGAGCCAGCGGCCCAAGGCCCGTCCGAAGGTCGGCGGTTCGTGACCCTCTATGTCGCGCACCTCGATGCCACACAGCTTCTTGCCCAGGGTGCGGCCCCACTTGGCGGTGGGCAGGACCTCGTAGAGGACACCGAAGAGGAGCAGTACGGCGAGGATGACGCCGAAGCAGCCGGCGGTCGTGCCGTCGAGCAGCCAGACGGTGACCTTCTCGCCCGACAGCTTGGCCGCGTCGATCTTCTCGTTGACGTGGTCGACCGCCCGGGTGCCCAGCGGCACGGCGGCCGCCGCGGTGACGCCCGCGAGGACGACGGTGTCCACCAGCCGGGCGGCCAGCCGTTTGCCGAGGCCGGCCGGGCGGGCCGCCGACTGCCGCCGCGCGGCCGCCTGGAAGACGTCCTCGACCGGCGGCTTCCACGGCGTGACCCGCTGCCCCTCCTCGGCCGGGTCACCGGCGAGCCGGTGCACCTGCTGGGCCCAGGAGGGCTGGCCGCCGCCGACCCCGGAGGCCATGGGAGCCGACCCGCCGGACTGTTGCGGGACGGCGGGGGCCGGAGGGGCCTGAGCCGCTGACGCCTGCGCGGCAGACGCCTCAGCCCCTGACGCCTGAGCCGCGGACGCCTGGGCGGCCTGCCCGGCTCCGAAGCCGCCTCCGGCCGACGCGGCGGACGCGCCGGCCCCGGCGGACGGGGCGGAGGTGCCGGACCCGGCAGGTGCCGCCGGTGAAGCCGCCGACGGACCCGGGCGCCCGCCGCGCGCCCCGCTCTGCTGCTCCGTGCGCGGGGAGGGCGCGCGATGAGCCGTGTTGCCCTCGGAGGGGTCGGGGTCCTGGGCGCCGGGGGTGGCCGTAGGGATGGCGGCGGGGTGTCCCGCGCCGGACTGCCCGGTGCCCGCGGCCGCCCCGGTCCCGGGCCCGCCCCAGCCCTCGGCCGCGCCCGAACTCGCCTTGCCCGTACCGCTCGTATCGCTCGTACCGCTCGTACCGCTCGTGTCTGCCGCGCCCTCCGACCCGGCCGGCGACACCGGACCCGTGGGACGGCGGAAGACCACGGCGCCTCCGGACGCCGGGGGCCTGGCTCCGCTGCCGGAGTCGGCGGGCGGGATCGTCGCCGAACCGTCCGTGCGCGCCGCCGCCCCGTCGGGCCGGCTCACCTCGTCGCCGGGCCGCGCCGCACGCGGGATGCGCGGGTCGGACGCCTGCGGCGCGCCCCAGGACACCCTGCGGTCCTGGTCGCCGCCGAAGCCCGACTGCTGGGAGCGGTCGGCGCCCCACGCGGCGGCGGGCTCGGGCCGGCTGCCGTGCTGGGCATCGGCGGGGGTGGCGCGGCGGGGCTGCGGGTCCTCGTCGAAGAAGTGCGGCCCCGTTTCCTCCGTGGTGGGGGTGCCTCCCGGTCCGAGCGAGGGTGAGTACTCGGGGGAGGGTGTCGGAGCGGGCACATGCGCGGGGCGCACGCCGGCGGGCGGGGCGAGCGCCTCGCCGCCCGACGGTGCCGGGCGGCTCGTGCCCGGCACCCAGGCGGCGCCGTTCCAGTACCGGACATATCCAGGAATGGAGGGGTCCGGGTAATACCCTTCGCGGGGCCTGTCGTCACCGGGGGCCGGGGTTGGGGCGCTCATGTCCGTCGTCCCGTATCTGCTCGGGGGTCGTGTTGGGGGTCCACATCTACCAGACCGGCGCACGTGTCACGGCCGGTCCCGCCGTACCCACCCCTTTCGGGCAAGGTTCCGTCACCTCTTGCGAGCGGGCTTCCGAGGCTGTGCGCGGTGTGCTCGAAGAAGGGACGGAAGGGTCCGGAAAAGAATTCTCCGAACTCGCGTAATGGTGGTTGCGCACGGCGCTCTCCACTCGTACGGGCCCATCCACAGGAGCCCGTACGACGAGAGGAAGCGCATCGACATGCACACCGTGGTGGAACGCGAGCTGGAGCTCAAGCTCGTCCTGTCGCCCGAGCGCAGCGTCCCTGTGCCGGCGCGCCTCAGTTACCGCACCGACGACCCGTACGCCGTCCACATCACCTTCCACATCGGCTCCGACCATCCCATCAACTGGACCTTCGCCCGTGAGCTGCTCGTCGAGGGGGTGTTCCGGCCGTGCGGCCACGGCGATGTGCGGGTGTGGCCGACGAAGCTCGCCGGCCGGGGCGTCGTCCTGATGGCGCTGAGCTCGCCGGACGGCGACGCGCTGCTCGAAGCGCCCGCCTCCCAGATCTCGGCCTGGCTGGAGCGCACGCTGCGGGCGGTCCCCCCGGGCTCCGAGGCCGAGCAGCTCGGTATCGACGCGGGACTCGCCGAGCTGCTCGCGCCGTCCCCGAGGCTGTCGGCGTCACTCGAACAGGGGGGCTCCCCGTCGCCCGACGACCTGTGGCTGCGCGACCCGTGGCCGTCGGACGAGTCCACGGACGGTGAGTAGCCCTGGAGCCTCAGAACAGTTTCCCGGGGTTGAGGATGCCCAGCGGGTCGAACGCCGTCTTGATCGCCCGCTGCATCTCCACGCCCACCGGGCCGATCTCGCGGGCCAGCCACTCCTTCTTCAGGACTCCCACGCCGTGCTCGCCGGTGATGGTGCCGCCGAGTTCCAGGCCGAGGGCCATGATCTCGTCGAAGGACTCGCGGGCGCGCCGGGACTCGTCGGGGTCGGCCGCGTCGAAGCAGACGGTGGGGTGGGTGTTGCCGTCGCCCGCGTGGGCGCAGACGCCGATGGTCAGGGCGTACTTCTCGGCGACGCGCTCGATGCCGTCGAGCATGTCGCCGAGCCGGGATCGCGGCACGCACACGTCGTCGATCATCGTGGTGCCCTTGACGGCTTCGAGCGCGGTGAGCGCCAGCCTCCGTGCCTGGAGGAGGAGTTCGGACTCGGCCACGTCCTCGGCGGGGACCACCTGTGTCGCGCCGGCGGCCTCGCAGAGCGCTCCGACCGCGGCGAGGTCGGCCGCCGGGTCGTGGGTGTCGAAGGCGGCGAGCAGGAGCGCCTCGGTGGTCTCCGGGAGGCCCATGTGCGCGAGGTCGTTGACGGCCTTGACGGTCGTACGGTCCATCAGTTCGAGGAGAGACGGCACATGGCCGCCCTCCATGATCCGGCAGACGGCGTCGCAGGCGGCCCGCGACGACCCGAACTCCGCCACCAGGACGAGCTGTTGGGGCGGCTGCGGCTTCAGCGCCAGGATCGCCCGTACGACGATGCCGAGCGAGCCCTCGGAGCCCACGAAGAGACGGGTGAGGTCGTATCCGGCGACGCCCTTGGCGGTGCGGCGGCCGGTGGACATCAGCCGCCCGTCGGCGAGGACGACGTCGAGGCCGAGGACGTACTCGGCCGTCACCCCGTACTTCACGCAGCACAGGCCGCCGGAGGCGGTGCCGATGTTGCCGCCGATGGTGCACGTCTCCCAGCTGGAGGGGTCCGGCGGGTAGTACAGGCCGTGTTCGTTGACGGCACGGGAGAGCGCCGCGTTGATGACTCCGGGTTCGACGACGGCGATGCGGTCGACCGGGTTGATCTCCAGGATGCGGTCCATCCTCACCAGGGACAGCACCACGCAGCCGTCGGAGGCGTTGGCCGCCCCGGACAGGCCGGTGCGGGCCCCCTGCGGGACGACCGGGACGCGCAGTTCGGTCGCGACGCGCATGATGTGCTGGACCTGCTCGACGGTGCGCGGCAGGACGACCGCGGACGGCGTGCCCGCCTCGCAGAAACTCGCCATGTCGTTGGCGTAGGAGGCCGTGATGTCCGGGTCGGTGAGGACGGCCTCGGCCGGCAGACCGCTCCGCAGACGGTCGAGGAGGTTGCCGGTCGCTTCCGTGTCCTCATCGCGCGGGGCTTCGATACGGCTCATGATCACAGGGTCGCACCCGGGGCCATCGGTGTGAACCCCATCCGCGCGAGCCTTGGCGTGCCGGGGCATGCTCTTCGTATTGACGCACAGTGAGCGGCATGGAGATCGAAGAGCGACAGCCGGTGCCCGCCGGGCCCGGGCGCGAGAAGCCCGCCGGTCCGCGGCCCGAGGAGCCCGTCGGCCCGCAGCCCCCGGAGCGCTCCGGGCGGCGCCGCTCCCCGCTTCCCCGGCGCGCGCTGGTCGGCGCGGTCGCAGGCTGTGTCGTGCTCGGCGGTGTGCTGGTGCTGCTGCCCTCGCTGGGGCGGGGCGGAGCGGCGCGGCCCGCCGCGGGGCCGGTGGCCCGGGCGGTGACCGCGGTGGGAGCCGGGGTGCCCGCCGCGCTGCCCGATCTCGAGGCGCTCATCGACGACCGTGAGGCCCGGGTGCGGGACCGTCCCAGCGACGACCGGTCGTGGGCGGTGCTCGGCGTCGCGTACACGGAGCGGGCGCGGCGGACGGCGGCGGCCGCGTACTACCCGAAGGCCGAGAAGGCGCTGCGCACCTCACTGCGGGTTCGGCCGGACGACAACGCGGCCGCGCTGGACGGTCTCGCCTCCCTGGCCGCCGCGCGGGGTGACTTCCGGGCCGCGAAGCACTGGGGTGAGGCGGCGGTGAAGCTGTCTCCGAAGCGGTGGACGGCGTATCCGGCGCTCATCGACGCGTACACCGGGCTGGGCGACTACAAGGCCACGGACAGGGCCCTCGACAAGCTGCTCTCGCTGCGTTCCGGGCCAACGGCGCGGGCTGTGGCGGCGCGCGTCTACGGGGACCGCGGCCGCCGTGAGGACGCCGCGGCGGCGATCTCGGACGCGGCGGCGGGTGCGGCGACCCCGTCCGAACGGGCGGCCTTCCTCCAGCAGGCCGGTGCTCTCGCGTGGGAACGCGGTGACCTCCAGGAGTCCCTGCACTACTACCGAGCCGCGGTGAACACCGACGCCGACGCGTACGACGCCCTGGCCGGGCAGGGGCGCGCGCTGGCGGCGCTCGGGCGCCCCTCCGAGGCGCTGCGCGCGTACCGGGCGGCGCTCGCGAAGCGGCCCGCGCCGCGGTACGCGCTGGAGCTGGGCGAGCTGTACGAGAAGCTGGGGCTCGGCGGGGCCGCGCGCGTGCAGTACGACCTGCTGCGGGAGCTGGTGCGGCAGGAGAGCGCCGAGGGGGTGGACGACGAGCTGGTCCTCGGGTTGTTCGAGGCGGACCACGGCGATCCGCAGGCGGCGGTACGGGCGCTGCGCGCCGAGTGGCAGCGGCACCCCGGTATCGCGGCGGCGGACGCGCTGGGCTGGGCGCTGCACCGCGCCGGGGACAACGGGGAAGCGCTCCGGTTCGCCGTGCGGGCCATGGACAAGGAGCACGGGGGCGGTGTGCGCAGCGCGCTGTACGCGTACCACCGGGGTCAGATCGAGCGGGATCTGGGGCAGTCCGGTCCGGCCCGCCGTCACCTCGCCGAGGCGTTGCGGATCAACCCGTCCTTCTCGCCGCTGCTGGCGCCCGCGGCCCGGGAGGCCCTGGCGGCGCTGGGCGAGCCACCGGCCGGGGGGCCGCCGGAGCCGGCGGTTGAGCCGGACGGGGCCGAGCAGTCCGGATCGCCCGAGGAATCCGAGGAGTCCGAGGAGTCCGGCGACTCGGCGGGGGCGACGGGCGCGGCCGGGGCTCCCGGGGTGGCGGAGTCGTCGCCCGGGTCCGGCTCTTCCGGCCCGACGGCCCCGTCGACCGCGCCGGGGCAGCCGCCGGCTCCCGCCGCGAGGCCTTCCGCGGCGCGGTGAACGCCGGAGCACGCGTGGCCGGTGGAGGCAGGGACAAGCGTGTGGCCGGCCCAGGGGCACGCGTGTCGGTAAGCCCCGGGAACAGGTGTGTCCGGGGGACGCCGCCTGGGCGTCCACCGGACACATGAGGACCGACCGGCCCTCAGAACTTGCCTGTTCTACGGGTTCACAGGTTGCCGCGCTTCTCCTGCTCGCGCTCGATCGCCTCGAACAGGGCCTTGAAGTTGCCCTTGCCGAAGCCCATCGAGCCGTGCCGCTCGATCATCTCGAAGAAGACGGTCGGACGGTCCTGGACCGGCTTGGTGAAGATCTGCAGCAGATAGCCGTCCTCGTCGCGGTCGACGAGGATCTTCAGTTCGCGCAGGGTGTCGACGGGGACGCGGGTGTCGCCGGCCCACTCGCCGAGGGTGTCGTAGTAGGAGTCGGGGGTGTCGAGGAACTGGACCCCGGCCGCGCGCATGGTGCGTACGGTCGCGACGATGTCGTTCGTGTTCAGCGCGATGTGCTGGACACCCGCGCCGCCGTAGAACTCCAGGTACTCGTCGATCTGCGACTTCTTCTTGGCGATGGCGGGCTCGTTGATCGGGAACTTGACCTTGAGCGTGCCGTCGGCCACGACCTTCGACATCAGCGCGCTGTACTCGGTCGCGATGTCGTCGCCCACGAACTCCTTCATGTTCGTGAAGCCCATGACCTTGTTGTAGAAGGCGACCCACTCGTTCATCCGGCCGAGCTCGACGTTGCCCACGCAGTGGTCGATGGCCTGGAAGGTGCGCTTGGCCGCCGGTTCGACGATCGGCGCGGCGGCCACGTACCCGGGCAGGTAAGGGCCGTCGTAGCCGGTCCGCTCGACGAGCGTGTGGCGGGTCTTGCCGTACGTGGCGATCGCGGCGAGGACGACCGTGCCGTTCTCGTCCTTCATCTCGTACGGCTCGGCGATCGAGGTGGCGCCGTGCTCGACGGCGTAGGCGTACGCGGCGCGCGCGTCCGGGACCTCGATGGCGAGGTCGACGACGCCGTCGCCGTGCTCGGCCACGTGCTCGGCCAGGAAGTGGCCCCAGGTGGTGGAGGGCCTGATCACGGAGGTGAGGACGAACCGCGCCGAGCCGTTCTCGAGGACGTACGACGCCGTCTCGCGGCTGCCGTTCTCCGGTCCGGAGTAGGCGACGAGCCGCATGCCGAAGGCCGTGGAGTAGTAGTGCGCGGCCTGCTTGGCGTTGCCGACGGCGAAGACGACCGCGTCCATTCCCTTGACCGGGAAGGGGTCGGCCTGCCGGGCGGTGTCGGGAGTGTGGTGTGTGTTCGTAGAGATCGCAGCCATGGCCGCAGGCTCCCTCCGTTCCGCAAGGTGCGCAATAGTTCGCCTATCGACTGAACAATGTGTGCAGCGAGGAGCCCGAAGCGGCGGGCTTTCTGTACATGATGACCATCTCGGAGGTCCGCATGGCGATCGATCATCTGGACGGGCGGCTGCTGGTGCTGCTGGCGAAGGAGCCGCGCATCGGTGTTCTGGAGATGTCGCGGCGGCTCGGGGTCGCGCGGGGAACGGTGCAGGCCAGGCTGGACCGTCTTCAGTCGAACGGAGTCATCCGGGGCTTCGGTCCGCAGGTCGATCCGACGGCGCTCGGCTATCCGGTCACGGCGTTCGCCACGCTCCAGATCCGGCAGGGGCAAGGTGCCGACGTACGGGCACATTTGGCGACCGTGCCCGAGGTGCTGGAGCTGCACACGACCACCGGCAGCGGGGACATGCTGTGCCGTCTGGTGGCCCGCTCGAACGCCGATCTCCAACGTGTGATCGACCGGGTTGTCGGTTTTGATGGCATCGTCCGGGCGTCCACGGCGATCGTCATGGAGAACCCGGTTCCGCTGCGGATCATCCCGCTCGTGGAACAGGCGGCGACCGAGCACTGAACCGATGACCGGGGTGACGTGGCGTGAACTTCTGGGAGTACCTGAGCAGCCGCCACGAGCAACTGCTCACGGATGCCTACCAACACGCCAGCGCGGTCTTCCAGTGCATGGTCGTGGCGACCCTCATCGGCGTACTGATCGGGATCGTCACCTACCGCAGCGACTGGGCGGGCAACCTCGCCACCACGACGACCTCGGCCATTCTGACCATTCCCTCGCTCGCCATGATCGGTCTGCTGATCCCGATCGTGGGCCTGGGCGTTCCGCCGACTGTGATCGTCCTGACGCTGTACGGGCTGCTGCCGATCGTGCGCAACTCGATCGTCGGCCTGCGCGGGGTCGATCCCTCGCTGGTCGACGCGGCCACCGGTATCGGCATGTCGCGGCCGGCCCGGCTGATGCGCGTCGAGCTGCCGCTGGCCTGGCCGCCGATCCTGACCGGCATCCGGATCTCCACCCAGATGCTGATGGGCATCGCGGCGATCGCCGCCTACGCCTCCGGGCCCGGCCTCGGCAACGAGATCTTCCGCGGCATCAGCTCGCTGGGCAGCAAGAACGCGCTCAACCAGGTACTCGCGGGCACGGTCGGGATCATCATCCTCGCGCTGCTCTTCGACGCCGCGTACGTCCTGCTCGGCCGGCTGACCATCCCGAGGGGGATCCGTGCCTGAGGCCGCCGAGACCACCGCGCGCCCCGAGCGCCCCGAAGACACGGAAGACACGGAAGACACCGCGGGAGCCGCGGCCGGGGGCGCGTCGTCCACCACGGGCGCCACGATCGAGCTGGAGAACCTCACCAAGCGTTACCCCGGCAGCCGTGACGCCGCCGTGGACAGCGTCAACATGGAGATCAAGGCGGGTGAACTCGTCGTCTTCGTCGGCCCGTCCGGCTGCGGCAAGTCGACCACCCTGAAGATGATCAACCGGTTGATCGAGCCGAGCGGCGGCCGCATCCGGATCGGCGGCGAGGACGTCACCGACATGGACCCGGTGAAACTGCGCCGCAAGGTCGGGTACGCGATCCAGTCGTCCGGGCTCTTCCCGCACATGACGGTCGCCCAGAACATCGGGCTCGTGCCGAAGATGACGGGCTGGCCGAAGGCGCGGATCAAGGTGCGGGTCGAGGAGATGCTGGACCTGGTCGGGCTCGACCCCACCGAGTTCCAGGGCCGCTATCCGCGCCAGCTCTCCGGCGGTCAGCAGCAGCGGGTGGGCGTGGCACGGGCGCTGGCCGCGGACCCTCCCGTCCTGCTCATGGACGAGCCGTTCGGAGCGGTGGACCCGATCACCCGCGACCACCTCCAGGACGAGCTGATCCGGCTCCAGCACGAGCTGCACAAGACGATCGTCTTCGTCACGCACGACTTCGACGAGGCCATCAAGCTGGGCGACAGGATCGCGGTGCTGCGCGAGCGCTCGCACATCGCGCAGTTCGACACCCCGGAGGCGATCCTCACCAACCCTGCGGACGACTTCGTGTCGGGGTTCGTGGGCGCGGGGGCGGCACTGAAGCGGCTCAACCTCAGCCGCGTACGGGATGTGGAGATCACCGGCTGTCCGACGGTCACGGTCGACGATCCGCTCCAGGAGATCTTCGGAAAGCTCCGTTCCAGCGGTACGAACGAGATCCTGCTGCTCGACAAGCGGGGCCGTCCCTACAAGTGGCTGCGGCGCGGCGATCTGATGCGGGCGAAGGGCTCGCTGGCGCGGGCGGGCACGCTGGTGCACGACACGGTGACCAGGGACGCCACCCTGCGGGACGCCCTGGAGGCGGTGCTCACGGACAACTCGGGCCGGGTCCCGGTCACCGGGCGGCGCGGCGAGTACATCGGAGTGGTGGACATGGAGACCTTGATGAACTCCGTGCACGAACTCCTGGAGGCCGACCGGCTGGAGGCCATGGAGCACCAGCACGAGCTGGAGGAGGCGCGCGCCCACCAGACGCAGTTCGAGCAGGAAGGCATCGACAGCGGGGACGGCGGGGAGGCGAAGGCGTGAGCACACCGCCCACGGACCGGCGCCCCGATGGCGAGCACGAGGTCAAGGGGGTCGCCTTCCGCGACGACGGCGACGGTGACGGCGAAGGCGACGGTCAGGACGAGCGGGAAGCGCCGCCGCCGCACGCGCCCCCGAGACGCCGGATCAGCTGGCAGAAGCTGACCTTCCTGCCCGCTGTGCTGATCGCTCTGCTGTTGGGCACCTGGATCTGGTTCCAGCAGGCGGACCTCGACGCGATCTCCAAGAACGCCCTGTCGAACGGCCAGGTGTCCAAGGCCCTGTGGCAGCACATCCAACTGACGCTGATCTCCACGTTCTTCGTGCTGATCATCGCGATCCCGCTGGGGATCCTGCTGACCCGCAAGGCGTTCCGGAAGTTGACCCCGATCGCGATGACGATCGCCAACATGGGACAGGCGACCCCGGCGATCGGTCTGCTGGCCCTCCTCGTGATCTGGCTCGGCACCGGCGAGAAGTCGGCCCTGATCGGCATCACGATCTACGCGATCCTGCCGGTCCTGTCCAACACGATCGCCGGTCTGAAGGCCAACGACCCGACCCTGCTGGAGGCGGCGCGCGGCATCGGCATGTCACCGCTGGGCGTGCTCGGCCGGGTCGAACTGCCGCTGGCCGTACCGCTGATCCTCGCGGGTGTCCGTACGGCGCTGGTCCTGAACGTGGGCACCGCGACCCTCGCCACCTTCGGCGGAGGCGGCGGCCTCGGCGTCCTCATCACCACCGGCATCACCACCCAGCGCATGCCGGTCCTGGTCCTCGGCGCGATCCTCACCGTGGCGCTCGCGCTCCTTGTCGACTGGCTGGCGTCGCTGGCGGAACTGCTGCTGAGGCCGCGCGGGCTGGAGGCGGGGACATGAGAAGGGCCCGTCCCCACGCGGCCGTTGCCGGGGTCCTCGTCCTGGCGTCCGCGTGTGGGCTGACCAGCGGCTCCCCGATGACCGACAACGTCAAGCCCGGCTCCATCGGGCACGGCGAGCCGCTCAAGGGCGCCCACCTCACGGTGGCGTCCAAGGAGTTCACCGAGCAGCTGATCCTCGGCGCGATCATGGGTATCGCCTTCCAGACGGCCGGCGCCCAGGTGCTCGACCGCACCGGTATCCAGGGGTCGATCGGCGCCCGCGAGGCGGTCAAGAACGGCGACGCGGACGCCATGTACGAGTACACGGGCACCGCGTGGATCACCTATCTCGGCAACAGCGAGCCGATCCCGGACCCGCAGAAACAGTGGCAGGCCGTGCACGACGCCGACCCGGAGAACGGGGTCACCTGGCTTCCGCCGTCCGCCCTCAACAACACCTACGCGCTCGCCATGAACCAGGCCAACTTCAAGAAGTACGGCACCACGACGCTGTCCGACGTGGCCGCGCTGTCGAAGTCGGACCCGAGCGCGGTCACCCTGTGCGTGGAGGGCGAGTTCGCCAATCGGGCCGACGGACTGCCGGGCATGGAGAAGGCGTACGGGATGGACATCCCCGCGAAGAACATCACGCAGATGGACACCGGGATCATCTACACCCAGGTGCAGAAGGGGAGTTGTACGTACGGGGAGGTGTTCACCACCGACGGGCGCATCAAGTCGATGAACCTGGAGGTGATGAAGGACGACAGGAAGTTCTTCCCCAACTACAACGCCGCGCCCGTGATCAACTCCAAGGCCCTGAAGAAGTATCCGCAGATCGCCGAGGTCATCGAGCCGGTGACGAAGAGGCTGAACAACACGGTCGCGCAGGAACTGAACGCGAAGGTGGACGTACAGGGCCAGGACCCGCACGAGGTGGCCCTGGACTGGATGACCGAGGAGGGCTTCGTCACGCAGGACTGATCGGGCGGGCGTGACCGGGCCCAGGACCGGTCCGGTGGGCGCGGTCCCTGGAGTGCGACGGATGCGGTGGGCGCGGTCCGGAGAAGTAGTTGCAAAGAAATCGTTGCAAGGAGTTCTTTGCAACGCTATCTTTGTACGCATGACGGAGCAGCCCCCGCTTCCCCCGGAACCCCCTCACCCGCCGCAGCCACCGCTGCCGCCCGAACCCCCGCGGCACCGCCGCCTGGACGCCCGTTCCCTGCGCGGTCTCGCCCATCCACTGCGCATGGAGCTGCTGAGCAGCCTGCGCCGGAAAGGGCCGGCCACCGCGTCGATGCTCGCCGAGCGGCTGGGCGAGTCCAGCGGGGCGACCAGCTACCACCTGCGGCAGCTCGCCGCGCACGGCTTCGTCGAGGACGCCCCGGACCGGGGCAAAGGGCGGGAGCGCTGGTGGCAGGCCGCCGACCAGGGTCTGGGCTTCGACGAGAAGCTGCTCAAGGACCCGGACCCGGCGGTGCGCGGGGCGGCCGACATGTTCCTGCACGAGGTCGCCACCAGCCATGCCCGTGAACTGTCGACCTGGCTCGGCACCCGCGACGACTGGTCCGAGAGCTGGACCCGCGCCACCGACATGAGCGACTTCACGATGCGTCTGACGCCGACGCAGTCCCGGGAGCTCATCCAGAAGATGCACGACCTGCTCGACACCTACTGCGCCGTCGAACGCCCCGAGGACGACCCCGAGGCGGCGCAGGTGCGCTTCCACACGCACGTGTTCCCGCAAGCCTCCGACTGATCCATCGAAGATTCGAAGAGAGGTCATCCCGATGCACCCGGACACCCATCTCCAGCTGCACCACCTGCGCGCCGCCGAGCTGCGCGCGGAAGCGGACGCGTACCGGCTCACGACCGAGACCAGGAGCCCCGGCCGGCTGCGCGCCCGCGTCGGCTGGACCCTCGTGGAGGTCGGCCTCCGGCTGGCCTCCACGCCGAGGACGGCCGTCGCGTTCTAGTGCCCGCGGACAGGTCCTAGCAGCTCGGAACCGAGCCCTTCCCCTTCTCCAGGGCCACCAGCGAGTCCACCGCGCCCTGAAGCGTGGTCACCGGGATCAGCCGGAGCCCCTTCGGCAGCTCCGACTTCGCGTCCGAGCACTCCGCCTTCGGAACCAGGAACACCGTCGCGCCGTCGCGGCGGGCCGCCTGGGTCTTGAGGGCGACGCCACCGACCGCGCCGACCTTGCCGTCGGCGTCGATCGTCCCCGTACCCGCGATGACACGGCCGCCCGTGAGGTCGCCGCCGCTGCCGTCGCCGTCCAGTTTGTCGACGATGCCGAGAGAGAAGAGCAGTCCGGCGCTCGGTCCGCCGACGTCGGCGAGCTTGAGCGTGACCTTGACGTCGTCCTTCTCGTGCAGGTAGCCGAGGGCCGCCTCGGTGGCGGTGTCCTGGGACTTCTTCATCTCGTTCGCGTTGTGCTGTTCGATCTCCTTGACGCTGCCGCCGCTCGGGTAGACCGAGTCACGGGGCATCACGGCCTTGTCCGTGGCGAACCAGCCGCTGAGTACGTCACCGAGGGAGACGTCCGCGTCCGGGCCGGTGGCCTCGATCGTCGTCATCCGCAGCTGACCGCTGGTGTCCCGGGTGGGCGCACCAGTGATCGTGATCACCGGGTCGCCCTTGTTCTCGCCGAGGACGTTCGCCGTCAGGCCGGGCTGCGCCAGGGAGAACGGCAGCGGCGCGAACGCCGCCGTGGCGAGCAGAGCCACGACGGGGAGGGCGCAGACGGCGACGGCCTTGGGGCGCGTGAGGCGAGAGAGCACGGGTATCAATCTAACGGCACCGCCCGGCGGGACTTCCGTACAGGTCCCGCCGGACGGTCCGGGACCAGGGTGGACCGCAGAGGACCGCAGAGGACCGCAGAGGACCGCAGAGGACCAGGGACCGGAATCAGCGCAGGGCGTCCGCGACCTCGCGGGCCGCGTCGACCACACGCGGCCCCACCCGTTCCGGCACGGCGTCCGCCAGCATGACCACACCCACACTGCCCTCGACGCCCGTCACCCCGATCAGCGGCGCCGCGGCCCCGCTCGCGCCCGCCTCCAACTCCCCGTGGGTGAGCGTGTACCCGGGCTCCCCCACCGGCGCCTGCCGGGCGGCGAGGATCGCGCGGCCCGCCGCCCCCCGGTCCAGGGGATGCCGGAAACCGGCGCGATAGGCCACGTGGTAGTCCGTCCACGTCGGCTCGACGACGGCGACAGCGAGCGCCTCCGTCCCGTCGACCAGCGTCAGATGAGCCGTCGCCCCTATGTCCTCGGCCAGCGCTCGCAGTGCGGGCAGCGCGGCCTCCCGTACCAGCGGATGCACCTGACTGCCCAGGCGCAGCACGCCGAGACCGACCCGGGCACGGCCGCCCAGATCACGGCGTACGAGGGCGTGCTGCTCCAGCGTGGCGAGCAACCGGTACACCACGGTCCGGTTGACGCCCAGTTTGTTCGAAAGCTCGGTGACGGTCAGCCCGTGATCCGTGTCGGCGAGCAACTTGAGGACGCGCAGTCCCCGGTCGAGCGTCTGAGAGGTCTCCGCGGTCACGACGCCCACTCCTTAGTGGTGAGGTCGACGGCCCCCGCACGGCGGATGCGTCACCGAGTCCCGTCGGCGACGCGCTTCAGAGGCCGCCGGTCGGCTGGCGACCCGGGCTCTTCCCGGGCGCAGTCGCTTCACGGCTGCGCTCCGCGGCGGCGCTGCCACGGGGCGTGTGCGTAGCGGGACAGTAGCGAGCTGGTCCGCTCAGCGGAAGTCTCCGTCCAGAATCCGGGCATCGGCTGGTACGGACTGATTCCGTTTGCCCCAGAACGTGCGGCGTGCGCCACGCGGCGTACACCGCCCGTGCACGCAGCGCACAGGCCTCGGCGCGCGCGCCTCCCCGGGCAGGACACGCCCCCTCTGCGCGGGTTCGGCACCCCGTGCCACGGATTCCGGATACGACCGGCTTCGGAGGTAACCGGTTCCCCATGTCACCCCGGATGTCACCCCGGCCGGTGACCGCCTCGGCATCCGGCCCGGTCCAGGAACTCGCCGCGTCACGGAACTCGCCGCGTATCGGAAGCCACGGCATCCGGAAGCCGGAATCCGGCGCGGCCGTAGGCCACTTCAGCCTTAGGCCACCTCAACCATGGGCCACCTCAGCCGGATGTCATCGCATCCGGGTGGCCCACTCCTGCACCTTGGCGATCCGCTGCCGGAGCTGTCCCGCCGTCGCCTCCGCGCTCGGCGGGCCGCCGCAGACGCGTCGCAGCTCGGTGTGGATCACGCCGTGCGGCTTGCCGCTCTGGTGGACGTACGCGCCGACCATGGTGTTGAGCTGCTTGCGCAGTTCCAGCATCTCCTTGTGGGAGACCACGGGGCGGCGCTCGGCGGGAAGTTCGAGGAGGTCCGCCTCCTCGTCCGGCTTCTTGCGGCTGTGCGCGATCTGCCGGGCCTGCCGCTTCTGGAGCAGCAGCTGTACCTGGTCGGGTTCGAGGAGCCCGGGGATACCGAGGTAGTCCTGCTCCTCGGCGCTTCCCGGGTGGGCCTGCATGCCGAACTCGGCGCCGTCGTACAGGACCCGGTCGAAGACGGCCTCGGACTCCAGCGCCTCGAAGGAGAACTGCTCCTGCTCGCCGGTGTCCTCGTCCTGCTCCTTGTTCGCCTCCTCCATCTCCTTCTCGGACTCGGCGTACGGGTCCTCCTCGCCCTCCTTCTTGGGCTTGTCGAGGGCGTGGTCGCGCTCGACCTCCATCTCGTTGGCGAAGGTGAGGAGGTCGGGGATCGTCGGCAGGAACACGGACGCGGTCTCACCGCGCCTGCGGGACCGTACGAAACGGCCGACGGCCTGGGCGAAGAAGAGCGGTGTCGAGATGGTGGTGGCGTACACGCCGACGGCCAGGCGCGGCACGTCGACACCCTCGGACACCATGCGGACGGCGACCATCCACCGGGCGTCACCGTGGCTGAACTCGTCGATGCGGTTCGAGGCCCCGGTGTCGTCGGACAGCACGACGGTCGCCTTGGTGCCGGTGATCTCGCGGATCAGCTTGGCGTAGGCGCGGGCCGAGTCCTGGTCGGAGGCGATGACGAGCGCCCCGGCGTCCGGGATGCCCTTGCGCACCTCGGTGAGCCGCTGGTCGGCGGCGCGCAGCACGCTCGGCATCCACTCGCCGCGCGGGTCGAGCGCGGTGCGCCAGGCCTGGCTGATGGCGTCCTTGGTCATCGGCTCGCCGAGCCGGGCGGCGATCTCGTCCCCCGCCTTGGTGCGCCAGCGCATGTTGCCGCTGTAGGAGAGGAAGATGACGGGCCGCACGACCCCGTCCCCAAGGGCGGACCCGTAGCCGTACGTGTAGTCGGCGGATGAGCGCCGAATCCCGTCGTTCCCCTCCTCGTACGTGACGAAGGGGATCGGGTTGGTGTCGGACCGGAAGGGCGTACCCGTGAGCGCGAGCCGGCGGGTGGCGGGCTCGAACGCCTCCAGACAGGCCTCGCCCCACGACTTGCTGTCACCGGCGTGGTGGATCTCGTCGAGGATGACCAGGGTCTTGCGCTGCTCGACGCGGTTGCGGTGCAGCATCGGCCGCACTCCGATGCCGGCGTACGTGACGGCGACACCGTGGTACTCCTTGCTGAGCGGCCCGGCGCTGTACTCGGGATCCAGCTTGATCCCTATCCGCGCGGCAGCCTCGGCCCACTGCTTCTTCAGGTGCTCGGTCGGCGCGACCACGGTCACCTGCTGCACGACATGGTGGTGCAGCAGCCAGGACGCGAGCGTCAGCGCGAACGTCGTCTTGCCGGCGCCGGGGGTGGCGACGGCGAGGAAGTCGCGCGGCTGTTCCTGGATGTACCGCTCCATCGCCCCCTGCTGCCAGGCACGCAGCTTGTTGGCGGTACCCCAGGGGGCGCGGCCGGGGAAGGCGGGAGAGAGGTGATGCGAGTGCGCGGAGGCGCTGGCGGCGGTGGTAGTCACGGTCTCCGGTCTGGGTGTCGATTGGGAGCGTCCGGGTCCGCGCGCGGCGCGTCAGCTGTGGTGTGACGGCGACGGGCGGGCGGGTCGGCTACGTATGACAACCGGGCCACCCTACCGGCGCCCGGCTCGTACCGACGTGCGGACGAGGCCGGGGCACCCGTGGATGGGATCGAGGTCACAGATCGGCCGGCCGCCCCGCGATCGCCCCCGGTTCGCCCTCCGCACCAGCCGTCCCGTCGATGACCAGCCCGTACGCGGCCCCCTGATCCCACGCGCCGGGGCGGGTCCCGCAAACACGACGGAAGCGGCGGTCCGCGGGGCCGCGCACACCGACCGGTGCGGCGTCCTCACGACGCTGCCGCCCGGCCGCCCCGCCGCCCGGCGGGGCCCGGCCGGGCCCGGTCCGCATGGGCACCCGCTGCTTGGCCCGTGCTCAGCGCTCCCGCAGCCGTGTCGTCACCCACGCTCCCACCAGCGCCACCGCCGCCATCGGCAGGAACACCACGGCGAAGGCGGCCGGGTGGGAGCTGTGGGTGCCGGATGTCGCGGCGGTGGCCGCGTGGGACACCGCGCCGCCGCCCAGGGCCGCGAACGCGGCTCCGCCCACGGCGAGCAGCAGCACATTGGACAGCGCGTCGGAGATCTGGAGGGCGGCCGAGTTCGTACCGGCCTCCTCGGGGGCCGAGAGGTGGAGCAGCAGCACGCTGGTCGAGGCGATCACCAGCCCCATCCCGAAGCAGCCGAACGCCCAGGCGACGGCGACGGTCCATACCGGCACGGCGGGGATCAGCACGCTCGGCGCGGCGGCGACGGCCGCGGCGACCAGCAGCATGCCGAAGAACATCAGGCGTTCCCGGTACGGCTCCACACGCGGCCTCGCCTGGACGTACGAGCCCAGCGCCCAGGTCCCGCCACCGGCCGCGAGCGACAACCCGGCGAGCGTCGGCGACAGTCCCCGCTGGGTGACCAGCATCAGCGGTACGAAGGACTCGGCGGCGATGAAGGCTCCGGCGGCGACCCCGCGCAGCAGCACCACGGACGGCAGCCCGCGTGCCGCCCGGCAGGTGCCGCGGGGCAGCAGCCCGCGCACGGCGGGGACGAGCAGCGCGGCTCCGGCCGCGGCGGGCACGAGGGAGAGCGGGCGCAGATCCTGGGCGGCGTACTGGAGCAGCCCCGCGCCCAGCGCGATCCCGAACGCCAGCCGGATGCGCCGCCGGTCCAGCGGCGCGCGGTCGCCCGCCGCCGTGTGTCCCGACGCCCGGCGCCGTATCTGCGGCAGCGTGAGGACGAGCGGAACGCCGACCAGCGCCGGAATGCCGATGAACACCCAGCGCCAGCCGAGGTGCTCGGTGACCGCGCCCGCGGCGAGGGGGCCGACGACGGACGGCACCACCCAGGCCGCCGCGAACGCCGCCATGATCGCGGGCCGCAGCCGCTCCGGGTAGGCCCGCCCGACGACGACGTACAACGCGACGATGACGAGCCCGCCGCCGAGCCCCTGGACGGCCCGGCCGAGGACGAACACCCACATGCCGCCGGCCGTCCCGGACAGCAGCAGCCCCGCGGCGAACGCGGCGATGCCCGAGGCCAGCGAGGCCAGCGGCCCGTCGCGGTCGGACCACTGCCCGGCGAGCACCATCCCGAACAGGCTCGTCGTGAAGTACCCGGAGAACGCGAACGCGTACAGGGCGACCCCGTCGAGCTCCCGCGCGGCGACGGGCATCGCCGTCCCCACGGCCGTCGCCTCGAACGCGATCACCAGCACCACGGACACGATGCCGATGCTGAGCGCCCGGTACGGCCGGCTCAGTACCCCGCCCTTGTCCTCGGACGGAACCGTCACGACATCGCGTGCTTCCAGTGCTGTCATGGCCGTCAGCGTAAGGTGCGCAGCCCTCACTGACTCCTGTCCGAGGACGGTGATCAACCAGTCCTTTAGTCGTACGACCACTCCCCCCGAGCCGATGGCCCGGCGGTTCGTGAACGGCGTGTGGCAGTCGCGTTGCGGCGGCGCCGGAACCCTTGAGCCCGCCCCCGCACCCCCCTACGGTCGACCCATCAGGTTCGGAACGAGTGAGCCGTGCCGCACCTGAGAACGGCCGTGTGCCCGAGTGGTTCAGGGACTCGCCTGCAAAGCGAGTTACGCGGGTTCAATTCCCGCCACGGCCTCCACCTGCCCGACCAGGCAGATCGAAAGGGCGGCACCTCACCGGAGGTGCCGCCCTTTCGGCCATCCGTCTCAGTTCTCATCTCGGTCGCGTACGCCCGTACGGCTCGCACGAACTCCCGATCAGAGTCCGACAGTTCATGGCGACGTATCACCGGACCATGACCCATCAGCCGAGATCATTTGGCGACAGACCCTAGGGCCTCCGGCACGAAGACCGTCTGCGAGGTGGCCGACTGGAAGTTGTTGTCAGCGTCGAAGACAGCCCGGTAGTAGCCGGCACCGCTCTCGTCGAGGTCCGCGGCGAAATCGTTTCCGCTGCCTCCCCAGGAAGCCTCGACGGTGGTGAGCGTCGACCAGTTCACGCCGTCGGGCGAGTACTGGATGTGAACGTAGATCCAGGCGGGCGTCCACCCGTCGGGGAAGTCGATGAGCCCCTCGGCGTGGACGCTTCCCGTGTCGGAGCGGGCGGCTGTGAAAGCCGTGAACTTCGACGCCCTGTGCACGTGGACGACGTCGCTCGTACCGGTGCCGGCCTGGAGGAACGGGTCTTCCGAGGTGTCCAGGGCGAGCTGGAAGTAGCCGCCCCGCCCCGGCGTGTAGTCCATCGTGAAGGTGCCGTCGTCAGCGCTGGTGAAGCGACCCACGACGTCGGTCTGCGCGTCGTCGGGACCGAACAGGACGCCCCCGGAGCGCCCGGCCAGCGGCACCCAGCCGTCCGCGGTCTTCTGCTCGACCTTGACGCTCACCGTGACCGGCTGACCGAAGTCGATGTCGGTCGCACTCACGGTGGACGTGAACCGGGTGGGAATCTGGTCGACACCGATCTGTACCGGCTCGGACTCCCCGTACAGAACCGTCGGCGTGCCACCATCCATCTGGAACACGGCCTGGACGGGCGCGGCGGCGTCGAGCCGCACCGAGGCGGTGAAGTGACCCTGGGCGTCGGTGGTCACGGTGGTCTGCGTCCAGTAGTCGACATAGATCTCGACCCGGCGTGCCGCGAGGGGCTTCACCTGTCGCGTCGGCCACCGCCCGTACAGCGTCCCCTCGACCTGCACGTCACGGTGTTCCCGGTCGATGGCGGTGCGGTCGACGGTGAGCGCGCCGAACTTCGCCACGACGTAGTAGGCGAAGTCCCCCGCGGACTGCTGCAGCACGTGGCCGCCGTCGGCGTCCGTCGCCTCCACGTCGACGCGGTAGGAGCCGAACTCGGGCAGCTTCAACGGCTTCTTGGTGCGCCAGCTGCCGTCCTGAGGGGTGCCGGAGAAGAGCCGGAAGTCCTTGGTCCCGATCTCAGCGACCTCGGTCTGCGAGGCGTACGAGATCAGGTGTGCCGTGATGTTCTTGATGTCGGCTGCGGACCGGACATTGATCTGCAGGATCCCGAGGTCGTCCGACACGCTCCCCGCGTAAGTGACCTCCGGCCGGTCCGCAGCGTGCGCGGCTGTCACGCCCCCCATGCCGAGCAAGGCAGCCGCGACGGCCACCGTGACCCATCTGCGTAATCTCCACAGCAACACTGTCGATCCCACCCCTGACGCGTTCGAGACAGCGGGATCCTCTCCGGACCGCCCGCCCTGCCGTCCGTATTTATATCGACCGCTCAGCACGGACGCACGGCAATTGAAGGCGGGCGAGGGACTGCTTAAGCGGAGCCAAGTGCGCCCGGGCCGTGAGGACTTGGCCCCTCCCTGCCGCCCGGACCAGATGCTGCCGTTGGTGTCCGCGGCCTCTACGACCACCTCCGGACAGTCCTGATCGGGTGCTGCGACAGCGTGGCGGAGAAATGGGCACTGCTTCCTGCTATGTCATGAGTGGATGATCGAATCGTCTGCCGCCGCACAACTCCGCCGGATCGCACGCCGACGGGCCGCCAGGGATCATCGACGGCAACGGAGCCGTTCCGTCGGGCCGGGCCGCGACAGTGATATCAGCCGACTGACGTGGGTGGCACTCGCGGCGTCCGCGCTGCCGGGACTGGCTGCGCTCGTCGCCCTGCTGTTCACGTGGATGTCGGTCGGGCAGACCAACAAAGAGCTGCAGATCTCCGAGCAGGGGCAGATCACCACCCGGTTCAACGTCGCGATCACCAACCTGGGAAAGCCATCGTTGGATGTGCGCCTCGGGGGTGTCTACGCCCTGCAACGCATCATGCAGGACTCCTCTCGAGATCAGCGCACTGTCGTCTCGGTGTTGTCCGCGTTCGTACGCCAGCACGCTCCCGTTCCGGTCAGTGGCTTCAAGCCGGCAGAGGAGTACAGGCCCCCTACCGACGTGGCGGCCGTAGTTTCCGTGCTGGGCGCCCGGCCCGCCGACCGGGAGGTGACCCAGGACGGGAAACCGCTGTACCGAGTTGATCTGAGCAGTGTCGATCTGCGCGGTCTGGAGCGCGAAGTGGGGCTCACAGAAGGCGGCATGCCCAGACGCAGCAACTTCCGCTTCGCGAACTTCACCGGCGCGGACCTCCGAGACGCAGGCCTCGAGAATTTCGACCTCTCAGGCGCGTCCCTCGACAACGCGAACATGTCCGGCGTGAAGCTGCCGAACGCGGACCTGCGGCACGCATTTCTCGGGGGTGCCAATTTGACCGACGCGCACCTGGGCGCGGCCGACATGACCGGCGCGGACCTCGGCGGAGCGATCCTTCACAACGCGCACCTGAGCAGGGCCGAGGAAACCGACGAAACCGGTGAGGCCGACTCGGGCGCCAACTTGACCCGCGCGTTCCTGATCGGCGCGAACCTGAGCACCGCGGACCTGCGCGGCGTGATCCTTGTCCACGCGGACTTGACTGATGCGGACCTGGCCGGCGCCGACCTGCGCAGCGCAGACCTGACCGGTGCAGACCTGAGCAACGCAGATCTGAGCAACGCAGACCTGACCGGGGCAAAGCTGTCGGGCGCGATCCTTGAGGGCGCACGCGGATTGCCTCCTCACCGCCGTGGCGGCTCGCAGTGATCCTCCGGTACTCACCGACGTCAGGTCCTCCAGGGCCCACCGAGGACAGTCCAGGGTGTCTGACTGACTCCCCGAGAACGCACGAGCCCTGGGGGTTCCGCTGGGGGCCGGGGCGCTACGCGTACAGCGTGCCGCCCGCCTGGTCCTCGAAGATCTCCGGCCAGTAGCGGCGGCCGTCGTCGCCCGGGAGGGACGGGGTCGGGTCGCAGGCGGCGGGGTCGACCGTGGCGAGGGTCTCGGTCAGGGTGGCGGCGAGCTGTTCGTAGGAGTCGCTGAGGCCGTGGGCGGCGTCGACGGTCTTCTCGCGGTGGTGGAGCCAGAGGGTGAACGCGAGCGTGGAGATGTCCGCGTTGAGCGGGCGCAGGGTCAGGTCCGGCTCGCTCCAGGCCAGCACCGCGCCCGTGGTGCCGTCCACGACCAGGCTCGTGTCCTCCAGGAGGTGGCCGAGGCGTATCAGACGGTCGGCGGCGGCCGGGAGCAGGTCGGCGCAGAACGCGTCGGGGCGCTCGTCCGCGTAGTACTCGGTGAGGGCCGGCAGCGGCACCTCCGTGTCCAGCTGGAAGAGGAAGCCGTCCTCGGGCAGGCCGGTCTCCCGCAGGAAGCGGCGGGTCGGCTCGTGCGTCAGCGCGGGCGGGAAGTCGACGTCCTCGAAGCGCATGATCTCGCCCGCGCCGAACTCCTCGTCCAGCAGCCGCTTGGGCAGGCCGAGGACGAGCCCTTCGCCGGGTCCCGCTATCCGGGCGAGCGGGCGGATCAGCGCGGCCATCCGCCAGTACGGCGGCACGTCCTCGCCCACGGCGCCCTCGAAGACGGCGCTCAGCCGGTCCGACACCTCCGCGACCGCCTTCGGGCCGAACGGGCCCTGCCGGCCCCGGGACAGGGTCAGTTCCTCGGTGGCCGCCGCGAAGCGCAGCAGGGCCTCCAGGGAGGGCGCCAGGGGCGACAGGTCCAGATGGGCGGGGTTCCGCTGGACGTACGTCGAGGAGACCTCGCCCGTCGTCCCGTCCAGCACGATCGACTCCAGGTCCCGGTCCAGGCTGCGCAGCGCTCCGACGACGAGCTGGTCGCGCAGTTCCTCGGCCAGCTTGTCGGCGTCGCCCGCCAGGTCGGCCACGGTGCGCAGGCCGTGCTCCCGCAGCGCGCCGAATCCGAGCAGTGCGCTGTCGCAGGGCAGTCCGGGGCCGGTGAGGCGGTCCCGCGTGCCCGCGTGCGTGATGTACGGATCCAGCTCGTCGTAGGTCAGTGTGATCACGCCGCCGACATCGGTGTCAGTCGTACTCATGGCTCCCCCGCGCATGTGAACGCATCGTGCTTCCCCCAGGAGGGAACGGCCGGTCGTCCCACGGCAGTTCCCCATTGAGCCAAAACCATACGCCGCCCCACTGACAACGCCAGAAACACACGGAAACAGGCCTCCCGCGGAACAGAGACGCACAGGGCATGGGGTGAGGTCAGCCGGCGCGCGGGTCTCCTCGGCGTGCGTCAGCCGAGGCAGCACATCAGCCGGGCGAGAGAGCAGTCTGGGTGAGAGATCAGCCAGGGTGAGAGATCAGCCGGACCGGGGCATCAGCTGAAGTAGACGCCGCCCACGACGACGACCACGGCCGCCAGGACGAACAGCAGGACCCAGAGCAGCAGTTTCCCCATAGCGGGGGCGGGTTCGTAGCGCGGCGCTCCGGCCTCGCCGCCGAGCGCCGCCGGATCGCCGCCGTGCGGCGAGGGTTCGCCGGTCGACGGCTCCCGTGCGCTCACTACGCCGTCACCACCGCCGCCTGCGGGCGGATCGGCAGACGGTTTACCGGCCGGCCGGTGGCCGCCCGTACGGCGGACGCGATGGCCGCCGGGGAGGTCACGACCGGCACCGCGCTGGCGGCCTTGGCGCCGAAGGGGGCGACGACGTCGCGCTCCTCGATCAGCTTGACGATGCGGATGTCGGGCGTGTCCAGGGCGGTCGGCAGGGCGTAGCCGGTGAGGTCGGGGTGACGGACCAGGCCGCGGGCCGTGCGGAGGTTCTCGGTCAGCGCGGCGCCGACGCCCTGGGTGACGCCCGCCTCGATGCGGGCCGTCAGCTGGGCCGGGTTGAGGATCCGGCCGACGTCCTGGGCGAGCGCCAGTTCCACGACCCGGACCGAGCCCAGTTCGATGTCGACGTCCACGACCGCGCGGATGGCGCAGAAGGCGAGGCCCACGAAGGCGTCGCCCTGGCCGGCTTCGTCCAGCGGTTCGGTCGGGTGGGGGCGGCACTGTGCGGTCGCCCACAGTTCCTTGCCGTCCATCGCCTCGGTGACCGTGGTCGACAGCACTCCGTCGTACGACGTGATCTTGCCGTCGGTGATCTGGAGCAGCTCGGTGGACATGCCGAACTTGTGCGCCAGCGGTTGCAGCAGTTGCGTACGGACCATCTTGGCCGCGCGTTCCACCGCTCCGCCGGACACCCAGGTGTGCCGGCCCCGACAACTCGGTCCCGCGGGGGGCTGGTCGGTGTCGACCGGTGCCACGTGCACCTCGTCGATGCCGAGCGTCTCCTGGACGATCTGCCGGGCCAGCGTGGTGAAGCCCTGACCGGTCTCCACGGCCGCGCAGAGCACGGTGGCGACGCCGTCGTGGACCTTCACGGTGGCCGTCGAGACCTCGTCGGCCCCCTCGGAGCCGAGCATGTGGACCATGCCGAGCGCGTAGCCGACACCGCGGCGTACGGCACCGGGTTCGCCCGCGCCCTCGGGGCCGCCGGGCAGCAGCCACTCGTCCTCGGGCGTGTCCTTGGGGAGGGCGGGCAGCGGGTAGTCGCGTACGGCCTGGAGCAGCTCGGCGACGGGCGCCGGGCAGGTGACCGTCTGGCCGGTCGGCAGGACGTCTCCCGTGGCCATGACGTTGCGCAGGCGCAGTTCCGCGGGGTCGACGCCGAGTTTCTTGGCGAGTTTGTCCATCTGGGCCTCGTACGCGGCGCAGACCTGGAGGGCACCCTCGCCCCGCACATGACCGGAGGGCGGGTTGTTGGTGCGCACGGCCCAGCCCTCGATGAAGGCGTTCGGGACGACGTACGGGCCGCAGGCGAAGGAGACGGCGGCGGCCAGGGACTCGCCGGAGGTGTCGGCGTAGGCGCCCGCGTCGAGCAGGATCTGTGCCTCGACCTTGACCAGCGTGCCGTCGGCGTCGGCGTGGTGCCGGTAGCGCAGCAGCGTCGGGTGCCGGTGGGCGTGGCCGAGGAAGGACTCCTCGCGCGTAGCGGTGAGTTTCACCGGGCAGCCGGTCTTCAGCGCGAGCAGGCCGAGGACGAGCTGGAATCCCTGGTCCTCGCGGTCGGCGGTGGCTCCGGGGACGCCGGTGACGACGACCTTCACGCGCGCGGGTTCCAGGCCGTAGCAGGCGGCGGCGGCGTCGCGGTCGGAGTGCGGGTCGGTGGAGGCGATGTAGAGCTCGACGCCGCCGTCGGGGCGGGGCACGGCGAGTCCGGCCTCGGCGCCGATGGGCGCGGGGTCCTGGCGGCCGATGCGGTACAGGCCCTCGACGACGATCTCACCGACGGCGTCCGGGTCGCCGTGGCGCAGCGGGATGTGGCGGATCAGGTTGCCGTCGGGGTGCAGGGGTTCGGCCTCGAAGGCCTGCTCCGGGTCGGTGACCGGTTCGAGCACCTCGTACTCGACGATGACGGCGGCGGCGGCCATCCGCGCGGTGTCCGGGTGGTCGGCGGCGACGGCCGCGATGGGCTCCCCGTGGTGGCGTACGGCCTCGGAGGCGAAAACCGGGCGGTCGGCCCTGCCGCGGCCGTGCAGCGGGGTGCCGGGCACGTCCTCGTGGGTGATGACGGCGCGGACGCCGGGCATGTCGCGCGCGTGGCTGGTGTCGATGGAGACGATGCGGGCGTGCGGGTGGGGCGAGCGGAGGACGGCGGCCCACAGCAGGCCCTCGGCCCACAGGTCGGCGGCGTAGGGGAAGGTGCCCTCGGTCTTGGCGCGGGCCTCGGCGGTGGGCAGCGAGACGCCGAGCCCGTGCGGCAGGGGCTCGGGGCCTGTCTCGTGCGCCGCCGGTGTCGCGGTCGCGGCTTGGTTGGTCACGCCTGGCCTCCGTCCTGGCCGTAGGGCTGTTCGTGCGTCGCCTGGGGGCCGTACGCGTCATTGTCTTCGTACGCGGACGGGTGGACACCGCCCGCGCCGGGGCCGGCCTGGTGCGGGATGCGGGCCTCTTCCGTCTCGGGGACGGCTTCGGCCGCGGCGGCGGAGTGCGCCTCGCGTTCGGCGACGACCTCGCGCACGGCGTCGAGGACGCCGCGGTAGCCGGAGCAGCGGCACAGGTTGCCGCAGAGTGCCTGGCGGGTCTCCAGCTCGGTGGGCGCGGGGTTGCCCTCCAGCAGGTCGTGCAGGGTCATGGCCATGCCCGGGACGCAGAAACCGCACTGCACGGCGCCGCACTTGGCCAGCGCGCGCTGTACGTCGGAGGGCTGGCCCGAGGCGGCCAGGCCCTCGACGGTGCGTACCTCGCTGCCGGCGGCGGTGACGCCGGGCACCAGGCAGGACGCCACGAGCCGGCCGTCCACCTGGACGTTGCAGGCTCCGCACTCGCCCTGCGAGCAGCCGTCCTTGGCGCCCGCGAGGCCGAGCCGCTCGCGCAGGACGTAGAGCAGCGACTCGCCGATCCAGGCGTCGGTGACCGGCCGGTCGGCGCCGTTGACGCGCAGGACGTAGGAGGCGAGGGGATGTTCGTTGTGCGCGGCCGGGGCGGAGTGGTCGGCGTCGTCGCCCGCCTCGTGCGCCGAATCCGGCTCGGGTACCTCGTGTGCCTCTGCGGTCACCGGCTCGGGGTCGGCGACGGGCTCAGGGGCCTCGCGGACGGGCTGCGCGGGCCGCTGGGCGGCCTGCGCGGGTGATTCCGCCTGCGGCTGCGTCGCGGGCTCCGCGAGGGCCTCAGCGGCCGCCTCGCGCACGTCGGCGGTCCACGGCTGCCCGATCTCGCTGGCCCAGGGCGCGGACGCGCCGCCGGGAAGCGTGGCGGGCGGCATGCCGCCCCACTGCTCGACGAGTGCCGATGTGGTGAACTCGCCCGATTCGTCCGGAAGGTCGCCTCCGGCCACCGGAATCGACCACTGCCCGGTCACATCGTGTCCGGGGCCGTTTCCGGCGGCGCCGTCGCGGGCGTCGTTGAACTCCCACTGCCCGGTGGACCCGGGGTGGTACGAGAACCGGTCGCCGTGGGTGTCGGAGCCCGGCTGCGCGGAGTTCGGATCCGGCCACGGGGCGGCGCCGCCCTGAGCGGCCCACGTTCCGGTGGCCGACGGGTCCGCCGCCTCGGGCGGGGCGGGTGTCACGGCGATCTGCGGGGGCACATAGCCGTGTCCGGGCGCCGCGAGCGGCTCCCGGGCGGCGAGGAGGGCCTCGATGCCCCCTTCGGGGAGTTTGACGAAGGCGGTCGCGCCGTCGTCGTAGTCGCCCTGGGGCAGCGGGTCCCAGCGGCCGCCGCCGCGCGGAGCGCCGTCCTCGTGCTGGTCGTCGGTCACGAAAGTGCCCTCCCCAGTGCTCGTCGGGCCAGCGCGGCGACGGTGCGCCGCAGGTGCAGTACGGCGGGCGGAAGCGGTGTCACGGATCCGTCCTCGGCGGGGACGGGGTCGGGGATGCAGGCCGCGGCCACGTACTCCCCGAACGCGGCCAGCGCCTCCGGGACGATCGCGCGGTTGTTGTCCCAGTCGATCAGCTGGGCCACCCACGCCTCGGCGTCCAGGGGCCGCAGCGGCATCGGCGCTATGGCGCCGACGGCACACCTCACGCCGCGCCGGGCGGGGTCGAGGACGAGCGCCACGGAGGCGATCGCGCGCCCGGGCCCGGTGCGCCCGGTGGCCTTCAGGAAGACCTGCGGGGCGTGCAGCAGCGGCACGCGCACGTAGCCGATGAGTTCTCCGCCGCGGAGCATGTCGACGCCCGCGAGCAGGTGCGACACCGGGATCTCGCGGCGGGCTCCGCCCGGCCCCGCGATGATCAACGTGGCTTCCAGAGCGGCCAGTACGGGCAGCGCGTCCCCCGTGGGGGCGGCCGAGGCGATGTTGCCGCCGAGGGTGCCGGCGTTGCGGATCTGCGGCGGTCCGGCCGCCCGCGCGGCGGCGGCGAGCGCCGGGATGAGGGCGGCGAAGTCGGGGCGGCCCATGCGGGCGTGCGTGAGGCCCGCGCCGAGCAGCGCGTGGCCGTCCTGGTACTGCCAGCCGCGGATCTCGCTGATCCGGCCGAGGCCGACGAGCGCGGCCGGCCTGAGCTGTCCGGAGTTGACCGCGGCCATCAGATCGGTGCCGCCGGCCACCGGAACGGCCGCGGGCATGGCGGACAGCGCCGCCACCGCCTCGTCCAGCGAGACGGGCAGCGTCACGGCCTGCGCCGTTCGCGGTGCGTGCGTGGTCAAACCGGTTGCCCCTTCCCGCTGCCCCACCTGGTCCCACCTGTGCTGCCGTACGGTACGTGCTGACAGGGCGGACGTGGCAACTCTGGCACATCTTCCCCGGCCCTCGACGCGGGGGTCCGCTAGGAGGCTTTCGCCCCTCTCACCAGGGAGATGGTCCGTTTTCGCACGGCATCACCGGTGAGCTCGAATTGTCACTCTTCGGTGACCCTTGGGGGCCTTTTTTCCTTGGGGGGCCTCGGCACCGGGGCGCCCGGCCCCGGACACCCCGGCCGTGAGCGGTCTCACACGTTCGGGGGCGCCCCCTCGATCGGGCGTCCGAGCACGCCGGGCCGCCGCTGCCACGGCCGCGGTCCCGAGGGTGCCCGGTAGGCCACCCCGAGGGCGTCGAGGCGCGCGTAGTGGGCGCTCATCCGCAGCTCGAAGCCGGCGAAGTCCCGTTCCGCGGGAGCCGGCAGTCGGCTCCAGGCGACCTCGGCGAAGGCGGCGAGCCTCGGGAACGCCTGGTAGTCCACGCGCGTGTGGTCCTCCATCACCTCGGTCCACACGTTGGCCTGTGTGCCCAGCACGTGCCGCGCCTCCGCCTCGGTGAGCTGCGGCGGAACCGGCTCGAAGCGGTAGACGTCCTCCAGGGTGCGTACGTAGGCGATGGGCACCGGCTCGTCCTCGCCCGCGGCCTGGCGGTAGTCCAAGTACACGTGCTGCTCGGGGCACATGACGACGTCGTGGCCCGCGCGCGCGGCCGTGACGCCGCCCTGGTAGCCGCGCCACGACGACACCGCGGCGCCCGGCGCGAGACCGCCCTCCAGGATCTCGTCCCAGCCGATCAGCCGACGCCCGCGCTCGGAGAGCCAGTTGTCGAAGTGCCGGATGAACCAGGACTGCAACGCGTCCTCGTCGGCGAGCCCGAGTTCCTTGATGCGCGCCTGCGCCGTGGCCGACCGCTTCCACTGGTCCTTGGCGCACTCGTCGCCCCCGATGTGGAAGAAGCCCGAGAACTCCGGGAAACGCGCGGGGTCCGCCGGGAACAGGTCGAGGAGTTCCTCGAAGACCCCCTCGTAGAAGCGCAGGGTGTTGTCAGTGGGGGCGAGTACGTTTTTGGAGACGCCCCAGTTGTCCCAGACGGTCAGGGAGGTCGTGTCGATGACGTCGGTGTTGCCCAGTTCCGGATACGCGGCGATGGCGGCCTGCGAGTGGCCGGGGATGTCGATTTCGGGGACGACGGCGATATGCCGCTCGGCCGCGTACGCGACGATCTCGCGGATGTCGTCCTGCGTGTAGAAGCCTCCGTGCGGCTTCTCGTCCCACAGCGGCGAGGCCCGGTGGCCGAATTTGGTGCGTGCGCGCCAGGAACCGACCTCCGTCAGCCTCGGGTAGCGCTTGATCTGGACACGCCATCCCTGGTCGTCGGTGAGATGGAAGTGGAAGACGTTGAGTTTGTGCGCGGCCAGCAGGTCGAGGTAGCGCAGCACGCCTTCCTTGGGCATGAAGTGCCTGGAGACGTCGAGCATCAGGCCCCGCCAGCGGAATCGGGGTGCGTCCTCGATGGCCTGGTGCGCGATTTCGTACGCCGTCCGGGGGTTGACCGGGGCGCGGCGAAAAGCGTCGGGGCCGAGGAGTTGACGCAGCGTCTGCGCGCCCCAGAAGACCCCGGCGGCGTCACCGCCCCGGATCTCGACGCCGCCGTCGCCTACGCCGAGCCGGTACGCCTCCGGCTCCAGGATGTCGTCCAGGAGCAGCCGTACGGCGCCCGGAGCGTCCTGCGGCGCAGGTCGCAGCGGTAGTCCGAGTGCCGCGCCGAGCGTCGAGCGCAGCCAGCGTTCGGTGCCGTCCGTACCGGGCGCGGCCCACAGGGTGGTGTCCGCGTCCAGCGCGAACCGCCCGCGCGTGGCGCCCTCGACGACGAGGGGCGCCGGAATCAGACCCGTATCCGTCATGTCCATCAGTCCATCAGTCCTTTACCGCTCCGCCGAGGCCGGAGACGAGTCGTCGCTGTACGAGCACCACGAGTACTACGAGCACGAGGAAGAGCAGCACCGGAATCGGCGACTCCGTCGAGGCGGGGATCACGAGTGGGAAAAGCATCTGCCGGAGAAATCGCGCGCGGCTCGCCCCGTCGATGTACCCGGCCCCCTCCAGCGCTTCCGGAACCGCCTTGCCGTAACCCCGCGGCATCCAGATCGCGAAGGGCGGCGAGAAGGCGACGAGCGGCAGGATCGGCGAGCCCGGCGTGTTCAGCCGGCCGAAGTCCGGCATGAGGAAGGAGAAGGGGATCGTCGGGGCCTCGACGGGCATCGTCCGGGCCACCGGGAACATGATCGACAGGGTCGTCCGGAAGCGAAAACGGAATCGGAATCGTGTCACCGCGGTCGCCGCCGGAAACGCCGTGAGCGCCGCGCCGACCGTCACCGAGCACGCCACGAGAAGGCTGTTGAGAAATTGACTTCCTCCCCGGTCCAAGGGCCGGGGATTCCGCCGTCACCGACTGCCGGGCCGTCGGATGGGTGTCCCCGGACTCGCTCCGGGCGGCGAACTCCCTTGTGACGTCGACGAGTCCGCCGGCCTTCACATGACCGGCCGAGTCCGTGCCGCCGTACTCGATCACGCCCGGGGCACTCTTCGGGTCGTTGAAGGCTGCCTTGACGCGCAGGGCGTGCCGTTCTTCTCGTCCTTGCCGAAGGCGGAGTCGCCGGAGGGCCGGGGAGCGCGGGCCGCGGCGGCGACGAGGGCCGCCAGGGCGGCCGCGGGCCGGGCCGCTGGGAGTCCGGGGGCAGGGAGCTTCATCGAGCATCCTCCGTGAGGGTGCGTTGCGTTGCGACATACGCAACGGCAGTTTTGCTCTGCACAACACTCCGGAGGCTAGGCAGTACAGGAACATGCCCACAAGAGGTCTCAACCCCTCCGTGACCACGCGACGCACTCCGTGCAACGCTCAGCCCTCGACGGCCTCCCCGCCGGCGAGGACCGTCCCGGCCCGCTCCTCCCGCCGAACAGAGAACCCACGCACGACAAGGCCGCGGCGCCCCTCACCAGGGGCGTCGCGGCCATGGACGATCTGCGCGGCGTACCGCGCCGGGGGAAACCCGGCGTTACTTCTTGTCGCCGCCCTTGCCCTGGTCGCCGCCGGCGCCCATGGACTCGAAGATCTCCTTGCACATGGGACACACGGGGTACTTCTTCGGGTCGCGGCCCGGTACCCACACCTTGCCGCACAGCGCCACGACGGGCGTGCCGTCCAGCGCGCTCGCCATGATCTTGTCCTTCTGGACGTAGTGGGCGAAGCGCTCGTGGTCCCCGTCGCCGTGCGACACCTGCGGCGTCGGCTCTACGAGGGTCCCCGTCCCCGTGCCTCGCTGGGGCTGGGTCTCAGGCTCAAGAGTGCTCATGAAGCCAAGGGTACTGGGGCTCACGCCCATCAGTTGAGGGAAGGGTCGCGTGCCGGTCACGGGCCGGTCGGGGGCCGGTGCGCCGGTCAGTTCAGGGAGGCGTCGTCGGGGTAGGTCGCCACCATCGCCAGCTCGCTGCGCTGGCGGCGCAGGACCTCGCGCCACAGACGCTCCGGCGACGGGGAGGAGACGTCTCCCGGTTCGGACTCGACGACGTACCAGGCGCCCTCGACAAGTTCGTTCTCCAGCTGGCCCGGGCCCCAGCCGGCGTATCCGGCGAAGATGCGCAGGGAGCCGAGGGCCGCGGCGAGCAGCTCGGGCGGGGCCTCCAGGTCCACCAGACCGATCGCTCCGTGCACACGCCGCCAGCCGAGTGGCGCACGCTCCCCCGCGGCACCTCCCGGGATGACCGCCACCCCCAGCGCCGAGTCCAGCGAGACTGGGCCGCCCTGGAAGACGACACCCGGTTCTCCGGCCAGTCCCGCCCAGGCATGCAGGATGTCGCCGACGTCCACCGGGGTCGGGCGATTGAGGACGACACCGAGGGAGCCCTCCTCGTCGTGGTCGAGGAGCAGCACCACCGCGCGATCGAAGTTCGGGTCCGCCAGGGCGGGCGTGGCCACGAGCAGCCGCCCTGTGAGCGAGGACACCTCGGTCATGCCAGACATGATCCCGCACATTCCCTTCAAGTGGGGAGCCAATGCGCGTACGGGAGTGAATGCAGCTCAGGGCGCAACGAAGCGTTACCCGCGCACGCCGGGACCGGTGACCCCGTGTGCCCGATTCGGAACGGTTCGTGTTGTGGCCAAGCTATGACGCAGCTGAGTCCTCCTCGGGCTTACTGCGCCGGGGTGGGCGGCCATTACCCTTGCTGTTCGGCTCCCGTACGACCGGCCTGCCGACGACCCACACCTGCCCAACTCATCGGAACGCGAGATACATGACCGTCAACGGCCCTGACGATGTACTGCTTGTCCACGGCGGAACCCCGCTCGAGGGCGAGATCCGTGTCCGCGGTGCGAAGAATCTCGTACCGAAAGCCATGGTCGCCGCCCTGCTGGGCAGCGGGCCGAGCCGGCTGCGCAATGTCCCCGACATCCGCGACGTACGCGTCGTGCGCGGGCTGCTGCAGTTGCACGGTGTGACCGTCCGCCCGGGTGAGGAGCCCGGTGAGCTGATCCTCGATCCCTCGCACGTCGAGAGCGCGAACGTCGCCGACATCGATGCCCACGCGGGCTCGTCGCGCATCCCGATCCTCTTCTGCGGCCCGCTGCTGCACCGCCTCGGCCACGCCTTCATCCCGGGCCTCGGCGGCTGCGACATCGGCGGCCGGCCGATCGACTTCCACTTCGAGGTGCTGCGGCAGTTCGGCGCGAAGATCGAGAAGCGGGAGGACGGCCAGTACCTGGAGGCCCCGCAGCGGCTGCGCGGCACCAAGATCCAGCTGCCGTACCCGTCCGTGGGCGCGACCGAGCAGGTGCTGCTGACCGCGGTGCTCGCGGAGGGTGTCACGGAGCTCTCGAACGCGGCCGTGGAGCCGGAGATCGAGGACCTGATCTGCGTCCTGCAGAAGATGGGTGCCATCATCGCGATGGACACCGACCGGACGATCCGCATCACCGGTGTCGACTCGCTCGGCGGTTACACCCACGCGGCCCTCCCGGACCGCCTGGAGGCCGCCTCCTGGGCTTCCGCGGCGCTGGCGACCGAAGGAAACATCTACGTCCGCGGCGCCCAGCAGCGCTCGATGATGACGTTCCTGAACACCTACCGCAAGGTGGGCGGTGCCTTCGAGATCGACGACGAGGGCATCCGCTTCTGGCACCCGGGCGGCCAGCTGAAGTCCATCGCCCTGGAGACGGACGTCCACCCCGGCTTCCAGACGGACTGGCAGCAGCCGCTGGTCGTCGCCCTGACGCAGGCCACCGGCCTGTCCATCATCCACGAGACGGTGTACGAGTCCCGGCTGGGCTTCACGTCCGCGCTGAACCAGATGGGCGCGCACATCCAGCTCTACCGCGAGTGCCTCGGCGGCTCCAACTGCCGCTTCGGCCAGCGCAACTTCCTGCACTCCGCGGTCGTTTCGGGCCCGACGAAGCTCCAGGGCGCCGACCTGGTCATCCCCGACCTGCGCGGCGGCTTCTCGTACCTCATCGCGGCGCTGGCGGCGCAGGGCACGTCCCGCGTCCACGGCATCGAGCTCATCAACCGCGGCTACGAGAACTTCATGGAGAAGCTCGTGGAGCTGGGAGCGAAGGTCGAACTGCCGGGCAAGGCGCTCGGCTAGACGGCGCGGCAGACGTACGTACGACGATGGGGCGGCCCCCCTGAAAGGGGCCGCCCCATCGGCGTTGCTGCGCCTCGCACGTGTCCCGCGTCCGCAGGAACGTACCGGCTGAGCCTACTTGCCCTTGGCGGCTTCCTTGAGCTTGCTGCCCGCGGAGACCTTCACGCTGTAGCCGGCCGGGATCTGGATCGGGTCGCCGGTCTGCGGGTTGCGCGCGGTGCGAGCGGCACGGTGGGTGCGCTCGAAGGTCAGGAAGCCGGGGATGGTGACCTTCTCGTCGCCCTTGGCGACGATCTCGCCGACGGTCTCGGCGAAAGCGGCCAGAACGGCGTCGGCGTCCTTGCGGGTCACCTCGGCGCGGTCGGCCAGCGCGGCCACCAGCTCACTGCGGTTCATGTTGTTACTCCCGTGTTCTTCTTGCTGTTGAGGCGTGCCACGCGGCGGAGCCGCATATCGGGCACAGTGAAGCCGATGCTGCCAGGGTCCTCGGTCGGCCCCCGGACCCGGGTCCGTAGCCAGACCGTCGCGCCCGAAGACGCATCCTGCCCCCACCTGCGGCGGGAAAGCCAATCCGGCACCCCTGGGAGTCAAACGAACACCCTTGGGGGTCACACGGAAAGGCCTGCGAGGCCTGAGCCTGGCCGCCACCCTAGAGGCGGCCACTGGCCCCGCGTTCCGCGACGCGCCGGGTTCCAGGCGGGCGTGGCGCCCGTCACAGGCGTGACGACGGCCGCAATCACGCGGTCGTACGCCCCCGGCTCGACCCGTGCTACGCGGTCGTGTTGGCCGCTGCCGTCGCCCCCGCCGCCTTCGCCGCGTCGCGCACCGCTCCGGCGACCGCGCCCGCGACCTTGTCGTTGAAGACGCTGGGGATGATGTAGTTCGCGTTGAGCTCGTCCTCGGTCACCACGCTCGCGAGCGCGGTCGCGGCGGCGAGCATCATCTCCGTGTTGACGGTACGCGACTGGGCGTCCAGGAGGCCGCGGAAGACGCCCGGGAACACCAGGACGTTGTTGATCTGGTTGGGGAAGTCGGAGCGGCCGGTGGCCACAACTGCCGCCGTCTGGCGGGCGATTGCCGGGTCGACCTCGGGGTCGGGGTTCGCGAGCGCGAACACGATGGCGTTCTCGGCCATCGAGGCCACGTCGTCGCCGTCGATCACGTTCGGGGCGGAGACACCGATGAACACGTCGGCGCCGCGCACCGCCTCCTTCAACGTGCCCGTGAGACCTTCGAGGTTGGTGTTGTCGGCGATCCAGCGCAGCGGCGAGTCCGCCGCGGCGTCGACGAGGTCGGCGCGGTCCGCGTGCACGACGCCGTGGATGTCGGCGACGACGGCGTGCTTCACACCCGCGGCGATGAGCAGCTTGAGGATGGCCGTACCGGCCGCGCCGGCGCCGGACATGACGACCTTGATGTCGCCGATCGCCTTGCCCGCGACGCGAAGTGCGTTGGTCAGGGCGGCGAGGACGACGATGGCCGTGCCGTGCTGGTCGTCGTGGAAGACGGGGATGTCGAGGGCCTCGCGCAGCCGGGCCTCGATCTCGAAGCAGCGCGGCGCGGAGATGTCCTCCAGGTTGATGCCGGCGAAGCCGGGGGCGATCGCCTTCACGATCTCGACGATCGCGTCGGTGTCCTGGGTGTCCAGGCACAGCGGCCAGGCGTCGATGCCGGCGAAGCGCTTGAAGAGGGCCGCCTTGCCCTCCATGACGGGCAGCGCGGCCATCGGGCCGATGTTGCCGAGGCCCAGCACGGCGGAGCCGTCCGTCACGACCGCAACGGAGTTGCGCTTGATGGTGAGGCGGCGGGCGTCCTCGGGGTTCTCGGCGATCGCCATGCACACCCGGGCCACACCCGGGGTGTAGATCATGGAGAGGTCGTCACGGTTGCGGATCGGGTGCTTGGACTGCATCTCGATCTTGCCGCCGAGGTGCATGAGGAACGTACGGTCCGACACCTTGCCGAGGGTCACGCCCTCGATGTGCCGCAGCTGCTCGACGATCTCGTCGGCGTGCGCGGTGGAGGTCGCCGCGATGGTGACGTCGATCCGGAGCTTCTCGTGGCCGGACGCGGTCACGTCGAGGCCGGTCACCGAGCCTCCGTGGGACTCGACGGCCGTGGTGAGCTGGGAGACCGCGGTTCCGCTCGCGGGCACCTCCAGCCGGACCGTCATCGAGTAGGAGACGCTGGGCGCCGTTGCCATGGCCGACTTCCTCTGCTTTCACCGTGTCACTGCTTTGTGCCGTCCGATCGTCGCACCTACCCCTGAGTACGGGGTAGTCGCCCTGGATTGCGAACGTTTTGTTCGCCGGAGGGCCGCGTTCTCGGCATTTTCGGAAAACGGGTTCCACCATACGAGAACCGACAGGACAACGAAAGAGACCCACGTCACGGGTGACGTGGGCCTCTTCAGGTCCTTCGGTGAAGGACGACGTTCAATGACACCGACCCGCCATGCTCGCCTCGCGGCAAGTGGTCGCTCGTAGCGACGAAGGTTGGGCCCGGGGGCTTGGATCGGGTCGGTGCCACGTCAAAGGTAACAAAGGATTCCCGTAAGGCAATTCCCGTCCCGGGAGTTCTTTTCGGCCGGGACGGGGCGGCTGGGCGGTCACCGTCCCCCGCCCGGGGAGCGGGGGACGGTGACCGCGTCAGTCCCGCAGGAGATCGGGGACGCCGTTCGGGTCGGGGTCGTCGCGGTCGCTGGAGACGACGGTGAGCTGCTGCGTGGCCCGGGTCAGGGCCACGTACAGGACACGCAGTCCGGCGGGCGACTCGTCCGCGATCTCCGCGGGCGACACGACCACCGTCGCGTCGTACTCCAGCCCCTTGGCCTCCAGGCTTCCCAGGGCCACCACGCGGTCCCCGAGCCCGGCGAGCCAGCGGGCGGCCTCTTCGCGCCGGTTCATGGCGACGACGACACCCACGGTGCCGTCGACCCGGTCCAGGAGATGTGCGGCCTCGGCGCGCACGGTCTGCGCGAGGGAGTCCCGCACGACGGCGAACCGGGGTTCGACGCCCGTGGACCGTACGGCGGACGGCGACGTCGAGCCCGGCATGGCGAGGGCCAGGACCTTGGCTGCCAGCTCGGCGATCTCGGCCGGGTTGCGGTAGTTGACCGTGAGGGTGAACCGGCGCCGGGGCCGGGTGCCCAGGGCCTCGTCACGGGCCTCGGCCGCCTCGTCGGGGTCGGACCAGGAGGACTGGGCCGGGTCGCCCACGACCGTCCAGGTGGCGTGCCGGCCGCGCCGGCCGACCATCCGCCACTGCATGGGCGTGAGGTCCTGCGCCTCGTCGACGATGACGTGCGCGTACTCGGTCCGCTCCTGTGCCAGCCGCTCGGCACGCTCGCGCTGGGTCTCCTCGCGCTGGGGCATGAGCTCCTCAAGACCGGTGAGGTGGTCCAGCGGGTCCAGCTCGCGCCGCTTCCTGGGCCGGGCGGGTGTCCCGACGATCGCCTCCAGCTCGTCGAGCATCGCCACGTCGTGCACGGAGTGCCCGTCCCGCTTGAGCGAGCGCGCCACCCGGCGGACCTCGCCGGGGTTGAGGATCCGGCGCGCCCAGCGCCCCAGCCGCCGTTCGTCGGCCATGGCGTTCAGCACCCCGCGGGGGGTCAGCTCCGGCCACCAGGCCTCCAGGAACGCCAGGAAGCTGTCCTCCAGGGCGACGTCCTCGTCGAACGAGGACCGCAGCTCGGCGGCCAGCTCCGGGTCCGCGTGCCGGGTCCCCGCGCCCGACTTCGCCCACAGCGCGTCGAGGAGCAGCTTGCGGGCGCGCGGCCGCAGCAGGTTGACCGGCGCGGTCCCGCCGAGCGCGTTGTTCTTGATGCGGTCCAGTTCGGCCGACTCCAGCTCCAGCCGGCGCCCGAAGGCGACGACCCGCAGCCGGGTGGGGGGACCGGCGGGGGCCGTCTCCGGCTCCCCGAGGGCGAGCTGCCCGGAAGTACCGCCGGCCGCGCGGGCCGGCGACTCCAGCGCCCCGCGCGCCGCCTTCCGGAGCACCTTCAGCATCCGGTACGAGCCCTTGGCGCGGGCCACCGCCGGGGAGTCGTACAGCGTGGCGCCCACGCCGTCGACGAGCGAGCCGATCGCCCGGATCGCGACCTGGCCCTCCTCGCCGAGCGAGGGCAGCACGCCCTCGGTGTAGGCGACGAGCAGCGGGGTCGGGGAGACGATCAGGATGCCGCCCGCGTACCGGCGGCGGTCCTGGTAGAGGAGGTAGGCGGCCCGGTGCAGGGCCACCGCCGTCTTGCCGGTGCCGGGGCCGCCCTCGACGTAGGTCACGGACGCGGCGGGGGCACGGATCACCATGTCCTGCTCGGCCTGGATCGACGCCACGATGTCGCGCATGGTGTGGCTGCGGGCCTGCCCGAGCGCGGCCATGAGCGCACCGTCACCGATGACGGGGAGCTCGCGGCCGTCGAGGGAGGCCTTGACCTCCGGGCGCATCAGGTCGTCCTCGACGCCGAGGACCTTGCGGCCCTTGGAGCGGATGACCCGGCGCCGTACGACCCGGCCGGGGTCGACCGGGGTGGAGCGGTAGAACGGGGCCGCGGCCGGCGCCCGCCAGTCGATGACCAGCGGCGCGTAGTCGGCGTCCAGGACGCCGATACGGCCGATGTGGAGCGTCTCCGCGATGTCGGCCGTGTTGTCCTCGCGGATGGAGCCCTCGGCGGCCTCCACCGCCGTGTAGGCCCCGTCGGGGCCCTTCGTGCCGTCCTTCCCGCGGAGCAGGTCGATACGGCCGAAGAGAAAGTCCTCGAACTCGTTGTTGAGACGGTTGAGGTGGATTCCTGCGCGGAACACCTGGGCATCCCGCTCTGCGAGCGCCCCCGGTGTACCGACGTGACCGCGCTGGGCGGCGTCGTGCATCAGGAACTCGGCCTCGTGGATCTTCTCCTCGAGGCGCCGGTAGACCCGGTCCAGATGTTCCTGTTCGACGCTGATCTCACGGTCCCGTACGGAGTCGTCCTTGACGGATTCGTCCGGTACGGAAACGTGGACCGAGCCGAGCGCGGTTTCCTGCTGAGCCTGAGCGGCCACCGGGCCCCCTTCTGACGTGCTGGGCAGCCGTCAACCGTACGCGAAGGGAGGCCCGTGAGGCTACGTGCGCGCCCGGAGTCCGCTCACGCGTTCACCTCGACCAGCCGCTTCCCCTCGAAGGTCATGACCTCGAAGTGGTCGATCTGGTTCGGTGTGAAGGCCGCGCCGCCGTGCACGTAGAGGGGCTGCTTGGCCTCCTCGTTGTTGGCGTTGGCGAGGCCGTAACCCCGGTCCGGGACCGCCCAGGAGGTGACCGTCTCACGCTCGCCGTTCTTGCCGACGGCGATCAGGGAGCACTTGAGCGGGCCCTTGACGTTCTTGAGCTGGAGGACGGCGTGGGTGCCCCAGTCCTTCGGCTCGACGGCGACGACGGCGTTGACCTTCGTGCTCGGGTCCGTGGCCTCGGCCTTGTCCGTCATGACCTGGAAGGCGGCCTTGGCGGGGCTCGTGGCGTGCGCCTCCGGGATGTTCGTGCCACCGTCGCCGCCGCCGTTGACGGCCATGACGGTCAGCGGACCACCGATGATCAGCGCGGCCGCGGCCGCCACCAGGTACATTCCGCGCCGGCGCTTCTGGACGCGCCGAGCCGAGACCTCGTCGACCAGCCGCTCCGCGAGCCGTGGGCTCGGGCGGGCCGAGAGGGACTCCCCGATGGCCGGGCTGCCCTGCGAGGCGGGCAGGTCCGCGAGCGCGGCGAGCATCGGCTCCATCCCGGCGAGCTCGTCGAGCTGCTGGGCGCACCACTCGCAGGTCGCGAGGTGTTCCTCGAAGGCTGTCGCCTCGGTGTCGTCCAGGATGCCGAGGGCGTAGGCGCCGACGGTCTCGTGGATGTCCCCGGACCCTTGCTGTCCTCGTGGACCTTGCATGGCTCCCGGCCCACCTGTTCCGTAACCCCCGTACGTGTTCATGCCGTCACCCCCCGCTCCTCCAGCGCCAGCTTCATCGAACGCAGGGCGTAGAAGACCCGTGAGCGCACAGTGCCGCTGGGAATGCCGAGCGTTTCGGCCGCCTCATTGACGGTACGCCCTTTGAAGTATGTTTCGACCAGTACTTCCCTGTGAGCAGGGGTCAGGTCGTCCAGCGCGTCCGACAGTGTCATCAGCCACAACGCCTTGTCGATCTCGTCCTCCGCGGGGATGACCTCCAGCGGCGACGGGTCGACCTCCTGCGGCCGGGCCTGCCGACTGCGGTGGCCGTCGATGACGATGCGTCGGGCGACCGTCACCAGCCAGGGGCGTACCGAACCGGTCGCTCGATTGAGCTGGCCGGCGTTCTTCCAGGCACGGATGAGTGTTTCCTGCACGACGTCCTCGGCGCGCTGCCGGTCTCCTGCGACCAGGCGCAGCACATAGGCCAGCAAGGGCCCCGCGTGTTCCCGGTACAGCGCACGCATCAGCTCCTCGTCGGGTTCGGTCGACGAAGACTGCTGAGACATGCGATGTCGGGCCCTTGGCCTGTGTTCATCAGCCACGGCTGAATCCTTGCGCACGCCTACCTCCGGTGTCCGGGGGTTCCCCCAGTCGGTCGCTCATCACCGGGTACGTGTGTAGGTACGCGGGTGTTCAAAGTGTTCAGAGTTTTTTCTGTTGAAGATGTGTAGACACCGAAAAGAATGCGTATCGATCACCTCTGGTTACTGGAAGATCACGTACGGATGTGATCAGGCGCGTGCCAGAGCCGCCCGGCGTCGGTGCCGGGCCACTCGCTCCCGGTTGCCGCACACCTCGCTGGAACACCAGCGTCGGCGGCGGCCCCGCGATGTGTCGAGGTAGACGATCGGACAGTTGTCGCCCTCGCACTGTCGCAGACTAGCCCTCGCCGGCGGGTCGGTGAGCAGATCGAGGGCGTCCCGGGCCACCACGGAGAGCAGTTCGGCACAGCCGGGTGGGGTGTGCAGCCCGCGGCGCAGCGAGCCGTCGTCGGCGCGGACGGCCCAGGGTGCGGGCGGTGCGGCGAGGGCGAGGGCGTTGACACGGGCGAGCGCGCTGTCGGCGGGCCGCGCGTCCAGTTCACCGCGCACCAACTGGGCGATATGTCCGCGCAGTTCCTGGAAGCCGAGCAGCCATGCCGCGTCCACGGTGGCCAGCGGCGTTCCCACCGGCACCAGCCCGGACGCGACGACCCAGGCACCCAACCGGGCGGCCGAGTCGAGGCGTTCCTCGGGATGGGTGGTCGCCGTCAGGTCCAGGCAGATCCGCCCGGAGTCGAACCGCAGCTCGTACGAGGCTGTGGCCATGCCCGATGCCATGCGCCTGTCACCGCCTTGGGGTCACCCGCCGTCGTACCCCCTACAGTGCATGCCCCGGCGCCCCGCCGGAAGACTCAGTACCGCCCCCTTACCGGACGCGCACCGGACGCGTACCGGACGCGTGCGGACCCGGGGTCCCGGACGGTGCCCGACGTCGCGGCGACCGTGTGGTGGACGTCCGCGTATGCGGCCGCGCGCCTCGGCCATGTCACCCGCGCCCGCCGGTCGGTTGACTGAGGGACATGACGGACAACAACACGGAGCGGCACGGCACCGCCGCAGGCGTACTGGGTGCGGCCACGGTCGCGATGGGGCTGATCGCCGGGGTCTTCTACATCTTCGCCTGCGCGATCATGCCGTCGCTGGCCCGCAGCGACGACCGCGTCTTCATCGAGGTCATGCAGAACATCAACGACGTGATCCAGAACCCGGTGTTCTTCCTGAGCTTCCTGGGCGCGCTGGTACTGACGGCGGTCGCCGCCCGGCAGTCGCGCGGCGCGCCGAACCGGCGGTGGGTGTTCGCCGCCCTCGCCGCCTACACGCTCGTCCTGGTCGTCACCATGGCCGTGAACATCCCGCTCAACAACGACCTCGCGGACGCCGGCGACCCTTCACAGATCGCCGACCCGGCCGCCGTACGGGACCGGTTCGAGGACACCTGGGTGGCCTGGAACGTCGTACGGGCCCTGCTGTCGACGTTCGCGCTGGCCTGCCTCGCCCGTGCCCTGTTCCTGTACCGGCGGCCTCAGACGTCGGCGTACTTGGAGTCCGCGGCGGGGTCGAGCGCGAGCCGGTAGCCCCGCTTGACGACGGTCTGGATCAGCTTGGCCGCGCCAAGTGCCGTACGCAGCCGGGCCATCGCGGTCTCCACGGCGTGCTCGTCGCGGCCGGCGCCGGGCAGCGCGCGCAGCAACTCGGCGCGCGCCACGACCCATCCGGGCCGCCGCGCGAGGGCCCGCAGCAGCGACATCCCGGCGGGCGGTACGGGCCGCAGTGCCCCGTCCACCAGGACCGCGTGCCCCCGGATCTCCACCTGGTGCCCGGCGATGGGCAACGACCGTGCCCGGCCGGGCAGTTCCTTGCAGAGCAGCTGTACGAGGGGGCCGAGCCGGAAGCGCTCGGGCTGGACGGTGTCGATGCCGTGGGCCTGCAACGGCAGCGCGGTGACCGGGCCGACGCAGGCGGGCAGGACGTCGTGGTGCAGCGCGGCGAGGAGTTCCGGGAGCAGGCCCCGGTCCTCGGCCCTGGACAGCAGGGAGGCGGCGGCGGGCGCGCTGGTGAAGGTGAGCGCGTCCAGGCCGCGGGTGAGGGCCGCGTCGAGCAGCCGGTCGACGGGCCCGATGTCCTCCGGCGGCATCCACCGGTACACGGGCACGGGGACGACCTCGCCGCCGGCCGCCCGCAGCGACTCCACGAACCCGGGCAGCGGTTCACCGTGCAGCTGTACGGCGATACGGCGGCCGTCGACGCCCTCTTCGAGCAGCCGGTCGAGCACCTCGGCCATCGATTCGGAGGACGGCGACCAGTCCTCGGTCAGGCCCTGGGCCCGTATGGCGCCCTTGACCTTGGGCCCGCGGGCCAGCAGTTCCACCCCGCGCAGCCGTTCGATCAGTTCCTCGCCGAGGCCCCAGCCGTCGGCGGCCTCGACCCACCCGCGGAATCCGATGGCGGTGGTGGCCACCACCACGTCCGGCGCGTGGTCGACCAACTCCTTGGTCGCGGTGAGCAGTTCGCCGTCGTCGGCGAGGGGCACGATCCGCAGGGCCGGCGCGTGCACGACGGTGGCCCCGCGCCGCTGGAGCAGCACGCCGAGCTCGTCGGCCCGGCGCGCGGCGGTCACTCCCACGGTGAACCCGGAGAGAGGCCCGTGGTCGGGTCGCTGCTGTTCGTCGTACATGGCTCTCGTCTCGCGCTCGTCGAGTCGTCGTACGGGGTCTGTGCTGTCGTACGTCCGTGGCTGAGCCGAGCCTGTCAACGCACCGTGACAGGCTCGGATCAACGTGATGTCGGGCGTGTTACGTCACACCTCCGCGTAGCTGAGCTGGGACTTCGCCTCGGTGGCGGAGGTGGCCCGTGCTCCGGTGGCGGCCGGGCGGCGAAGGTATACGGCCCAGGTGACCACGAAGGCGACCGCGTAGAAGGCGAGGAAGGTGACGAAGGCGCCGGTGCCGGAGCCGGAGCTGAGGAACGACTGCCGGAAGGCCAGGTTGATGCCGACGCCGCCGAGCGCGCCCACGGCACCGATGAGTCCCATGGAGGCACCGGAGAGCCGGCGTCCGTAGCGGGCGGCCTGCTCCCCTTCGAGCCCCTTCGCCTCGGCCTTCCGCTGGAAGATGCCGGGGATCATCTTGTACGTCGACCCGTTGCCGAGCCCGCTGAGCACGAAGAGCACCACGAAGACGCAGACGAAGACCGGCAGCGACTTCTCGCTGCTGGCGACCACGAGGATCCCGGTCGCCGCGGCCATGGCCACGAAGTTCCACAGCGTGATCCTGGCGCCGCCGTAGCGGTCGGCGAGCCATCCGCCGACGGGCCGGATCAGGGAACCGAGCAACGGGCCGATGAAGGTGAGGTAGGCGGCCTGGAGCGGCGTACGACCGAACTGGACCTGAAGCACCTGCCCGAAGGCGAAGGCGTAGCCGATGAACGACCCGAAGGTCCCGATGTACAGGAACGCCATGATCCAGGTGTGCGCGTCCTTCGCGGCGTCCAGGGCCGCGCCGGTGTCGTTCTTCACGGAGGCGATGTTGTCCATGAAGAGGGCGGAGAGGACGGCGGCCACCACGATGAGCGGGATGTAGATCCCGAGGAGCACCCGCGGCCCGCCGCTCGCGCCGATGATGGCGAGCGCCACCAACTGGATGACGGGGACGCCGATGTTGCCGCCGCCCGCGTTGAGGCCGAGCGCCCAGCCCTTCTTCCGCAGCGGGAAGAACGCGTTGATGTTGGTCATGCTGGAGGCGAAGTTGCCGCCGCCGATGCCGGCCAGCAGGCCCACCACGAGGAAGGTGTTGAACGAGGTGCCCGGCTCCATCACCACGAACGCGGCGACGGTCGGCACGAGCAGCAGACTCGCGGACACGATGGTCCAGTTCCGGCCACCGAAGAGCGCGACCGCGAAGGTGTAGGGCACCCGCACCACCGCGCCGACCAGCGTCACCATCGAGGTGAGCAGGAACTTGTCGGCCGGGGTGAGTCCGTACTCAGGCCCCATGAACAGGACCATCACCGACCACAGGGTCCATATGGAGAACCCGATGTGCTCGGACAACACGGAGAAGAACAGGTTCCGCCGGGCGACCTTCTCCCCCTTCTCCGCCCAGAAGACCTCGTCCTCTGGATCCCACTCCTCGATCCAGCGACCGCCCCGCGCAGGGGCCGTACTCGTGGCAGGGGCAGTCATCTCACGCCTCCGTTGGTTCTCCGGGCTTACTGGGCTGCTGTTTCCCGAAGGTAGGGAGGACGCGTTTCCGGCCCTGAGGCTGTGAGTGACCGGAAGGGAACGTTGCTCTCACCCGGTCCCGGACCCGGCGGTGAGGACGGGGCGGGACGGGTGGAGGCCGCGTCGGGGGCGGCACCGGGCGGCTCGTGCGTCAGGCGGCGGCGTTGTGGTACGAGGTGATGGCCCAGCTCCCGTCGGCGGGATCGCGGACGAGTACCCAGGTCGCACGGCGCAGCCGGTCGGCGGGCAGCCCGCTCTCACCGGCCAGGAGAATCCCGGCCTCGCTGACGACGACGGCGGTACCGGGGCGCGGGAAGCGGATCCGCCGGGGCTCGTCGAGCGGCCGGGAGCCCTTCAGCGGTCCGTCGAACGCGGCCGCCATGTAGGCGCGGATCTCCTCCCGGCCGTCGTGGAAGACGCCCGGCATCACGACCGTCGCGTCCTCGGTGTAGAGATCGGCGAACGCGTCGGCGTCGTGGTCCGCCCAGGCGGAGTAGAGACGGTCGATGACGGAGCGGATGTCCTGGCTGGTGTCCGTGGCGTTCATGATGATCCTTCTCCTCGGATGGGTTCGTTGCCGGTACGTACTTCCGCTGACGCCGGAACTCATCGGTGCCGGGAGCGATGAATTCCGGCGCCCCCGGAGGTACGTACCGGCGAGCGACGAACCCGAAGAGCCGAGCCGCGAGGCCCCGAGAAGCCGAACCGTCGAGGAACCGAGCCGCCGAGCCGCCGAGCCGCCGAGTCACCGAGGCACCGAGGCACCGAGGCACCGAGGAGCAGACATGGAGAAGCGCATCGACGAGGACCGCGACGGTTCCGACGACCGCGACGACCGCGACGACCGCGAGGACTTCGACGGCCGCGGCGGCCGCGACGGTTTCGACCGGCACGACGACTCCGACAACCGCGACGACTTCGACAGCCGCGACGACTTCGAGGAACGGACGGCCCCCTACCGCGGCGAGCTGCTGACGCACTGCTACCGGATGCTCGGTTCGGTGCACGAGGCCGAGGACCTGGTGCAGGAGACGATGCTCAGGGCCTGGCGGGCGTACGACCGCTACGACGCGGAGCGCGCGTCCCTGCGCACCTGGCTGTACCGCATCGCCACCAACACCTGTCTGACCGCTCTGCGCGGCCGCGCCCGCAGGCCCCTGCCGTCGGGCCTGGTCGGCGCGCTGGAGGATCCGGGGGCACCGATGACACTGGGTGCGGAGGTGCCGTGGCTGGAACCGTTCCCTGACGGAGGCGGAGCCCGGCTCGCCTTCGGTGCCGGGGCCGCGGCCGGGGATCCCGCCGGAGTGGTCGTCGCCCGGGGAAGCCTGCGCCTCGCGCTGATCGCCGCGATGCAGCTCCTTCCCCCGCGTCAGCGGGCGGTCCTCATCCTGCGGGACGTACTGGCCTGGCCGGCGGCGGAGGTGGCCGAGGCCCTAGGCACCTCGACCGCATCCGTGAACAGCGCGCTCCAGCGGGCCCGCGCACGACTGGGCGAGGCCGGCCTGACGGAGGAGGAGGTGACGGAACCACCGGACCACGAGCAGCGCGCGGTGATCGACCGCTATCTGCGCGCCTTCGAGGACGCCGACCTCGACGCCCTGCGCGCCCTGCTCACCCAGGACGTCATCCTGGAGATGCCCCCGGTCCTCAACTGGTACGTCGGCCCCGACGCCTACGTCGCCTTCATCGCCCGCGTCTTCGCGATGCGCGGCACGGACTGGCGCCTGCGTCCTACGTCGGCGAACGGCCAGCCCGCACTGGCGGCATACGTCCGCGGACCGGGCGACGAGGCGCACCTCCTCCACACCCTGCAGGTGTTCACAGCGGACCGTGGCGCGGTGAGCCACACGGTGGTCTTCCAACTCCCCACAGCCTTCACGGCGTTCGGGCTGCCGGAGGTGTGGGAGGGGTAGGCGCCGAGTCACCCAGCAGGGGGCTGAGGGCCACTGAGGCGACTGAGGCCGCCTCGCGTGGGGTTACGAAGGCTGCTGGGGGTACGGGGGCTGCTGGGTGTAGGGGCCGGCACCGGGTTGCGCGGGGTACGGGCCGCCCTGCTGGGAGGCATAGGGATTGCCGGGCCGGCCTGCGGCGGCAGCAGGAGGCTGCTGGCTGTACGGGCCGGCGGCTTGGGACCCGTAGGAGCCCGGAGCAGGGGGGTAGGCCTGCGGTTGGGGGTGAGCGGGGCCTTGGGCTTGACTGTGGGCGGGGGCGGGGGCGGGGGCCGGGGCGTGGGCGGGAGCGGGTCCCGGTACGGGTGCGGGGGCGGGGGCGGGTGCGTAACCCTGGGCCTGGCCTGGGGCGTAAACCGGAGTTTGGGCCTGGCCTGGGGCGTAAACCGGAGCTTGGGCCTGGCCTGGGGCGTAAACCGGAGCTTGGGCCTGGCCTGGGGCGTAACCCGGAGCTTGGGCCTGGGCCTGACCTGGGGCGTGCGCCGTCGCTTGGGCCGGGGCTTGGACCTGGCCGGCATACGGGGCATGCGAGGCGTACGGGGTGTAGGGGCCGCCGTACGGGCCGGCCGCGTGTCCCCCGTACCCGGCCGTCGGCGGCAGATACCGCACCCGCCCGCCCTCCTCCGTCACGGGCGCGAACCCGGCAGCCCGCAGCAGTGCCGCGAACTTGGCGTTGCGCTTGCGCGTGACGACGAGGCCGATCCCGAGGACGACCATCACCACGGCCCACAGGACTCCGGCCACGGTGTAGGCGACGGAGTCCCCGCCCGCCCGGACCCCGAGGACGACACACCCGGCGGTGAGGCCGAACGCCGCGTACACCATCCGCTTCTCGGCGTTCTTGCCGGTGAGGTCGAAGTTGATGCGGGCCTTGAGGAGTTCCAGCGCGTCAGGGACGACAGGGGGCAACGACACTCCGTCCGCGGCCTGCGGATACTGCGCCCAGTTCTGCGCGGCACGCGCCTGAGCCTGCGGGCCGGGATCGGGCACGATGAGCATCGTGAGCGCGTTGTTGCGCCCGCTGCCCTGGCGTACGTCCGCGTACTCGTAGCCGAACTGCTGGGCGAGGAAGGCGAGTCGGGCCAGCTTCTTCACCGAGGCCATGGGACTCGTGAGCTGTACCGCCTCCCCCGAGGCCACCAACCGAAACATCTGCCGGATCTGCCGCTTGCTCACGCCGCCCCCAACTCCCCACCGTTCCCACCCGTTCACACCAGCAACCGGCCCAGCCTTTCACGCGCTCTCATCCCAGCAGAACCACGAAGCAATCCGATTTACCGGGCCTTGACCCTATTTTGACAGGGCGGCGAAACGAAGCCGGCCTCTCCCCAGAGGCAGCCACCGTGATGGACCTCCTCCGTGGCGCCCACTATCGTCAATCCGACTTCGCAAAGGAACGGGAGACTCCATGTCCGTCGGATCAGGGCCCGGACGGCCCGAGGCGCGGAGCCCTCGGCACTCGAAGGTCCAAAACGCCGCATTCGCTGCAGGACTCATTCTCGTCCTGGCGACCATGATCCTCGGAGCCTTCGCGGGCGTTTCCCTGACCACCGGCCTGGCGGACGATTCCTTCCTCTCGCCCGCGGTGCCGGAAGACGGACGCAGCGCTCTCGTCATCGGCGGCATTGGCATGGGGGGGCTGACCGGGCTGTTCCTCCCTCTGATCCTTTTGGGTCTCGTGCGGGGGACGGAGGAGAAACCGCGACTTCGAACGGCGGAGGCCCTCCGAAAAGTGCTGGCCGTTCTTGTGTTTGATGTGTATCTGCTGGCCGTGTCCGTAGTCGTGGCCCAACTCGGCTGGGTCCTCCCCGAAGGCCTGACCGTCCTCCTGAGTGTCTTCGTCATCGGCTTCAGCTGGATGCCCCTGGCCCTGATCCCATGGGAGAGGTTCGGGCTGACCGATGTAGGGGCACGGCTTGGCTCACGCAACGGGTCGGACTCAAACAAGCCTGATTGATTCGGCCAAGGCATCGGCCACTGTCGCCAGTTCGTCGCCCAGCCCGAGAGAGGTCCAGAGCAGACGGGATTCCAACGCCACCGGGTGCAGACGAGGCACGATGTAGTGGGCGACACCTTCCAGTACCTCACCGTCCGCGGATTCGGGGGCGCTCGGCTCCAGACGATGGACCCGTATGGCGGATCCCATCGGCAGATCGACTTCCGAGATCGCGGGCTTCCCGAAGAAGGGCCCTTCAGCCAGCTCAGCCTCCCGCCGGAAGGCTTCCAGGCACAGCAGCTCCGGAGAGACATGCAGTTCTCTCACGGTATAGCTCGCCAACACGGAGCTGCCCGGGGGGACCAGCAGCGCTGCGCATAGTGCCCGCTGGCGAATCGCAGCAGCCCAGTACCACAGGACATCCTCAGCAAACGCGTCGCGCCGATCGGCTGGAGCATCCGCGCCGACGTGCTGTTCCGCGACGGAACGAGCCCAGACCTGCGGATCGACCGTGTCGAGGTCGAAGACCAGCCAGCTCTCGGGGGCGGGCAGCTCGATCCTGCACTCACCCCAGCCTCGGCCCGAAGCCTCCGCACGAGCTACCACGGCAGTCACCTTCCCGCGAGAGCGGCGTCAGAGCCAGTGACATCGATCTGCGGATCGCCCCCGAACAACCCCTTGAAGCTGTACGAGTCGGAACTCGCTCCGGTTCCAGTGGCCGCGAGAGCCCACGAGTTGTAGTGCATCGCCTGCTTGAATGCATCCGGCGTTCCGATGAAGTGCAGGTCTGCCGCGCTGACATTGCTCATGCGACTGAGCTCGTCCACCATGCCTGGCCCAACGTACATGCTGGCCAGGCCGCGCACTCCGCCGACGTTCCAGGCATTGCGGACGGCTGAGACGTTGTCACTCACCTTAAGGACATCGCGCCAATTGCTCCGGATGGTTCCTAGGTCGTCCGCAAAGGAACGCGGGAGCCCTTTGAACGCCGCTCCGAGGCTGACATCCGGTCGCGCAGAGCGAGCAACGGCCCCGGCACGCGCACCCACCATCTCCTCGACGAGAGCTCGACGCGCCACCGAGGTGAGCCCGGGATTCCAACCACGCACGTACTGCGTCGCCGCGGTCCAGACCTTGCTGCGTCCGACTGTGGCGGCGAGCTTCGATCCCGCTGAAAAGACCCGCCCGATACCGAACGTCGCCAGCCCCAGGACGTCCAAGGCCACGTCCTGCCACGATCCATCGCCGTTGATCAGGAGCAGCACATGGCAGATGAGCGACAGAGCGGTCATGACGAGCGCGATGGTGCCAAGGACACCGGCAATCGCCTGTCCAATGATGGGGATCCAGCCGACCAGAAGCGACACCACTCCGCACACGGCTGCCACGGCCCCGGCGATCTTGCTGATCAAGGTCAGTGAATCGCGCAGGTCGTCCAACCAGCTGTCGTTGAGGCCATCGCCCTCTGCCACGTCATGGATACGCTTCGCCGCCGTGTCACCCGCGCCTTTGTGGCGGGACTTCAGGGTGGCCAGCTTGCCGCGCAGCCCGTCCAGACCGTCTTGCAGGTCAGTTGCCTTCTTGTCGAGCTTGTCCTGGCCGTCCTTGTCCGTGTCTTTGGGTGGGTTGCCGGCTCGGGACTTCGCCGATGCCAAGTCCGCCGCTTGCGTTTCGGCTTGTCCGAGGAGCCCGTCCGCCTCTTTCTGGATCGTCTCGAGGTCGGTGTAGTACTCCTTGAGCGCGGCGCCGGCCTCTTCGTAGCGGCCGTGTGCCCTGCTCACGGTCTTCGCAGTGTCGCCGGCCTTCTCGGCGAATTCCCGCCCCGCCTTCGAATCCCAACTTTTCTGATCTCCGACTCGACGCAGCGCGGCCGCGGTGTCGGAGATCGTCTTGGCCGTAGCGGCGAAGCGGAGTGCCAGCGACTTCAGGTCGTGCACATCACCGGGAACGGGGTCACCGCTCTCGTCCAGCACTTCCCAACGGTAGTCGGCCGGACGACTCACTTCTTCTGCCCCTTGCCGACCAGAGCGCTGTAGAGCGCGGTGTCGAGCTCGACGTATGCCTCGGACGCCTTCTTGGCGATGGTCCCCAGTCCCTCGATTTCCTTGATCATCTTATTGCGGTTGTCGTCCCAGTCATCGGAAAAGTCCTGCAGTCTCTCGTGCAGCAGCTTGTGTCCGACGGTGCGCAGGTCGTAGGACTCCATGAGTTTGTCGAGTCCCTCGAACTCCGTTGCCACCGAGCGCAGTCCGGTTCCGACTGCGTGCAGATCGGTGGTGGACACTCTGAGTCGCTCACTCATCCGGGGTCCCCTTCACGTCTTCGTTCCGCGCCTGCCAGCGCAGAGTTCCTGCGATCGCGTCGAAGAGCTCTACCATCGCGTCCGCGATCGGCTCCATCGGAGTGCTGAACGTGAGCATCAAGGACTCGTCGCCCCCGGGCGTCGGCACGAAGTACTCAACGATGGTGTCGTCGAACTCCGATCCCAATTTCCGTGATTCACGCGTTCGTTCAGTGCGACGCCGCCGAGCGGCCTGTCCTGCCGCCGGCAGCCTCACAGGCGCCACTTCACCCTTTCCGGCGAGAGCTGCGACGGCATCGAGGCTGTCGAACCGCTGATGAAGGCGGGAGACGAGGAGTGAGGCGGACAACGGGATGCCGGCAGCCTCCAAGAACGACAGGTAAAGCACCACGCCGCCTTGATCGACTCCCGCAAGTGCGGCACCCATCAGCTGCTCCTCGGCTTGACGGCGCAGAACAGGCTGGTCGTCAACACCAGCGAACTGCCGCCGAATCAGGGCGCTGACGGACGCCTCTCGACGCTCCTGCGACTGAAGCGGGATGCGATACCAGTCCTCGGGCGTGATCAAGCCGAACACGCCGCTGCCGCCGACAGGCTGGGGTGATGTCACTTTCCCGCCCACTCCCCTTCTGTCGGTCACTGGGGTGCACCTGTCTCTCAGCGGTTGATGGATTGGATTTCTTGCACGATGACGTCCTGCTCGGCTCCGAAGGTGCCGTCCGGCAGCCCTCGCTCGTCAGGGACGCCGGTGCCCGTCCAGTGGATCTTCCAGGTGATGGTCGCCCTCAGCTTGTACGAGCCATCACCCGAAGAGCGGAGGTACTTCACCCCGCAGGGCGGAGTCTCCTTGGCCTTGCCCTTCGCGTACGCCTCACCGATGCGATCGCCCGCTATCTCGCAGACCCCCGACGCGGGATACGTCGTGGCATCGCCGGTTCCCGGCTCGATCTTCAACGACAGCGGCTCCGCCGTCGTCGTCGCGGTCACGCCCAGCAGCGGCACCGACGCCGTCACCGACACCGGCTTGAACTTCGCCGTGTCCAGCCACGCCCACGTCGGCAGATTCACCTTCGTCGTACCCGCCGGAGCCAAGTCCACCTTCGTCGACGGCACACGTATCTCCGCATACGCCAACTGCGCCAACATCTCCGGAGTTATCGCCTCCGGAACATCCGCCGGCGGAGCATCACCCTTGTCCACCCAGAAGATCGCCTTGTTGCACTTCAGCGCACCCGGGTCGCCCTCACGACCCTCGGTGACATACGAGTCCCACCAATAGCCCTTACCGGCCTTGGCCTTGTTGAAGTCCTTGTACTCGCCGCCGTTGACGTACTTGTTGCGCTGCGACAAGTCCCACTCAGATCCCGTCGACTCGGCATTCCAGATCGGCTCCAAATACTTCTGCAACTGATCCGGCGTGTACTTCGGAGCGTAGTAACAGGCAGGCGGAGTCCACGTACCCGACGCAGACGTCACCGGACCCGCAGACCCACCCGACCCGTTCTTCGAACGATCGAACACGACAACACCCGCCGTCGCGGAGACCTTCTGGTCCTCCTGGCCACCATGTACCTGCGTCTCGGAACCCGTGCCCTTACCACCCGGGACAAAGTCCGCCCAAGCAACTGGCCCACTTCCGAGCACCAGAACGCCCGCGAGCAGAGTGACGCGAACGGTGTTCCTCGCTACGGCTGGCACTGAGCCGCCCCCCTTGTGGAGATGATCTGCGATGTCTGCCAGACACCTTCAGAGCTCTTGTCCAAGCGCGTGTTGTAGAAGACATAGCTGTTCTTGGTGACCGGCGTTTTGTTGATCTTGCCGGTCTTCTTGTCCTTGCTGTACCCCTTGCCCTCGTCCGCGCAGAACGTCAGTGAAGCTGACGCCTTGCCCTTGAGGGTCACCGTGCGGTCGTAGTACCGCGCCTCACCGGTGAGGGTGGCACCCGCATCCTTGAACTGTTGGACCCACGTCAGGGCAGCTTCGAGGGCTTTGCCGGTGTTGTAGTACCCGAGCGCCTCACCCTTGAGATCCGTCCCGGTGATCGCCGCGTCGACGGCTCGCATGCGCTCCGCGTTGTCAGCGAGAACGGCGTCCTTGATGGAGTCGCCGGTCTTCGAACCTTCGAAGGTCAGCGTCAGATCCGACGGCAGCTCGATCTTCGGTCGCCCCGCGGATTCCGTCGCGCTCGCGCTAGGCGAAGCCGACGTCTCTCCCCCGGTGTCCGCGCCGGCGATCTTGTCGTTGCCCTTCGGCTCGTCGTCACCGCCGCCGCACGCGGTCAAAAGCAGCGCGGCTGTCGCTCCGACGACGGCTGTGGCAAGCAGGCGGGGACGGCGGTTCACGGCAGACTCCAGTGCGGCGTGGGGTGCGGAAGGGCAACAACACGCTATCGGGGGCCCATGCGACGACACCAGAGCGAATGACGCCAAGCGAGGAACAGGAGTTGGACAAAGAGGCCCATAGGCTGGCCAACTGGCTGTCCAGAACCCTCGATCGAGTGATATTTGACGCCGAGACCGATCACAGAGTTGGCGGCCGCAAAGCCCTCAGTCCGCAGGGCCTGTCGTCCTGGTGGGGTCCGCCATCACGGCGTCGTGGCGGCCGGGGCCAGTGGATTCTCGAAAGTGGCGAGGCCAACGATGTGGCGGAGGATCGCGCGGTACTGCTCCCGGTGTCCGACAGCCGTCGTGCTCAACGTGAACACAGCGAGTCGCTTGCAGTCCGGGTGCGGCAGGTGGGCGTGGAACTGGGCCAAGGGCAGTTGAGGGATGCCGCTGTCGGCTCTGGGGGTATGAACGCTTTCGCTGAACGTGACAGGCCCACAGGGCAGTTCGACGTATTTGATGCGTGCCTGCGCGTCGAGGCCGCTCACCGCACGAGCAGCCGTCACAGCTCGCGGCGACACCGCCGTCGCCCGCCAGGAGACGGTGAAGAACGACAACAGCGGCCGGCTCCCGCTGCTTGCGACCCCCTCATCGACGTCGTCCCGGTGCAATCCGATCGAGCAATGCACCGTTCCGGCTTCCCTCAGGGCACCCAACAGGTGCTGCCCCTGTGTGAACTGAGCGATGAACTGCTGTCGGGCCACCCCGTCGGGAGCCGCCTGCAGAAGTGGCGCGAGCGCGGTGCGCAGATTCCCTGCGGCTGAAGAGTCCGGTGAGGGGAGCAACGCCTCTAGAGGCACAGCGGTGAAGCCTGCGGGTTCCGCGAACCAGACATCGGCGTCGGGGTCTTCGGCCGAGTCTGCGATGGTGAAGTGGGGAGCCGTGGTCATCGGATCCTGCCGGGTACGAGTCAGTACGTACGCGGGTGCGGGTGCACCGCGTCGGGAACGTGAGCGCCGGAACGGCGGGCGCGTTCGAGGGCAGCCGGGCTTGCGTTCCAGTCGGTCGGCTCGATGCCCCGCCGGCCCGTGGCCGTGCGCTGATAGAGCAGGTGCAGCCTCTTGGGTGCCTTGCCGTTGCGGCTGGTTGCCGCGATGACGGCGATGAAACGGGGATCACCGGCGAACCAGAGCGGTTCGATCTGCGCCTTCAGTTCCGGTTTCGTGCGAGCGGTGCCGAAGCGTCGCATCCACCAGAAGGTACGCATCCCGGAAAGGAACAGCAGAGGGATCCGTTCCTCCGGCTCCTCCGGATTGGGCAACTCCAGCCACATCTCATCCTCTTGAACCCGGGGGTGCTTGTTCCGGCCCCGGGGAACGCCGGTGAGGAGTTGCCAGGGGTAGTTCCAGAGGACGCGCTGGATCTGGATGGAGGGGCGGATGTAGGCGAGTTGGAGGACGGCTCGGAAAGTTGCATAGCCCAGCAAAGGGACGAAGAGCGGAGTGAATCCCGGAGACAGAAAGACCACCAGAACGCCCAACGAGCCGATCCAAACAGCGATCCAGCCCACCAGGCGGATGATGATCAAAATCATGTGGTGAGTCCAGGCCCTCCTGGTCGGCGGGTGGTCCCAAGCGGTGGGGTAGGCGGTCGGGTTCATTCAGCGGATCTCTCTGTTCGGGGCTCAGAAGACATGGCGGGCGATATCGACGATCCCTCCGACGTCAAGGCCAAGCCTTGCGCCGTCGATACTCGCTACGGAGCCGTCCTTGATCCCATCGTCATCGGTATCTACGGCGGTCATGACCAGGCCGAAGCCTGCGGTGCCCACGCCCACCGAGGCCGACGTGACCTCAACCGCCCTGGTGATGGGCGCTGCTCTGGCGCCCCGGATCGTAAAACCGAGCAGCGCATTGTCCAGGTCCGAAATGGATTTCGCATGCTCAACAGTGCTGCTTCCGAATCGGATGGCTCGTTGACCGAGCGAGACCGCTTCCCCCGCCTCGCCGGTGGCCCGAAGGCCGGCCGCGGCGCCCTTACCCACCGCACCGATGCCAGGAACCATGCCAAGGGCGTCACCCCCGACGGTCACGAGATTGCTCCAGAAGTCAGTATCGAGCTCGCCCTTGGCGAAGCCGTCTCTCAGCGACGCCCACACCGTGGGGTGTTCAGCGATACGAAGGGTCAACGCCGTCGCGCTCAAAGCCGCCGCAGCCAGCAGCAATACGGCAGCCAATGTCCCACCCGACACAACGAACAAGGCAACCAGGCCGATCACGGCACCCACCGTGCTCAAGATGTCCGGCAGATTCTCGGTGAGCCAGTCGAGTGCCGAGTCGAACCAGCCCGGCTCGTGCGGGGCCAGTTTCTTCGTGGCGTCGCGGATCTTGCGTGCTCGACGCTGGGCCTGGTGCTCATGTTCGTCCGCGAGTTCGCGGGCCTTCCCGCGGATCTTCCTCAGGGCGTCCTCGGCGTCGTCCACCGCCGTGTTCGCTTTGGTCAGTGCCTTCTGCGCCTCGTCGTGCCTGGCGCCCTTCTTCTCCAGGTCAGGGCTGCCACCCGCCTGGGTGGCGTGGCCCTTCGCCCGGTCCACGGCTTCCTGCGCGTCCTTCGCATCCGCTTCGAGTCGCTTCGCCCGCCGCTGGAAGTCGTCGAGTTCGCCTTCCCAGCGGTCGAGTTGCCCGGCCGCCTTGCGGATGGAGTTCGCGGCGTTCTTCAGGTTCAGGGGGAGCGGACCGCCGTCCAGCTGCTCGCGAAAGGCGACGGCAGCGTCTCCCTTCCAGTAACTGCCGTCCATGAGCTTGGTGACGAGGTCATGCGTCTCTTCGAGAACCTTCGCGCACCCCATGAGTTTCTTGCGGAGGCCGCTCACGGTCTCCGTACTGCCCGGCACCGGATTGAACCCGAGATGCGGGTAGTCGGGGTTGGGGATGCGCGGGGCCGACTTGAGGCCCTGCGGCTTCGCGCGGTCGGCACGGGACCGCGGATCGAGCGCCGCTCCTGTGTCCCCGGGCGGGTACGTCACCTCGTACCGCCGCCCCTGCCGCTGCCGGCGCTGGCGCCGGCGCCGGCGCCAGCCTTCATCAGGGCTTGTTCCAGGGCCTTGTCCACCTCGCGGTAGCTGTCCCTGCTCTTCCCGATGATCTTGGCCAGGTCCTCGGTCTGCTCACCGATCTGGTCGGCGCCGTACTTCCAGTTGTCCTGGAAGTCCTCGCAGGCACAGTCGAGATCGTCGGTGCCCAGACCCGTGACCGTGGCGTCCTCCAACGCCTTGCGCAGGCCCTTCAACGAGTCGGTCGACGTCCTGAGCATCTTCATGAAGTGCGACAGCTCATCGCCGTCGACGGCCAACCGCTCCGCCACGCCCTCTGCCTCTTCCGGATCTCGGTGAGTCCGGAAGCCGGACTCAGCGGTTGACGGACTGGATTTCTTGCACGATGACGTCCTGCTCGGCTCCGAAGGTGCCGTCCGGCAGCCCTCGCTCGTCAGGGACGCCGGTGCCCGTCCAGTGGATCTTCCAGGTGATGGTCGCCCTCAGCTTGTACGAACCATCACCCGAAGAACGGAGGTACTTCACCCCGCAGGGCGGAGTCTCCTTGGCCCTGCCCTTCGCGTACGCCTCACCGATGCGATCGCCCGCTATCTCGCAGACCCCCGACGCGGGATACGTCGTGGCATCGCCGGTTCCCGGCTCGATCTCCAACGACAGCGGCTCCGCCGTCGTCGTCGCGGTCACGCCCAGCAGCGGCACCGACGCCGTCACCGACACCGGCTTGAACTTCGCCGTGTCCAGCCACGCCCACGTCGGCAGATTCACCTTCGTCGTACCCGCCGGAGCCAAGTCCACCTTCGTCGACGGCACACGTATCTCCGCATACGCCAACTGCGCCAACATCTCCGGAGTTATCGCCTCCGGAACATCCGCCGGCGGAGCATCACCCTTGTCCACCCAGAAGATGTCTTCCGTACAGTCACCGGCTGCCGGATCGCCCTCGCGGCCTTCAGCGACGTACGAGTCCCACCAATAGCCCTTGCCGGCCTTGTCCTTGTTGAAGTCCTTGTACGGCTTCCCGTTCACGTACTTGTCACGCTGCGCCGCGTCCCACTCATACCCCGTCGAGTCGACCCCCCAAATCGACTCCTTGTACTTCTCCAGCCCGGCCGGGGTGTACTTCGGGGCGTAGTAGCAGGCAGGCGGGGTCCATGTACCTGATGATGAGGTCACCGGGCCGGCAGACTCACCCGACCCGTTCTTCGAACGGTCGAAGACCACAGCACCGGCAGTGGCGGACAACGTGCCGTCGTCCGTGGCATTTCCGTGCGGCGTGGGTGTGGTGTTCTCGTTGCCTTCGTCGCCACGGCCACCCGCATAGGCGACTTGGGGACCAAGCGCCAAAAGGCAGAGGAGCGCGGTAAAGGTCACTGAACCTGATGAACGCTTCACGGCTGGCACTGGTCAGCCCCTCGCTTCGAGATGACGTTGGTGGTCTGCCACACGCCGTCCGCATTCTTGACAAGCTTGGTGTTGTACAGCACGTAGCTGTCCGCTGAGGTCGGCGTCTTCTCGGGCTTGTTCGTCTTCCGGTTCTTCAGGAAGGACTTGCTTTCGTCCGAGCAATAGACGGCAGCCGCACTGCCATCGGGACGAAAAGTGACCTGGCGGTCGAAGTAGCGCGTGGTCCCCGTCCATGAACGATCGTCATCCAAGTAGCCCTTGACGAACACCCTTGCGCTGTCCAATGCGCCTTCTGCGCTGTAGAAGCCCAAGGCCTGGGTGTTCACGCTTCCCTGGAAGATCGCGTCATCAATGGAGTTGATGCGCTGGGCACTGTCCGCGAGTACCGCGTCCTTCTTGGCGTCTCCGGTCTTCTGGCCCTCGAACACGTTCCGCGCATCGGAGGGGAACTTGATCGCGGGGCGGCCCCCGGAGGTTGTCGCGCTCGCACCAGGCGAAGCCGACGTCTCTCCCCCGGTGTCCGCGCCGGCGATCTTGTCGTTGCCCTTCGGCTCGTCGTCACCGCCGCCGCACGCGGTCAAAAGCAGCGCGGCTGTCGCTCCGACGACGGCTGTGGCAAGCAGGCGGGGACGGCGGTTCACGGCAGACTCCAGTGCGGCGTGGGGTGCGGAAGGGCAACAACACGCTATCGGGGGCCCATGCGACGACACCAGAGCGAATGACGCCAAGCGAGGAACAGGAGTTGGGCAAAGAGGTCTATAACGTGACCAACTGGCTGTCCAGAACCCTCGATTGAGTGATATTGCGAGGTGGGACCGGTAACCGAGTTGGCCACCGCAAAGCCTCTACGGTGGTCAAGACGGTGGCTGTGCGCCCCCGGTTCCCGCCCCTGCCTCCATCCCTGTCCCACCCCCGGCAAAGCCGGTGGCTCAGCCCCGTGCCCGACGCCCCCGCGTCGAGCGGCCGGTGGAGCCGGTGGACTTTCGCTTCTGGGCGCCGTTCGGCCAGAGGCGTGGGCTTCGTTTGGCCGCGATGTCCTCGATCCAGCCGAAGGCCAGGATGGTCAGGCCGATCAACGGCCACACCAGGACGAACATCCAGAGCATGTACGTCGTGTCGAGGGCCGCCACCGCGCGGTCGTCCTGCATGAAGGGGAGGTTGTACAACTGGTCGAGGATCGGGACCGTGGCCATGATGAGCATGTTGTGCCACAGGTAGATCGTGACCGCGCGGTTGTTGGACAGCGTCACCAGCTTGTCCCACTTGGCGAGGCGGCCCGGCAGTGCCTGCCACGACGGGCTGTACTGCAGCAGGATCACCACGAACCCGAAGGACCACATCGCGTCGGCCAGCGGGATGTCGTTCAAGTCCCAGCCGTCGGGGCCCAGATGACCCGAGGCCCACCACAGGGCGAAGGCCATCATGAGGGTCGAGCACGAGATCGCGATGTAGCGCGGGATCTTCGCCAGCATGCCCTCGTGGTGGGCGAAGCCCAGGACCCAGCAGCCGCCGAAGACGGCGAAGTCGGTGATGGCGTTGCCCAGTTCGCCGGGGATGGTGACGATCCCGGTGCCGACCACGGCTGTCAGGGCGAGGGGCGCCAGCAGGGTCGCCCACGGAACGCGGCGGAACGCCCACAGCAGGAGCGGGGACGCGACCACGAACCACAGGTACGCGCGCAGGTACCAGAGCACGCCCGCGCTCTGGACCGCCCAGGTGTCCTCCAGCAGGCCCGACTTGGAGCCGATCTTCCAGGGGAACGGAGGGGCGCCGACCGGGACGATGTAGTTGAGCAGGTCGACCACGCCCCAGGTGCCGCCGTGGTCGGGGTCGTGCAACGGGTTCCAGCCGCCCGCGAACATCATGGCCAGCGCCACCGCGCTGAAGGCCCAGAGCGGGGGCAGCAGACGTCTCACGCGTCCCCTGATCACGCCCCACGGCGGACGGCTCAGCGAGCGGGCCATCAGCGAGCCCGCCAGCGCGAACATCACGCCCATGGAGGGGAAGAGGACCGTCAGCCACGCCCAGCCGAACAGGTGGTACACGACCACGCGGACCAGGGCTATGGAACGGAGCAGGTCGAGGTAGCGGTCACGGCCGGGGCGGCGCGGAGCCGGCTTCTGCTCCGGCTCCGGACCCGGTCCCGACTCCGGCTGCATCCCCGGCGACGATTCCGGTTGCGAGGGCAGCCACGATTCCGACGATGCGCCCGGATACGGATGCGGGACCGCCGCCCTCGGGGTGCCCAGCGGCGGAGTCGCCCCCACCGGGTACTCGTGCGTGGTCATCCGACCGGCCTCCGTTCGTTCCCGCTGTGCGACGCCCGCGGCTGCGGGACCGATCCCGGCGCTCCCACCACGCCCGTGCGGCGCAGCTTCTGCCAGCGCAGCCGGCCGCCGGTGAGGGCGGTGATCCAGGACTGGAGCAGGACGACGTACATCAACTGCCGGTACAGGATCTGCTGGAGGGGGAGGGAGATCAGATGGGTCATGCGCTCTTTGTCCAGGCGGAACGCGTACGCCGCGCACACCGCCTGGACGGCGAGGACGCCGAGCCAGGCGATGATCGTCTTCTCGGTCGGGCCGAAGACGACGCCGTACAGGAGGAAGACGTCGATCAGGGGCGCGAGCAGCGGGGCCAGGACCATGAAGAGGGAGACCAGAGGGAGGCCGACCCGGCCGAAGCGGCCCGACGGGCCTCGCTCGACCAGCGCCCGGCGGTGCTTCCAGATCGCCTGCATGGTGCCGTACGACCAGCGGTAGCGCTGGGACCAGAGCTGCTGGACGGACTCCGGGGCCTCTGTCCAGGCCCGTGCCTTCTCCGCGTAGACGACGCGCCAGCCGTCCCGGTGGAGGGCCATCGTGATGTCGGTGTCCTCGGCGAGCGTGTCGTCGCTCATGCCACCGACGCGCTCCAGGGCGGAGCGGCGGAAGGCTCCCACCGCGCCCGGGATCGTCGGCATGCAGCGCAGGATGTCGTACATACGACGGTCCAGGTTGAAGCCCATCACGTACTCGATGTGCTGCCAGGCGCCGATGAGGGAGTCGCGGTTGCCGACCTTGGCGTTGCCCGCGACCGCCCCGACCTGCGGGTCGGCGAAGGGCTGAATGAGTTCGCGGACGGTCGCGGGTTCGAAGACGGTGTCGCCGTCCATCATCACGATGATGTCGTGGCCGGCGTTCGCCAGACCCCGGTTGAGGGCCGCGGGCTTGCCGGCGTTGAGCTGGCGCACGACGCGTACGTTCGGCAGGCGCAGGTCCTCGACGATGCGGGCGGTGCCGTCGCTCGATCCGTCGTCGATGACGATGATCTCGATGGGGTGTTCGCTCGCCATGAGGGAGTGCACCGTGTTCTCGATGCATTTGGCCTCGTTGTACGCCGGGACCAGCACCGACACCTTTTCGGTGATCGGTGTCGGGCCCCAGCGGAAACCCTTGCGGCGAACCCGGCGGGCGTGTGCGGCGGAGAGCAGGAGCATCAGGCCGAAGCGGGTGAAGACCAGCACGCCGATGATCGCGATGCCGACGACCAGGACGTCGGTGATCTTCTCCGAGGCCTGGACCAGGAAGATCCAGGCCTTGCCCTTCCACAGGTCGAGGCCCGTCACCGGGGTGTGCGCGCTCGGAGCGTTGAGCGCCTCGGTGAGGTTCTTGAAGTCGTAGCCCTGCTGCTGGAGTTCGGGCACGAACCTGTCCAGCGCCTGCACGGTCTGGTGGCGGTCGCCGCCGGAGTCGTGCATCAGGACGATGGCGCCCTTGCCGCCCTTGGGCGTGGCATTGCGGATGATCTCGTCGACGCCCGGCTTCTGCCAGTCCTCACTGTCGGTGTTGTTGACGACGGTGATGTAGCCGCGGGTGCCGATGTACTGGGTCACCGGCCAGGACTTGTCGTCCATGGCGTCGGCGAAGGAGGAGTACGGGGGGCGGAAGAGGGACGTACGGATGCCCGCCGCGCCCTCCAGAGCCAGCTGGTTCTGCGACAGCTCCCAGTCGATGCGCTTCTTGGACTGGTACGACAGGTCGGGGTGGTTGAAGGTGTGCAGGCCGACCTCGTGGCCCTCGTTCACCATGCGCTGGACGAGCTCCGGGTAGCGCGAGGCCATGGTGCCGGTGACGAAGAAGACCGCGTGGGCGTGGTGCGCCTTGAGGACGTCCAGCACCTTGGGGGTCCAGGTGGGGTCCGGGCCGTCGTCGAAGGTGAGGACGAGACGGTGGTCCGGGACGCTCAGGCTGGTCGTGCGGCCGCTGCGGGTGTCGATGACCGGGCCGCCGTCGAGGATCTTCTCCGGCACCTTGTCGGTGGCCGCCTCGGGCTGGATGCGGTGGTCGGCGAGGATCTCGCTGTGCACATAGCCGCGCAGCATGAGCATCGCCATCAGCGCGACCAGGATGAGCGTGGGCAGCAGGAAGCGCATGGGCAGGCGTCGGCGCCGGGCGTTGCCGTCCTGCTTCGGGGTGGTACCGGTGCCATGGCCCGGCGCGCTGGACGCAGGACCGTGACGTCTGGAGCGGGACATCAGAGGAGGATCTCCGGGGACGAGAGGGAGTACGGGGAGCTGGGGACGCTCGACTGCGCGGACTCCACACGGATCTGCACGACGGGTGCCACGACGGAGAAGGCCACTGCCTCGGTGCCTGTCCCCGCTCCGGCGGAGCCGCCCGTGCCCGCGGTCTCCGTGGGATCGGGCGTGGTGCCGGGGGTGGTCGAGGGGCTGGAGTCGGTGGGCGGGTTGACCACCGGGAGGGACGGGTTGGGGTCCGGGTCCGGGTCCTTGGTGGTGACGCCGGGCTTCGGCTTCTTCGTCGCCGACGCACTGGGCTCGGGGTCGCTGGAGGCACCGGGGGCGGTGGCCTTGCCCGAGGTCCCGGGTGTGGGCGTCGACCCCGGCGAGGGCGTCGTACCGTCACTGGCCGTCGCCGCGGCGCCGGGCGCGGTGGCGTCGCCGGTGCCGGACGGGTTCACCGACTGCGAGGGCAGCGGCGAGGTGTCGACCTGGCCGGCGGGCTGGTCGTCCTGGCCCGGTACCGGGAGCCAGGGCGCGTTCGAGTTGCCCGACAGGAGCGTGGCGACGATGACGACGGCGTAGACCGCGCAGGCCACGGCGACGAGCATGCCGAGCCGGCGGAAGCGGCGGCTGCGGCGGCCGGACTCGTCGACGAAGACGGGGCCGTCCGAGGCCTCCTGGGTCGCCGGGGCGCCCTGGGCCTGCTGGACCAGCCAGTCCTCCAGTTGGCGGCCCGCGCCGTCGAGCTGCACCGTGACCTCGTGCGGGTCATGGGTGTGCGCCGGGTCGTCGGGGTTCTCCCAGGAAGAGTGCAGAGAACGCTCGTGGTCGGGCGTGGGTCCGGAGAGCAGCTCGGTCTCGGGGTCGTCGCTGAAGAACGGGCGCGCCTTCGACGTCCGGGCGAGGGACGGCTCGTCGTACGGCGGGCGGTCGGCGGTGAACCATGCCCCGGGCGCGAGGCCGGACGGCGATCCCGCCGCGGACGCACGGCCGGAGAACGCCTCGGTCTCCGCTGCGCGACCCACGAGCAGCTCGGTCTCCGGCTCAGGGGTTCGCTCGGAACGTCCGCCGACTGCACGCTCGGCGCGTTCCCCACGGTCAGGACTGATGCCAACTCCCATATTCGGCCACGAAGCCGTTCTGCCGCCGGCCTTCGGCCAGGCGATCGACTCCTTGGCTTCCAGCCCAGGTGACGGATCGACTCGCCCGTCCCCCTGATCGACATCTCGTCGAGCCGGTTGGGCTTCTTTCCGCCAGTTTTCAACGCGCACGTGCATCCCCCCACGGGACAGTTCACGGGTGCGCGACGACTCCGGGCAAATACTCACTATGTCGTCCGGGTCGGGCCCCCACCCGACCCGAGCGCCCCCAATATCACACTGCGCCCGGACAGAGAATGTAGCGCATGGGTGGGACTCGTGTGGTTACGTCTCATGTACGGCTCATGAAAATGCGCGCATCAGTGGCTGGAACCCACCCTTCCTGGGTACTCAGGAGCCACTCTTCTTCGCTCGCGAGTTCGACGGCAGCTCGTTTGAGCGCATCGATTCCCGGATGGACAAGCCCCTTGCGCCACACCAGTGACACTGGTGACAGGGGAACAGGGTCGACGAGGGGTCTCAGCACCGTCCCGGGCATGGCCGGAAACTCCACCACGGCAAGGACCGGATTCCGCCTCTTCGCCATGATCCGCTGGAATTCGTCCGCTCCGACAGCCACCGGCGCGGGTGATGCGAGCGCGATCCCGCGTCCCTCGAAAAGGTGATGTGCGAGGTCGGTCCACTCCAGTGTCCGGGGGTTTCCCGCCCCCGCGTACACGGTCTCGCCCGCGAGCGCGGCCAGCGGCACCGCGTCCAGCGCGGCGAGGGGATGGTCCTCGGGCAGGACGACAGCCATCGGCTCGTAGCGCACGATCCGCTGCTCCAGCCGGGCCCGCACGGCCGGGTCGAGTCCCGCGAACCGGCCGAACGACGCGTCCAGACGGCCGGCGAGGAGCTCCGCGGCCGCGCCGGTGAGCCCGCTTTCGTACCGGGCCATGAGTTCGCTGCCGGGGGCGAGTTCGCGTGCCCGGTCGAGGATGCGGCTGGAGACCAGACCGGGGGAATTGACGTCGACGAGCAGCGGCCTCTCCTCGCCGCCGCGCCGCACGAAGGCGTCCAGCAGCGCGTCGTGCGCCTCCAGTACGCGGCGCGCGTACGGCAGCAGCCGCTCGGCGTCCACCGTCGGGGTCACCTGCCGGGTCGTCCGCACGAACAGTTCCACCCCGAGCTCCCGCTCCAGCCGGCGGATGTCGCGGCTGAGGGACTGCTGGGCGACATACATCCGGGCAGCGGCGCGGGTGAAGTGCAGCTCTTCGGCGACGGCGAGGAACGCGCGCAGGAGACGGGGGTCCAGATGGCCGGGGAGGGGGTGTTGACCAGGCATCACGCGAACCTACAACCCAGGTGCGTCAATCGCGACGGAGTAAGTGTTGGACCGCTCGCACGGTGCCGGGCCACGGTTCACCCATGTCGCCGCTCTCCCCGTACCGCCGCCTCTTCGCGCTTCCCGGCACCCGCGCCTTCACCCTCGGCAACCTTGTCGCGCGGCTGCCCATGGGCATGTTCAGCGTGAGCGCGGTGATCATGATCGCGAGCTCGCGGGGCTCGTACGCGCTCGCCGGTGCCGTCACGGCGACGGGGCTCGCGGCGACGGCCGTGGTCGCTCCCGGGACCGCGCGTCTCGTCGACCGGCACGGGCAGGCCCGGGTGGCCGTGCCCGCCACGGCCTTCGCGCTGCTGGGCGGGATCGGGCTGGTGGCGTGCGTACGTCTCGGCCTGCCCGACTGGACCCTGTTCGCCGCGTACGCCGCCACCGCCACGACCCCCAATACGGGCGGGATGTCCCGGGCCCGCTGGGCCCACCTCCTCCAGGGCGACGCGGCGGCGCTGCACACCGCGAACTCCTTCGAGCAGGCGGCGGACGAGCTGTGCTTCATGCTGGGCCCGGTGCTCGCGGCGCTGCTGTGCGGGGCGTTCTCTCCGGAGGCGGGCATGCTGGTGGGGTCCGCCCTGCTGATGACGGGCGTCCTGCTCTTCACCGCGCAGCGTTCGACGGAGCCGCCGCCCCAGCCGCGTACGACGTCCGCGTCGCCCGTGCTCGCGCCCGGAATGCCCCCGCTGCTCCTCTCCTTCCTCGCCACCGGCGCCGTCTTCGGCGCGATGGAGGTGGTGACGATCGCGTTCGCGGACCAGCAGGGACACAGGTCGGCCGCGGGCGCGGTTCTCGCCCTCCAGGCGGCGGGGTCGTGCGGGGCGGGTCTGCTCTACGGAGCCGTCGCGGGGAGCGCCTCCTCCTCCGGCTCCTCGCTTCCCGTGCGGCGGTATGCGCTGTGTGTCGGGGTGATGGCGGTCCTGCTGACGCTGCCTCTGCTCGCCGTCCGGCTCACCGGCTCGCTCGCGGTTCTCGCGGGGGCGCTGCTCGTGGCGGGTATGGCGACCGCCCCGACCATGGTCACCGGGATGACGCTGGTCCAGCGGCGCACGCCCGAGGGCCGGCTGAACGAGGGGATGACCCTCGCGGTGACCGGGCTGCTGGGCGGGATAGCCGGGGGCTCGGCGGCCGGCGGGTGGATGGTGGAGCACGTCTCACCGGCCGCGGGGTACACGGTGCCGGTCGCGGCGGCGGCGGTCGCGTTCGTCGTCGCGGCGCTGGGCGCGAGGACGGGTGCGGTGCGGCGTCAGGAACACCGCCTTGAGATCCACCCGGCGCACACCCCGTAGCCCGCAGGGACGGACACCCCGCCGTCCGGCCCGTCGAACCCCTGCCCCAATTCCGGCGCACCCCATTGACGCACCCACAGCCCCCACATACCTTCCCCCGTCGAAGCGCTTCGACGTCGCGCATCGAAACGATTCGACGAACGCTGCGTGACGGTCCCGATACCCATCCAACTCCTCTGGAGGCAGTGGATGTTGACGACACGAAGGCGTGTGGCGGCGGCAGTGGCGGTGGCCTTGACGGGTGCCCTGCTGGTGACGTCCTGCGGCGGCTCGGACAGTGGCTCCTCGGACGGCAGGACACTGAAGCTGTGGCACTACGAAGGGCCGGACAGTGCGATGGGGGTGGCCTGGAAGGAGGCCATCAAGGAATTCGAAGCGCAACACCCGGGCGTGAAGGTGAAGTTCGAGGAGAAGGGCTTCGAGCAGATCCAGAAGACGGCGCCCATGGTCCTCAACTCGAACGACGCCCCCGACCTCATGGAGTACAACAAGGGCAACGCGACCGCCGGACTCCTGTCCAAGCAGGGGCTCCTCACCGATCTCACCGCCCAGGTGAGAGAGCGCGGCTGGGACAAGAAGATCAGCGGCGGAGTGCGGACCATCAGCCAGTACGACACCAACGGGGTCATGGGCTCCGGCAAGTGGTACGGGGTGCCGGACTACGCCGAGTACACGATGGTCTTCTACAACAAGGACCTCTTCAAGAAGTACGGCATCGCCGAGCCCACGACATCGGCCGAACTCACGTCCGCGATGGACACGTTCGCCGCGAAGGGCATCACCCCGCTCGCCAACGCGGGCGCCGAGTACATGGCCCAGCAGTACCTCTACCAGCTCGCCCTGTCCAAGGCCGACCGGTCCTGGGTCGACAGCTTCGAGCTCTACGAGGGCAGGACCGACTTCCACGACGCGGCCTGGACGTACGCCGCGACCACGTTCGCCGACTGGGTGAAGAAGGGCTACATCGGCAAGAAGTCCAGCGGGCTCAAGGCCGAGGACGCGGGCGTCTCCTTCATCCAGGGCAAGAGCCCGATCCTGTTCTCCGGCAGCTGGTGGTACGGCCGCTTCAAGACGGAGAACACATTCGACTGGGGCACCTTCCTGTGGCCCGAGAGCAATCTGACCCTCGGCTCCGGCGGCAACCTCTGGGTCGTCCCCAAGGGCGCGAAGAACAAGGACCTCGCCTACGACTTCATCGACATCACCCTGTCGAAGAAGATCCAGAACCTGCTGGGCAACCAGGGCGGCGTCCCGGTGGCCGCCGACCCCGCGGCCATCACGGACCCCCAGGCCAAGACGCTGATCGCGAACTTCAACACGCTCTCCGGGAAGGACGGTCTGGCCTTCTACCCCGACTGGCCCGTCGCCGGCTTCTACGACGTCCTCGTCTCGGAGACCCAGAAGCTGATCACCGGGAGCGAGTCCCCGGACGCCTACCTGTCCGCGTTGCAGAAGGCGTACGACAAGGGCGTACCGAAGACATGACGGTCACCGTCGAGCGGGGCGGCCGGGTCGTCCGCGGGCACCACAGCCCCACGACCCGCCCGCGCCGTCCCCGCACCTCCTACGCCCTCTTCCTGCTCCCCGGGTTCGTCGCGTTCCTCGTGGTCGTCGTCGCCCCCTTCCTGATGAACACCGGTGTGAGCTTCACCGACTGGCAGGGGGTCGGCAGTCCCCACTGGTCGGGTCTGGCCAACTACCGCGACCTGATGGACGATTCCGAGTTCTGGGCGTCCTTCCGGCACAGCCTGTTCATGGTCCTCGCGATGGCCCTCGTACCGACCGCCCTCGGACTCGTCCTCGCCGCCGCCCTGTTCGACTTCGTCGCCCAGCACTTCGGGACGAGGACGGCGGCCGTGCTGCGCGCCTGCTTCTACCTCCCCCAGGTCCTGCCGATCGCCGTCGCGGGCATCGTGTGGAGCTGGATCCTCGCGCCCGACGACGGATCGCTCAATGAACTGCTCAAGGCCGTCGGCCTCGGTTCCTGGCAGCAGGACTGGCTGGGCGACCCCGACCTCGCGCTGTACAGCGTCATGGGCGTGATGGTGTGGGTGCAGATCGGCTTCCCGCTCGTCGTCTTCATGGCGGGGCTGCAACGCGTGGACCCGCAGCTCCACGAGGCCGCCGAACTGGACGGCGCGGGCTGGTGGCGGCGGTTCTGGCACATCACGCTGCCGCAGATCCGCCCGGAGATCTCCGTCGTCCTCCTGTGGTGCACGATCGCCGCGCTGAAGGTGTTCGGAGCGGTGTACGTCCTGACGAAGGGCGGCCCGGGCGGCGCCACCGACGTGCCGTCGTACTTCTCCTTCACGACCTTCTTCGAGAAGACGCAGGTCGGCTACGGCGCCGCGATCTCCACCGTCCTGACCGTGATCATCCTGGCCCTGGCGCTGATCGGGCTGAGGTTCCAGACGCGCGCCGAGGACGCCGAGGAAGGGATCCGCGTATGACAGCCCTCCGTCGCTACCCGGTTCTCGTGGCCCTCGTCATCGGCGCGCTGTTCATGGTGCTGCCCTTCGCCGTCGTCGCGGTCAACGCGGTCAAGTCGCCCGCCGAGTACTCCGAGCACGGCCCGCTCAGCCTCCCGCACGGCCTCTACCTCGACGGCCTCAAGGACTTCTGGCAGCGCGTCGACTTCGGGCGGAAGCTCCTCAACTCGGTCCTGATCTCCGGCTCGGTGGCGGTCGGGGCCGCCGTCCTGTCCGTGCTCAACGCGTACGCGATCGGCATCGGCCGGATCAGGGGCCGCACCTGGGTGCTCGCCTTCTTCGTCCTCGCCAACACGCTGCCGCAGGAGGCGCTGGTCTACCCGGTCTACTACCTGAGCAAGCAGGCCGGCCTCTACGACACCAGGCTCAGCGTGATCATCGTGTTCACGGTGATCCAGGCGGCCTTCGGCACCTACCTCCTCTCCTCCGTCCTCGGGCGGTTCCCGCGCGAGATCATCGAGGCCGCACGGATCGACGGGGCGAACCAGTGGCAGGTGCTGTGGCGGATCGTCGTCCCGGTCAGCCGCCCCACGATCGGCGTGCTCCTCGTCTTCTTCTTCATCTGGACGTGGAACGAGTTCCTGCTGCCGCTGGTCATGCTGATCTCCAACGACAACCAGACGGTGTCGGTGGCCCTCGGTGTCCTCCAGGGCCAGCGTCTGATGGACGCCACGATGACGAACGCGGCCGCCCTGCTGGGCGTCCTGCCCGCCATCGTCTTCTTCCTGCTCTTCCAGCGGACCCTGACCCGCGGTATCGCCGTCGGCGCAGTCAAGTAGAGGGGGACGACAGTGAAGTTCACGGACGGCTACTGGCTGCTGCGCGAGGGTGTCACCGCGGCCCACCCGGTCGAGGTCCTCGACGTGACCTCGGGCCCCGGCGGCCTGGAGATCCACGCGCCGACCCAGCCCATCCGGCACCGCGGCGACCTGCTGAAGGGACCGGTCGTGACGATCAGCGCCCATGCGCCGATGCCCGACGTCATCGGCGTCACGTTCACCCACTTCCAGGGCGAGGAACCACGGGGGCCCCGGTTCGAGCTGCGCGCAGCCGAGTTCACACCGCTCGCGGAGTACGACGACAGCTTCGCCACCCTCACCTCGGGCGCCCTGTCCGTCCGGGTCTCTCGCACCACCCCCTGGCACGTCGACTTCCTCGCGCACGGCCGCGTCCTCACCAGCAGCGGCCCCAAGGCCATGGGCATCATGCGGGACGCGTCCGGCGCCCACTATCTGCGCGAACAGCTCAACCTCGGTGTCGGCACGCAGGTCTTCGGCCTCGGCGAGCGGTTCGGGCCGCTCGTCAAGAACGGCCAGGTCGTGGACATGTGGAACGCGGACGGCGGAACGGCGACCGAACAGGCCTACAAGAACGTGCCGTTCTATCTGACGGACGCGGGCTACGGCGTCTTCGTCGACCACCCGGGGCGGGTCTCCTTCGAGGTCGGCTCCGAGGCGGTCTCGCGGGTCCAGTTCAGCGCCGAGACCCAGCAGTTGACGTACTACGTCATCCACGGCCCGACCCCGAAGGACATCCTGCGCACGTACACGGCCCTCACCGGGCGTCCGGCCCTGCCGCCCGCGTGGTCCTTCGGCCTGTGGCTGTCGACGTCCTTCACCACCTCCTACGACGAGGACACCGTCACCTCCTTCATCGACGGCATGCGGGAGCGCGAACTCCCGCTGTCCGTCTTCCACTTCGACTGCTTCTGGATGCGCGAGTTCAACTGGTGCGACTTCCGGTGGGATCCGCGGGTGTTCCCCGATCCGGAGGGCATGCTGACGCGGCTGAAGGACAAGGGTCTGCGGATCTGCGTCTGGATCAACCCCTACATCGCACAGCGCTCACCGCTGTTCGCCGAGGGGCGGGCCCTCGGGCATCTGCTCAGGCGGCCCGACGGAAGTGTCTGGCAGTGGGATCTGTGGCAGCCGGGCATGGCGCTGGTCGACTTCACCAGCCCGGACGCCCGGCAGTGGTACGCCTCGAAGCTGGAGGCACTGCTCGAACAGGGCGTCGACTGCTTCAAGACCGACTTCGGCGAGCGGGTCCCGGTGGACGTGGCGTACGCCGACGGCGCCGACCCGGAGCGGATGCACAACTACTACACGTACCTCTACAACCAGACCGTGTTCGATGTGCTCCGCAAACACCGGGGGGAGCACGAGGCCGTCGTCTTCGCCCGCTCGGCGACCACGGGGAGCCAGCAGTTCCCGGTGCACTGGGGCGGCGACTGCGAGGCGACGTACGCGTCGATGGCCGAGTCGCTGCGCGGCGGGCTCAGCCTCGGCATGTCGGGGTTCGGGTTCTGGAGCCACGACATCGGCGGCTTCGAGGGGACACCGAGCCCCGCGCTGTTCAAGCGGTGGATCGCCTTCGGACTGCTGTCCTCGCACAGCCGGCTGCACGGCTCGTCCTCGTACCGGGTGCCCTGGCTGTTCGACGAGGAGGCCGTGGAGGTCCTGCGGCTGTTCACCCGGCTGAAGCTCGGCCTCATGCCGTATCTGTACGAGGCCGCCCGCACCGCCCACGCGGAGGGGGTGCCGATGATGCGGGCGATGGTCCTGGAGTTCCCGGACGATCCGGGGTGCGCGCATCTGGAGCGGCAGTACATGCTCGGTCCGGATCTGCTGGTCGCGCCCGTCTTCAGCGACGACGGGGACGTCTCGTACTACGTGCCCGAGGGCACCTGGACCCCCTACCTCGGCGGGCCCCCGGTGACCGGACCGCGCTGGGTGCGCGAGCGGCACGGCTTCAGAAGCGTGCCGCTGCTCGTGCGGCCGGGCGCGGTGATCCCGGTGGGCGCGGTGGACGACCGCCCCGACTACGACCACGCCGACGGGGTCACCCTGCGCGCGTACGGCCTGGAACGGGGCGCCCGGGTGACGGTGCCGGTCGGCGGGGTGACCTTCATCGTCGTACGCGAGGGGGACACCCTGCGCGCGTCCTGCACCGATCCCTCGGCCCCCTGGGGGCTGGCCGCGGGCGGGCGCGAGGTCCGGGCCCGGGCCGGGACGGGCTTCCTCTCCCTGGAGCTGGAGTCCGAGTGATGGTCAAGATCACCGATGTGGCGCGGCACGCCGGGGTCTCCCCCAGCACCGTCTCCTACGCCCTCAGCGGCAAACGGCCGATCTCCGAGGCGACCCGGCGACGCGTCGAGGAGAGCATCCGCCGGCTGGGCTACCGTCCGCACGCGGGGGCCAGGGCGCTGGCCAGCAGCCGGTCGAACGTCCTCGCGCTGGTCGTCCCGCTGCGGGCGGGCATCCATGTGCCGGTGGTGATGCAGTTCGCGGTGTCGGTGGTGACGGCGGCCCGGCTGCACGACCACGACGTCCTGCTGCTCACCCAGGAGGAGGGCGAGGACGGGCTGCGCCGGGTCGCGGACACCGCGCTGGTGGACGCGCTGATCGTGATGGACGTCCAGCTCCACGATCCCCGGCTGCCGTTGCTGCGCGCACTGGACCGCCCGTCGGTACTGATCGGGTTCCCGGCCGCCGCCGACGGGCTCACCTGCATCGACCTGGACTTCAAGGCGGCCGGTGCGCTGTGCGTGGAGCGGCTCGCGGGACTCGGGCACCGGGTCGTCGCGCTGGTCGGGTCGCCGCCGGAGGTGTATGTGCGCGGCACGGCGTTCGCCCAGCGGGTGGTGCAGGGGTTCACGGCCGCCGCCGACCGGGGCGGCCTCGCCTCCTCCGTCCACCCCTGCGAGGCCTCGCCCGCCGCCGCCCGCCGGATCGCCGAGCGACTTCTGCGCGAACAGCCCGCGTTGACCGGCGTCGTCGTGCACAACGAGCCGGTCCTGGAGCCGCTGATCGACGCCTTCGAGCAGCTCGGCCTGCGGGTTCCGGCCGACCTGTCCGTCACCGCCATCTGCCCGGACGAGCTCGCCGAGAGCCTGCGCGTCCCGGTCACCTCCATCGCCATCCCGTCCGCCGAAGTGGGCTCACGGGCGGTCGAGTTGCTGATGAGCAAGCTGAACGGCACGCCCGCCGCGGAGGCGACCCTGCTCACCCCCCGGATGACCGAGCGCGCCAGCACCGCACCCCGCACGCTGACTTCCTGAGGAGACGCGTCATGCGGAAAGGCAACAAGAAGAGAAGCAGACCCGGAACGGCGGCCCTGGTGACCGTGGCCCTCGCGCTGATCGCGGGCCTGGCCACCACCGCGGGCCCCGCCGCCGCGTCCCCGTACCCCTATCCCTTCCGCGATCCGCGGCTGCCCGTCGCCGACCGCGTCGACGACCTGCTGGGCAGGCTCACCCTCGACGAGAGGATCTCCCTGCTCCACCAGTACGAGCCCGCGGTCCCCCGCCTCGGCATCCAGGCGTTCCGGACCGGGACCGAGGCCCTGCACGGGGTCGCCTGGCTGGGGAAGGCCACCGTGTTCCCGCAGGCGGTCGGGCTCGCCTCGACCTGGGACCCGGCGCTGATCGAGCGGGTCGGTTCGGCGGTCGGCGACGAGGCGCGCGGCTTCCAGCGGGAGCGCCCGGACGGCTGGGGCCTCAACCTGTGGGCGCCGGTGGTGAACCTGCTGCGCGACCCGCGCTGGGGCCGCAACGAGGAGGGTTACTCCGAGGACCCGTATCTCACCGGCTCGATCTCCACGGCGTACGGCCAGGGTCTGACGGGCGGCGACCCCGACCATCTGAAGACGGCGCCCACGCTCAAGCACTACCTCGCCAACAACAACGAGGCGCACCGGGCGACCACGTCCTCCGACCTGCGGCCGCGCGTCCTGCACGAGTACGACGAGGCGGCCTTCGCACCGGCGGTCCGGGCGGACGCGGCGACCGGCGTCATGTCCTCGTACAACCTGGTCAACGGCCGTCCCAACACGGTCAGTCCGGATCTGGACGATGTCGTCCGCGGCTGGACGGACCGGGATCTCCTCAACGTCACCGACGCCTTCGCCCCCGGCAATCTGCTGCCCGCCACCCAGAACTACTACCCCACGCTCGCCGAGGGCGACGCGGCCGCGCTGAAGGCGGGCATCGACAGCTTCACGGACAACAGCGCGGACCCGGAGCCGACCACCACGGCCGTCAAGTCGGCGCTGTCCACGGGCCTGTTGAAGGAGTCGGACGTGGACACCGCCGTCTCCCACATCCTCGCCGTCCGCGTCCGGCTCGGCGAGTTCGACCCGAACGGCGGGAAGTACGGAGCGATCGACGCGTCGGTCATCGACAGCCCGGCCCACCGGAAGCTGGCCCGTGAGGCGGCCACCGAAGCGGCGGTGCTGCTGAAGAACGACAACGCGCTCCCCCTGAAGGCGTCCTCGGCCAAGGACGTCGCCGTCGTCGGCCCGCTGGCCGACACCCTCTACACCGACTGGTACTCGGGCACCCTGCCCTACGCGGTCACGCCCAGGGCGGGCATCGAGGCGAAACTCGGCACCCCGGTGACGAGCAGCGAGGGCGCCGACCGCGTCGCGCTGCGGGACACGGCGACGGGGAGGTACGTCACGGCGGGGGCCTCCGAGGCGGGAGCCGCCCTGAGGGAGAGCGCGGAGAGCGGCACGGCCTCCCAGTTCGACGTCTTCGACTGGGGCTCCGGCATCGTGACGCTGCGCTCGGCCGCGAACGGGAAGTACGTGGGCTACAACTGGTCGGGCTTCGTCAACGACCAGGTCCAGCCCAACGGCTGGTTCGTGCAGCAGCAGTTCAAGCTGGAGCGACAGGACGACGGGACGTACCTGCTCCGGTACGCCGGCTACGAGACCGGCGAGTCCTGGTGGTCGAATCCCGTCTACCTCGGGCCGGCCGGTGACGACGGCACTCTCGGTCTGGTCACCAAGGAGCAGGCGGCGCACTACGCCAAGGAGGTCGTCCGTAGCGGCGTCGACGATGCCGTGGCCGCGGTGAAGGGCAGGGACACGGCGGTGGTGGTGGTCGGCTCGATGCCCTCGATCAACGGCCGTGAGGACCACGACCGCACCGACATGGGCCTGGCCCCTTCCCAGGAAGCCCTGGTCAGGGCGGTGCACGCGGCCAACCCGAAGACGGTCGTGGTCGTCGAGAACAGCTATCCGACCACCCTCGGCTCCCTCCAGGACGAGGTCCCCGCGCTCCTGTGGACCACGCACGCGGGCCAGGAGACCGGCAACGCCCTCGCCGATCTGCTCTACGGCGACGCGAACCCGTCCGGCCGCCTCACCCAGACCTGGTACCGCTCGGAGTCGGACCTGCCGTCGATCCTCGACTACGACATCATCAAGTCGGCGCGCACCTACCAGTACTTCACGGGCCGCCCGCTCTATCCCTTCGGCCACGGCCTGTCGTACACCTCGTTCCGCTACGGCGCGCCGAAACGCGTCGACGGCGGTTACGAGGTCGCGGTGACCAATACCGGCAGGCGGGCCGGCGACGAGGTCGTCCAGCTCTACACGCACCAGCGGGTGTCACGCGACAAACAGCCGCTGAAGCAGCTGAAGGCGTACGCGCGGGTGGCGCTGAAGCCGGGCGAGACGAAGACCGTGAGATTGCCGCTGCGCACGAAGGACCTGGCCCACTGGGATGTCACGCGCTCGCGGTGGGTGGTGGAGAGCGGGACGTACGACGTGCTGGCCGGCGCGTCGGCGGCCGACATCCGCTCCCGTACGGCCGTTCAGGTGCGGGGCGAGACGATCCCGCCCAGAGACCTCGGCCGCACCACCCGTGCCGAGAACTTCGACGACTACGCCGGCATCCGTCTCGTCGACGAGTCGAAGGCACGCGGCACGGCGGTGGGTTCGACGGCCGACGGCGCGTGGCTGAAGTTCGCGGACACCGAACCGGTCGACAGGGCAACGGAGTTCAGCGCAAGTGTGGCCGGCGGGGCCGGCACCGTCGAGGTCCGCCTCGGCTCCCCCACCGGGACCCTCCTCGGCACGGCACACCCGGACGGCACCTCGTCGCCGTACGCCTACGAGACGGTGTCCGCCGCCCTGACGGACGCGCCGAAGGGACGCCAGGACGTCTACCTGGTGCTGAGCGGGGACCTGCGTCTGTCGACGTTCACCCTGCGCTGACCCTGGCCCGTGACACGGGACGCACGAAGGCCCCGCTGCCTGAGCAGCGGGGCCTTCGTCACGATATTCAATTGGAACATGGGATGAGTGGAGATGGCGGGAATCGAACCCGCGTCCAACGGTGCAAAATCAGGGCTTCTCCGTGTGCAGTTCGCTGCGATTTTCTCAGCCCCGGCGATCACGCGAACAAGTCGCCGACGGGCTCAGTCACTGTTTGATTTCCCACCGAACCCCGTGACCGGGCTCAGTGGTTTAGTCCCCTAGATTATGCCAGGATCCGGGTCGGGAACACTCCCGGGCTGACACCCATTAAGGGTCCCTCACTCACTGCTTATTAGGCAGCGAGGGCGAAGGACTGGGAATCGCTCTTGGAATTGGCGATTATTTTTTGCGACATATGGTTAACGAGATCATTGCCGCTTCCTCGACACGCTTCCCCTGCTTCAACAGCCGCTGTCGAAACCGATCATCCCCATGTTGATTTTTCAAAGCTCGGCTCCTCCGAGGAGGAACCTCGCACCCGCTGTGAGGTGCGCTGCCATCCTACGTGACCAGCGCACGACGGTGCCAGCCTATTCCCTCGGGCCCGCCGGACCGGCCACGCCACTCGCCGCGCTACTCGCCGCGCTGCTTCCGCTTGGCGGCCGCGATCGCGCGGTCCGACTCCCGCCGGTCCTGCTTCTCCCGCAGGGTCTGCCGCTTGTCGTACTCCTTCTTGCCTCGGGCGAGCGCGATCTCCGCCTTCGCCCGGCCGTCCTTGAAGTACAGGGCGAGCGGCACGATCGTGTGACCCGTCTCCTGGGTCTTCGCCTCCAGCTTGTCGATCTCCTCGCGGTGCAGGAGGAGCTTGCGCTTGCGGCGCACGGTGTGGTTCGTCCAGGTGCCCTGGCTGTACTCCGGGATGTGGGCGTTGTGCAGCCACGCCTCGTTCCCGTCGATCTGGACGAAGCCGTCGGCCAGCGAGGCGCGCCCCTGGCGCAGCGACTTCACCTCCGTGCCGGTCAGGACGAGCCCGGCCTCGAAGGTGTCGATGATCGCGTAGTCGTGCCGCGCCTTCTTGTTCTGCGCGACGATCTTGCGCTTGCCGTCCTTGGCCTTGCCGGAGCCCTGGCCGCCCTGCTTGGGCTGGGACTCCTTCGGTACGTACATTCCCTTGCTCATAGTGCTGGCCATTTTCGCACTACAGGGGGGTCTGGGGGAAAGCCGATTACCGGGCCCGCGGTCCGGAGGTCACGAAGGGTCCCCGAGCCCGCTCAGCACGGTCTCGGCCCGCTCCAGCGATTTCTTGTCCGCCTCGAGGTCGGGGGTGATGCCCCGGCCGTCGACGGAGCGCCCCGCGGGGGTGCGGTAGTGGCCGACGGTCAGCTCGGCGACGGAGCCGTCGGGCAGTCGGCTCGGCATCTGGACCGAGCCCTTGCCGAAGGTCCTGGAACCCACGACGACCGCGCGCCCGCGGTCCTGGAGGGCCCCGGTGAGCAGCTCGGCCGCACTCATCGTGCCGCCGTCGACGAGCGCGACCAGGGGTCTGGTGGTGTCGCCGCCGGAGTCGGCGTGCAGGGCGCGCTGGGCTCCGTTCACGTCGTACGTGGCGACGAGGCCGCCGTCGAGGAAGGCGGAGGCGGCGGTGACGGCCTCGGTGACCAGACCGCCCGAGTTGCCGCGCAGGTCGAGAACGATCCCGGCCCGGCCCGGTGCCCGGCCGACGGCGGACCGTACGGCGTCGCCCACGCCCTTGGTGAAGGCGTCGACCTTGATCATGGTGACCTCGCCGGGAAGCCTGCTGACGGTCACGGAGTCCGTGGAGAGCCTGGCGCGGCGCAGGGTCCGGCTCCACGACTGCGTGCCGCGCTCCAGGCCGAGGGAGACCTTCGTGCCGGCGTCCGCGTCGTCGGCGTCCCCGCGCAGTAAGGAGACGACCTCGGTGACCGGCCGGCCGTCCACCTTCGCGCCGTCGACGGTGATCAGGCGGTCGCCCTTGCGGATGCCCGCCGCGGCGGCGGGCGAGCCCGACCGGACGCGGGTGACCTCGATCCGGCCGTCGCGCTCGCGGCGTGCCCACAGGCCGACGCCGGTGTACTGGCCGTCGAGGGCTTCCTCGAACTCCTCGTACTCGCCCTGGGAGTAGACGGCGCCCCAGCGGTCGCCGCTGCGGCTGACGGCGCGCTCGGCGGCCTCCATGGGGGACTTGCCGTCGGCCATCGCCTCGGCGGCGGCGTCGGTGACCTCGTCGTGGTGGCGTGCCGACGCCGAACGGGGCGTGCCGGCCGGGGTCTTCCGGCCGGGGTCCGAGAACGATCCGGTCGCCGCGCCGGCGACGAGGACACTCGCGAACACCAACGTCAGGGCCGCCCCGCGGCGGATGCGGCGGGGCTCGCAGAACAGGTCACGGCCTGACATGCCGGTGAGTCTAGGACAACGCGAAGGGCCGCACCGCCGGTTGGCGGCACGGCCCTCTTGGCATGCGTCACACCTTCAGGTACTTGCGCAACGCGAAGAAAGCCGCAAGCGCGGGCATCAGCAGGCTCGTCGCGAGGATGAGCGGGAGCTTGGTCAACACGGCGTCCCAGCCGATGAAGTTGATCAGGTTCAGCTTCTCGGACAGGGCCAGCCCGTGGTCGATGATGAAATACCGGGCGACCAGCAGGAAGCCGCAGGCGACACCGCCGCCGATGAGTCCGGCGACCGCGGCCTCCGCGATGAACGGCGCCTGGATGTAGAAGCCGGAGGCGCCGACGAGGCGCATGATGCCCGTCTCGCGCCGCCGGCTGAACGCCGAGACGCGCACCGTGTTGACGATCAGCATCAGCGCGACGACGAGCATCATCGCCATCACCGCGCGCGCGGCCCAGTTCATGCCGTTGAGGAGCCCGAAGAGGTTGTCCAGGATGCCCTTCTGGTCCTGCACGGACTGCACGCCGGCACGGCCGTCGAAGGCGGTCGCGATGACCTGGTACTTCTCCGGGTCCTTCAGCTTGATCCGGTACGACTCCTGCATCTGGTCCGGCGTGAGGGAACTGGCCAGCGGGGAGTCGCCGAACTGCTCCTTGTAGTGCTTGTACGCCTGGTCCGAGGACTCGTAGGCGACCTTCTGCACCACCGTGGACATCTTGTCCAGGTCGGCGAGGATCTGCTTCTTCTGGTCGCTGGTCACCGCGCCCTTGGCGCAGTTGGGGTCGGACTCGGCATCGCTCTTGTTGCAGAGGAAGATCGAGACGTTGACCTTGTCGTACCAGTAGCCCTTCATGGTGCTCACCTGGTCGCTCATCAGGAGCGAGCCGCCGAACAGGGCGAGTGAGAGGGCGACCGAGACGACGACCGCGAAGGTCATGGTCAGGTTGCGGCGGAGACCGACACCGATCTCCGACAGAACGAACTGCGCGCGCATGGCGTCTTCCTCAGACCTTTCCGTGGACGATGATCAGTGCTGGTAGCCGTAGACGCCGCGCGCCTGGTCGCGGACGAGACGGCCCTGCTCCAGCTCGATGACGCGCTTGCGCATCTGGTCCACGATGTTCTGGTCGTGCGTGGCCATCAGGACCGTCGTGCCCGTCCGGTTGATCCGGTCGAGCAGTTTCATGATGCCGACAGAGGTCTGCGGGTCGAGGTTTCCCGTCGGCTCGTCGGCGATGAGGAGCTTGGGCCGGTTCACGAAGGCTCTCGCGATGGCCACACGCTGCTGCTCACCACCGGACAGCTCGCCGGGCATCCGGTCCTCCTTGCCGCCCAGGCCGACGAGGTCGAGCACCTGGGGCACGGACTTGCGGATCTCGCCGCGGGACTTGCCGATGACCTCCTGGGCGAAGGCCACGTTCTCGGCGACCGTCTTGTTGGGCAGGAGCCGGAAGTCCTGGAACACGGTCCCCAGCTGGCGGCGCATCTGCGGCACCTTCCAGTTGGAGAGGCGCGCGAGGTCCTTGCCCAGGACGTGCACCTGACCGTGGCTGGTCCGCTCCTCGCGGAGGATCAGCCGCAGGAAGGTGGACTTTCCGGAGCCGGAGGACCCCACGAGGAACACGAATTCTCCGCGCTCGATCTCCAGGGAGACATCCCTGAGAGCGGGGCGGGTCTGCTTGGGGTAGACCTTGGAGACGTTGTCGAATCGGATCACGGATGCACCACGGGTCGCCGGGGGTAGGTGTGCGTGACCATACGCGAACCGGGTGGGCGAGCGCAGTCGGCGTACGGGGTTGCGCGAGGCTTGCACTTTTTGTCACAGATCTGAGGCGCGTTTCACCCCGGATCCGAGCGGCTGGCGGCACTCCGGACGGGGCAGGATAAGGCGAGCCGCGCCTAAATCCGCGGAACCTGGCACAGTGGTAGGGGAACGGTTGCGTTCCCCGCAGCGTTAAGAGAGCGATGTGTACGCGAGAACGTTGCGTACGCGGAGACGGCGCAAGGAGGGCCAGCGCATGACGTACGACCGATTGGTATGCGCTAACTGTGCGGCGCCCGTCAGCGAGGGCCGCTGCCGCGTCTGCCGTGCGAACCGGGAGCGGCTCCAGCAGGAGAGCCCCTTCGCGGGAATGAACCCCATGGCACTGATCGCGCTGCTCGCGGTACTGATCGCGGCGCTGGCGCTGGTGGCCCACCAGACGGTGTGAGAGCCGTGCGGACGGCGCCGCGGCGCTGACCTGCCCATGACGTGAGGAAGGGCCCGGAGCGAGCTGCTCCGGGCCCTTCGTCCTGCGCGTGTGCGTCAGGCGGTGGCACCGCCGCGGCCGCCGGCGAGGCGCGGCAGCAGGCGGAAGCCGATACCACCGGCGATCATCGTGGCGGCACCGATGAGCAGGAACGTGGTCTGACCGGCACCGGTCTCGGCCAGCTCACCGTCGTTCTTGCCCTGGGCCTCGGTGTCCGAGCCCGTGTCGGTGAGGGCCGAGGAGCCCTCTTCCTGGGTGGAGGATCCACCGTTGGGGTCGGCGTTGTTGCCGCCGCCGCCCGTGCCCCCGGTGTTGCCCTCGGCGGGCGCGGAGCTGGTGCCGGAGCTGGGCTCCTCGGTGGGCTCGTCGGTGGGCTGAGTCGGCTCCTCCGTGGGCTCCGTGGGCTCCTCGGTGGGCTCGGTCGGCTCCTCGGTGGGCTCGGTCGGCTCCTCCGTGGGCTCCGTGGGCTCCTCGGTGGGCTCGGTCGGCTCCTCCGTGGGCTCGGTCGGGATGCCCGTCTCGGTGGGCGTCGGGGTCGGGTCGTCGGCGCCGTTCACGCTGACGCCGACATTGAGGTCGAGCGCCGAAGCGGCACCCGCCGCGGTCAGCGAAGCGCCGGCGGCAATCACTGCACCTGCGGCTATCCGCGCCACGCGGATCCGCGTCTTCTTGGTCATCTGCCTGCTACCCCCAGTAGCTGATCGTCAATGGAGCAGCGCCCGGGGCCACGGCGTCACAGGAAGCTTCGCTCGGCCCCCCGGTTCACATGCGCCCCGGAGATACGCATGCCACACGTCACCCTTCCCAGATTTCAAAGCATCGTCAAGGTCGTTGCGTACGCGATGTCCGGAAACAACATCGTTTGCCTGCCGTACGAACATGCGACTGTGACGTAAAACCCAGACAACCCCCACAACAAAGGCAACTGCCGTCCGATGGACGGCAGTTGCCTTGTCGACAAAGAGGTTTCCAGAGGGACGGAAGTCGCACACCCTCATCGCGCCTCGCGGGTGTCTACTTCTCCTGCTGCTTGCGCCAGCGAATTCCGGCCTCGAGGAAACCGTCGATCTCGCCGCCGAACACGGCCTCGGGGTTGCCGACTTCGAACTCGGTGCGCAGGTCCTTGACCATCTGGTACGGGTGCAGGACGTACGAACGCATCTGGTTTCCCCAGGAGTTGCCGCCGTCGCCCTTGAGGGCGTCCATCGCGGCCTGCTCCTCCTGCCGGCGCCGCTCGAGCAGCTTGGCCTGCAGAACGTTCATGGCCGAGGCCTTGTTCTGGATCTGCGACCGCTCGTTCTGGCACGAGACGACGATGCCGGTGGCCAGGTGGGTCAGGCGCACCGCGGAGTCGGTGGTGTTGACGCCCTGGCCGCCGGGACCGGACGAGCGGTACACGTCGATCCGGAGCTCCGACTCGTCGATCTCGATGTGGTCGGTCTGCTCGACGACCGGCAGGATCTCGACACCGGCGAAGGAGGTCTGGCGGCGGCCCTGGTTGTCGAAAGGCGAGATGCGCACCAGCCGGTGCGTGCCCTGCTCCACGGAGAGCGTGCCGTACGCGTAGGGCACGTGGACGGCGAAGGTGGTGGACTTGATGCCCGCCTCTTCCGCGTACGAGGTCTCGTAGAGCTCCGTCTTGTAGCCGTGGCGCTCGGCCCAGCGCAGGTACATGCGCTGGAGCTTCTCGGCGAAGTCGGAGGCGTCGACGCCGCCGGCCTCGGCACGGATGGTGACGACGGCCTCACGGGAGTCGTACTCGCCGGACAGGAGCGTGCGGACCTCCATCTCGTCCAGCGCCTTCTTGACGGAGACGAGCTCGATGTCGGCCTCGGCACGGGTGTCCGGGTCGTCCTCCTCCTCGGCCATCTCGAAGAGCACGCTCAGATCGTCGATGCGCGACCGGAGCGCCTCGGCCTTCCTGACCTCCGCCTGGAGGTGGCTCAGCTTGCTGGTGATCTTCTGCGCCTCGTCCGGGTCGTCCCACAGGGACGGCGCGGCCGCCTGCTCCTCGAGCACAGCGACATCTGCCCTCAGCTTGTCGAGGTCCAGGACGGCCTCGATCGACTCCATGGTCGAGGAGAGGGACTTGAGCTCTTCGGATACATCGACGACTGCCACGCCTCCAGCGTAACGGCTACGGCAACCGGGGCCCGCCCCTCGCCCCCGAGGGGCCTCCGCCCTGCCCCCGGGGCCATGGCCGCGCCCGCCGGGGACCCGCGTCACCCCTGGGGCGTCACGGGGAGGCCGGGGCCGAGTTCCTGGTGTCCTGGGGTGTCGCGTCGGCGTCGTCGCCGGAGGTGGCGAGCCAGGTACCGACGCCCACCGCGGCGACGAGGGCGACCGCCGACGGCGACCGCCAGACCCGCCCGTACGAGGGCTCCTGCATCTTCCAGAACCGTCCCGGCTTCGCCGGTGGTGCGGGCTGCT